>JAKSVT010000030.1 GCA_024407875.1 Alphaproteobacteria bacterium
TTTTCTCCTTAATTTTTTTATTAAATTTGGTTTTCTATACCATATTAACGTTTAATACTTGAATAGGTTACAAAAAAATTGTTTTTTTTAAATTTTTTTTTGTAAAAAAAATATTTCCCTCAACTATAGCATTATAGATGAGGGAAACAATTAATTATGAATTTAGGCTTCTAAATCTAATTAGCATTTTTTTGTTTGATCAAAGCAGGCTTCTGTATTTCCGCCAAGAGCATTATCTAATCCAACAGCTGTTTCAGTCCAAGTTTGTTTGTTTGCCAACATACTTACAGTTTCAACTAATTGGAAAGCACCTTCTTCTAAATCTTCAACCGCAACAGTAGCTTTTACGATTTTTAATCCTTCAAACTTTACTTTATAAATTACTTCTTGTTTTCCATTAATTGCACGACAGAAATGTACTTCAGCTACTTTAATATGAGAGCCTTTCATGCAAGCTTCTTGTAATTTTGGAGTACCTTTATCTACAACATGTTTAAAGGTAACAGGTTCAAAAACACCACGGCCAGCTGCATCAGGAGAACCTGTCTGAATAGATTGTATAGATGAATGTGAAAAGCTTAAAACATCAGTCCATTTTTCATGTTTGCTATCCTTAGATTCACCTTCAATACCGTCGATTTTTAAAAAAATGTCTTTGTTATTAAAAGTACTCATGTTTTTTCTCCTTAATTTTTTTATTAAATTTGGTTTTCTATACCATATTAACGTTTAACACTTGAATAGGTTACAAGAAAAAATAAAAAAATACTAATAATTTTACGTTTATTTTGTATCTAATTGATTTCTTTAGGATTTTTGTCTTTAATATTAAGCGATAAAACTAATTTTAAATAATTTTTCAAAATTTTAGGTGATTAAAGTAAGAGACTAATCAATATTAATAAAAAAATCTGTAAATCCAATGATTTACAGACATCATATGGTGCCCCTGACTTGAATCGAACAAGCACATCCGTAAAGGATAACAGATTTTGAGTCTGTCGCGTCTACCAATTCCGCCACAAGGGCACTCAAAACAAAATGTAATATACACGCTTTTTAATAGGTGTCAATATTTTTTTTGAAAAATTTAGATATCTAAATCTTGAACAAATTTTGCATGTTCTTGAATAAATTTGAAACGTAATTTAGGATTGTCCCCCATCAATTGCATTACAATATCATTCGTAGCATCAAACTCTAACTGTTCTTCCTCATTTCTTGGGTTCGGAAGCATTACTCGAATTAAAGTTCTGTTTTCTTTGCTCATAGTTGTTTCTCTTAATTGAGCAGGAGGCATTTCACCTAGACCTTTAAAACGGCTAATTTCTACTTTTTTAGAATTTTTAGCTTCTTTTTTGATGATTCTATCCTTATCAGCATCATCTAAAGCGTAATAAACTTTACTACCATAAGCAATACGATATAAAGGGGGTACAGCTAAATATAAATGCTTGTTTTGAATTAATTTAGGCATTTCTCTATAGAATAAAGTCATTAATAAAGAAGCAATGTGAGCGCCGTCAACATCAGCATCTGTCATGATAATAATTTTTTCATAACGTAAGTTTTCTTCTTTATAATCTTTTCTTCTTCCGCATCCTAAAGCTTCAGTAATATCGTTTATTTCTTGATTAGCATAAATCTTATTGTCAGATTTGCTTTCAACGTTCAAAATCTTACCACGAATAGGTAAAATAGCTTGAGTGTTACGATCTCTTGCAGATTTTGCTGAACCACCAGCAGAATCTCCTTCTACGATGAAAAGTTCTGTTCCTGCTAATTCTTTGTGAGAACAATCAGCTAATTTTCCTGGAAGTTTTAAACGCTTTGAAACAGTAATACGAGAAACTTCGTTTTCTTTTTTCTTCTTTTGACGAATTAAAGAACGTTCTTGAATATAGTCTAATAATGCTTTTGCATTTTCTCTATCACTAGATAACCAATGATCAAAAGGATCTTTAATAGCATTTTCTACCAAACGAGTTGCTTCAGGTGAACCTAATTTATCCTTTGTTTGACCTTGGAATTGAGGTTCTCTCATGAACAATGATAAAACAATTGCAGCTCCGCCAATAATATCGTCTGTTATTAAGTCTGAAGCCTTTTTGTTTCCACACATTTCTGCATAAGATCTTACACAACGTGTTAAAGCTGAACGTAAACCAGCTTCGTGTGTTCCACCTTGTGGAGTACGAATCGTATTACAATATGAATTTGTAAAAGCATCTTCATCATCAACAACCCAAGAAATAGCCCATTCGATATAGCCTTTGTTGTCTGCTAAATCAACTTTGCCACAAAAAGGTTTTGTTGATATTGTTTCTTTTTCTCTTAATTGGAAATTTAAGAAATCTTCTAATCCATTAGGAAATTTTAAAATTTCTTCAGCAGGGGTCTTATCATCATTTACTAACAATGAAGGATCACATTTCCAACGTATTTCAATACCTTTAAATAAGAAAGCTTTTGCTCTTGCCATACGGAATAATGTACTTGGCTTAAAGTGCATATCTTCGCCAAATATTTCTGAATCAGGCTTAAAGTAAACTGTTGTGCCTCTTCTGTTTGCTACAGTTCCTAAATCTTCTAATCCTGTTTGTGGAATACCTTTGGAATATGTTTGTCTCCATAAATGCTTTTCTCTAGCTACTTCTATTATCATTTGTGATGACAAAGCGCTAACAACAGCTGCGCCAACACCATGCAAACCACCAGAAACTTTATATGCTTTTCCATCAAATTTACCACCAGAGTGCAATGTCGTCATAATAACTTCAAGTGTGGATTTGTCTGGAAATTTTGGGTGAGGACCAACAGGAATTCCACGCCCATTATCTTTAATTCTAACAGATCCGTCAGATAGTAATTCAACTTCAATAACACTAGCAAATCCTGCTACAGCTTCATCCATAGCATTATCTAAGATTTCAGATACTAAATGGTGATAAGAAGCTTCATCTGTACCACCAATGTACATACCTGGTCTTCTTCGAACAGGTTCTAAGCCCTCTAGAATCTCAATAGAGCTTTCATTGTAATCCGAAGCTGCTGCTTGTTGGTTGTTAACAAATAAATCTATATCTGACATAATTTTACCCGTATGTTTATAATCTTACTTAATATTAATTCTTTTTCTTCTTTTTTACAGGAGGAGGGAATACTGACGAAAACGCTGTATATAAGGAATCAATAAAATCTTCATTAAATTGAAGAGGTCCTTTATACCAAGTAGGTCTGTCCAAAGGATTTATAGAAACAGTAAATCTTTTGGTCCATTGCTTGTCAACATCTAAAGCTATAGCAAAAGGTAAATGCTGATTATATAAAGAATTAATTCTATCAGCTCTAATAGCTTTGAATACAGTATTTTCAGTAGATGTTAAGTATGATTTATATCCTTTAATATTGTCCATTAAAGAAGTTGATAATAAAGAAGGATGTTGTAATAAAGAAAATGAAATTCCAATAATTAATAAAATAGTCCAAATACCTACAGAAGTTTCAATTGAGGTGTTATATGACATTAATTTTGTAATAGGGAAGAATGAAGTTAATGATGATATAGCAAATATGATACCTATAATAAATTTCTTCTTTCCAGTTCCATTATTTTTAATGTCTTTGAAACTTTTTATTGTATCAATTGTTGCAAAGTACATCGTTGAAAAACATGCAATAGCTGTACAACAAGTGATAAATGTTGGTAATGGGAATAATGACATTTGAGAAATACATACAAATGTAATAAATGCTAACAATATTCCATACCAAAATCTAGCTGTAGGAAATGTGAAAAACTCTTTATGATAAATATATTTAATTTTCTTATCAATTGATGAGATAAGACGCTGTAACTTTAATTGATTTTTTGCAGAAAATTCAAAAGTAGTTTCGTCTTTGTTGAACATCTTTTTAGCTATTACTTTTTCAATATAAGTTAGCTTGTCCATAGAATCTGTTTTTTTGATAGCTATTAATTTGTTTTGTGCTTGTTCTATGGAAATAAATTCTTTTCCTGCCATATTAATAATTATAGAAAAGATAGATTTCGCAACGGTTTGTTTGTGCAAAGCATAGTAAATAACAGCAGGGGACAAATTGCCTTTTTTTATTGGTAAAGCTTGATTTGTTGTAACTGTATGGTTTCTTTTTAATGTTTGATATGTTGCAATAAAATATCCACTAATTATAAACAAGCCTAATAATACAGCAGCTAACATACCATGATCGTTTAAGAATACAGATGTTTTATCAACAGGTAATCTTAAATAATCTGGTTCAGACCAATTTGTAATAATTACGAAGTGTTGTCCTGGTTGTAATGGATATGTAAGGTTATATAATGAATCTCCGTATTTTGATCTACGTATACGATAGAAATCATTTTCCTGAGAAGCTGTACCTGTCATAGCCAAGCGAGAAATTACATCTGAATTTGATGGATAGATAACTCTTGCAGCTGCACGCATTACAGGAATATCCCAATTTTGTCCAGTAATATCCCAAATTAATTCTTTAAAATAGTCGGAATCTTTTTCAGATTTCTTTTCTAGATTTTCAAATTCTGAGATTTTATTATCAAAGCTGTATTGTATTTTAAAAGCATGAACACCAGGCGTTAAAGGAACTTTAGAATTAACAATTAATTTTAATTCTTTACTATCAGCACTTAAAGCTACATCTACAGGAATGTTATCAATTGTTGCTGAATAATCGTAGATTTTAGATCTGTGTGATTTCCCTGATCTGTCAAAATGTTTTTTTGGAAAAGATCTTACAATTCCATGAAAATCAGTTTCTTTATGTTCTACAACGCGTTGAATTGTTTCTGATATATGAACAGAATTGTCAGAATGAATTTCTATGTTAGAGAAAAAGTAAGGTATGTGTTTTAAAAAAGGAGCTTCGATAATTGTTTGTTCATCAAGAGCTACAGCTACTTTTTCACCAGAATAGTCAAGAGTATAAATTTTATCTTTTTGTTGAAGAACAATGTTTTCTACTTCTTTCTTATCGTCGCTTCCAGGAATTACAAAGCCTTTAGGTAAACGAGAATATTTTTCAAAACCTGATTCATTTGCTTCTTGAGCACTTACAGATTCAGTGTTGACATTTTGCATATCAATTTTGACTTTTTCTTCGGCACTCATTCCAGCATTTTCTTTTAGCCATTCTTTTGCCTGAGGGGCTAATTCTTTACTCATATCTTCAGTAGAGTAAATAACAAAAGTTCCTAATTGATTAGCATTATTTGGTACCATTGAAGATGTAGGAGGCATTTGATTTGGATTAAATTTGTTATCAGAACTACCCCCAACACGCTTGGATGCTCCATTCGTATAATTAGGGTAAATACAATGTATTATAAACAATAAGTATATGACTTTGTTTTTCATAAAAATACCCATAATGTTTTGTTTACCTTTTGTTAGTTTTTTAAACTATTTTGATATTTTTAGCAAATTAAAAAAGTAATTTAATTAAAAATAAATATAGTTTTTTTCGTTTCAAAAGAATATAAGAAGGGAAGTTATTTATTTTGATTATCTTTATAAAGAAGGAACGTTATGAATCAGACATCATTATCAAAAGATAAAATTAAAATTTTATTGTTAGAAGATTTACATCAAAATGCTGAAAATTATTTCAGAAAATATGGCTATTCAAATATTATAAGTTTGAAAAATGCTTTGGATGGCGATGAATTAAAAAATGCTATTAAAGATGCTCATATTATAGGTATTCGTTCAAGAACAAAATTAACAAAAGAAGTTTTAGAATGTGCCGAACATTTATTAGCAGTAGGTTGCTTCTGTATTGGTACAAATCAAGTAGATTTAACAGCTGCAGCTTCTTTAGGAATTCCTGTATTTAATGCTCCTTATTCAAATACACGTTCTGTTGCTGAATTGGTAATAGGTGAAATGGTTATGTTATTACGTGGTATTCCACAACGTAGCTGGGCAGCACATCATGGTAAATGGTTAAAAAATGCAAAAGGCTCAAGCGAAGTAAGAGGAAAAGTTTTGGGCATTGTTGGATATGGTCATATTGGTACTCAAGTATCTGTTTTGGCCGAAGCAATGGGCATGAAAGTTCGTTATTATGATATTGTTGATAAATTAGCTTTGGGAAATGCAGAATCATGTGCAACATTAGATGAATTATTAACAGTAAGTGATGTTGTAAGTTTACATGTTCCTCAAACACCGTTAACAAATAAAATGATTAATGCAGAAAAAATTGCAAAGATGAAAAAAGGCGCAATGCTCATTAACGCAGCAAGAGGTTCTGTTGTTGATATTGATGCTTTAAAAGAAGCTTTAGATTCTGAACAATTAGGTGGTGCTGCTATTGACGTGTTCCCTAAAGAACCAGCTGATAAATCTGAAGAGTTCGTTTCTCCATTAAGAGGTATTCCAAATACAATTTTGACACCTCATATTGGTGGATCAACACAAGAAGCTCAAGCAAATATTGGTTTAGAAGTTGCTGAACGTTTAGTAAAATATTCAGATAATGGATCAACTTTAGGTGCAGTAAACGTTGTTGAAGTTTCTTTGCCTGTTCAAGAAACCGGAAAGGTAACACGTTTTATGCATATTCATAAAAACGTACCTGGAGTTTTAAGTGGCATTAACAATGTATTTTCCAAATATGGTTTAAACATTTCAGGACAATATCTAAGAACAGATGGTACTTATTCTTACGTTGTTGTTGATGTCGATGGACATTTAGACAATGGTTTAGAAATTTGCAAAGAATTAAAAGAAATAAATGGTACATTAAAAGTTAGATATTTAATATAATTCTGTAATTTTCTTGTTTAATAAAGATTGAGCTACTTTTGTGTGAGTAGCTCTTTTTTTTGATTGTTTGTATAAAAAAAGATATACTTATAAAGTTATTTATATATATGGAGGAAAAAATGAAAAAAATAATGCTGACTTTTGTATTTGTTTTGTTAAGTTCAAATTCTTTTGCTCAGACAAAATCTTCAGATGCTGTAGCAAAATTAGATGCTAAACAAACTGCTGTTGAAAACAAGCTTTCAGCAAAGAAGGAGATGACTTTAGAGCAGATTGATGCTAAAATTGCCCAAGCAAAAGAAGCAGGATTGCCGACAGATAAATTAGAACAAAAACGTCAAGAAGTTCTTGATAGGATTGCTGCAAAAGAGAAGAATTTAAATGATAGAATTGCAGCTCAAAAAGCAAAAATTGAAGCCAAAAAAATGGCTAGATAAATTAGATTGTTAAAAAATAGATCCTTTTCAATTAAGGATCTATTTTTTTTCGTTATACAGATTTCTTTTTTTGACCAATTTTTGTTTCTGTACCATTTAATAAACGTGTGATGTTTTGGTGATGTCTAATAATAGCAAGTACAGCTAAAAATCCATAAAAATAAGAATTCATAGGGTCAACATTTGGAATGTATAAAGCATACACAGGAGCAAGTGTTAAAGCTACTAATGCTGATAATGAAGAATATTTAAATGTAAATGCAACAACTAACCAAGTTATACCAGAAGCTAAACCAACTTCCCAACTTGTAGCAAAAAGCATTCCTAATGTAGCTGCTACGCCTTTGCCTCCTTTAAATTTTAACCAAATAGGAAAATTGTGGCCGATAACACCCATTGTGCCAGCAATTAAAGAAGCAAGACCACTTATTTCTTCATCAATTAGATAAAAAGCTACTAAAGCGGCAACAGCAGCCTTACAAGAATCACATAATAAAGTTAAAAGAGCTAGTCCTTTATGTCCCGTTCTTAAAACATTAGTTGCTCCAATATTTCCAGAACCAATCTTTCGAATATCTCCTAGACCAGCCATTCTTGTAAGTACTAAACCAAAAGGGATGGAACCTAATAGATATCCCACTAAACCACAAACTAAAAAAATAACTTGAGATTCACTCATTATTCATATCCTTGAAAAAAACTTCTATTATATCGATACTACATTATTTAATGCTTGTAAAATAGTTTTAAATGATGCGTCATTTAAATTAGGTATTTCTGATAAAGATCTTCTCCATATACTTGCACCAGTACAGCCTTTAAATAATCCTAAAAAATGTCGTGTAATCGAAGATAATTTTTCTCCGTTTAACAGTTCATTTTCAATATATTCTTCCATATTTAATATAGCAGATTTTAAATCTAAACAAGTATCTTCACAATTATATATTTGGCTGTCAGCATGTTGAAAAATTTGTGGATTAGAATAAGCTGCCCTTCCTATCATTACACCGTCTACATAGTTAAGATGATTTTTAGCTTCACATAAATTTTTTATATCGCCATTTATGATTATTTTTAAATTTGGATGCTCTTTCTTAAATTTATAAACTAAGTCATAATTTATAGCTAATCTGTCTCTGTTTTGTTTTGGATTAAATCCTGAAAGTTTTGCTTTCCTAGCATGTATTGTAAAAGAATTACAATTTTTAATGGTGGTTGTAAAATTACAAAGATCGTCATATCCATCACTATCTAACGTCATTTCTAATAAAGAAATTCGTGTCTTTATAGATGTGGGTTTATTAGTTGATTCAATAATTGCTTGATAACATTCATTAACTAAATTTGGATCTTTCCTTAATGCTGCACCAAAATTACCATTTTGAACTCTCTGAGAAGGGCAACCACAATTTAAATTATACCCATCATAATCAAAATCATTTGCTATCTTTATTGCTTTAGCTAATGCTTCTGGATCAGCTCCACCTAATTGGAGTACAATCGGTTTTTCTAATTTTGAAAAAGATAATAGCTTTTCATAATTCCCATAACAAATTGCATTAGCTGTTACCATTTCTGAATATAATAACGTTTTTTTTGTAAATTGGCGCATAAAGACACGAAAGTGTCTATCTGTCCAATCCATCATTGGAGCTACAGATAATGTTTCATCAATTGATGGTATGTTAGCTGTCATTATGATAATAATTTATAGTGTTCAATTACTAGGTTAAGAAATGCTTCAACATTAATTTTATATGTAACTAAGCAATTTCTTTTTGTGGATTCAATAAATGTTGTCATGCCAAACATTTCGCTTTCAGAATCTGTATTAACTTGAACACTTCCATAATTTCCAGAAAACAAAGATGGTTTAATTAAATAACCAATTGCACAAGGATCATATAAAGATGTACCTGATTGTTTTGTTAATCCAGCATCTTTTATTTCTTGCTCTTTTTCATGTAATATTTTGCCTGTTCTTGCCAATAATTCAGCACAATTTGTTGCACAACGCAAATTTAAATCTCTTAATTTTTCGATAAATTCAATGCTAGCATATGCTTGTTCGCCAACTTCCATTGGAACAATTGTTATTCTTTGGCCTAAATCAAAAACTATTTCTGCAGCATGTGGATCTGCATAAATATTAAATTCTGAATAAGGGGTAACATTTCCCTTAGGACATTCTTCATTAAAACATCCACCCATAATAATTAATTCTTTGATGCGTGAAATAATTTTTGGTTCTTTTAAAAATGCTGAGGCTATGTTTGTCATTGGCCCAAGAGATACTAATGATATGGAGTGTTCAGGAGAGCTCATAAATGTGTTAATGAGGTAGTCAACGGCATGCATCGATTCGACATATTCATCAACATGTCCAAAGTCTAAACCTGATAATCCATCTTCACCATGAATCCATTCAGCATGAATAGTAGATCTTTTTAAAGGTTTATCACAACCTTTGTATACAGGTATTCCTGAATGCCATGCAAATTGACAAATTTTTCTAGCGTTTTTTTCTGCTTTTTCAACACAAACATTTCCACTAACCGTTGTAATGCCAATAACATCTAAACTTGGATCTGACATTGCTAACATTAAAGCAACGGCATCATCAATACCTGGATCTGTATCTATAATTACTGGTGTTTTTGCGGTCATCTAAATACCTCAATTATTACTAAATTCATTGATTTTAAACTCAATATAATGAAAAAAGCAAAAAAAACAAGTTTTTCATTTTAATTACGTTTTAAATCGTGTAAAGTACAAACCAGTTTTTTAAGGTGTTTTTCACTTTTTTTAAGGTAAAAATGAAACAAAAGTGTGGAATAGGCTTGTTGCCTGTTGGAATGAATGATGTCTTATTTCCTTTAGCGGATAAGCAAGCAAAAGTTGTAGAAAAAATACTAGATGTGTTTCAAGACTTTGGATATCAAAGAGTAACACCTACTTTAGCTGAATTCGAACAAACGCTTTTTGTTGATAATCAAGAAGATTTAAAAGAACAAACATTTCGTTTAATAGATCCTATTTCATCTCAATTACTTGGAATAAGAGCTGATATGACACCTCAAATTAGTCGTATAGCATTGACTAGATTAAATGAAGAACCTAGACCATTAAGATTAGCTTATTCTGGTGATGTTTTAAGATTAAAAGGTTCAATGCTCCATCCAAATCGTCAAATATTACAAGCTGGAGCTGAATTAATTGGCGCTGATAGTTCAAAATGTGATGCTGAAGTTATATTATTAATTTTAGAAGCTCTTCATGAAGTAAAAGTAGATAATGTTTCTGTTGATTTGAATTTACCACCATTATTGCCTTCAATATTTAAAGAATTTAAAATAGAAGGAAATGAAGCAGATAATCTGTTATCTTTTATAGGACAAAAAGATTTTTCAAACACGATTTCTTATTTAAAGAAAATATCAAATAATAATGAAAAAATTTTATCTGTATTTGAATTATTGTTGGGGGCTTATGGTGAAGCTGAAGATGTTTTAAATAAATTAGATAAAATTGAATTTAAAGGTGAAGCTTTAGCTGAAATAAAAAGATTAAAAGAAGTTTGTGAAATTTTAAAAGAAAACAATCCTAGATTAAAGTTATCTATAGATGTTTTAGAAAATAGAGGTTTTGAATATCATAAAGGAGTATCTTTCTCTGTTTATGAAATAAATAAAGGAATTTTGCTTGGTCAAGGAGGCAGATACATAAGCTCGGTTAATGGTTTATGTGGAGAGCCTTCTACAGGTGCAACTTTAATAATGGAAAATGTATTATCTGTAGTTTCTTTTGAAAAGAAAAAGGAAAAAGTGTTACTTCAATCAGGTGTAAACTTTGAAAAAGCAAAAGAAATAATAAATTCTGGAAAACAAGTTGTTTTTGGAATTGATAGAGGTAATAATGGTGAAAAAGAATTAATCGAACAAGCTAAGAGCTTGAAGTGTGATTATGTTTATTTTAAGAGCGGAGAGATTCGTTCGGTTTTTTAATAATATAGGGAGCAAAATATGGCTAATATAGTTGTTGTAGGCGTTCAATGGGGCGATGAAGGTAAAGGTAAAATTGTTGATTTAATGAGCGAAAACGCTGATGTTGTTGTTCGTTTCCAAGGTGGAAATAATGCTGGACATACATTAGTTGTTGACGGAGTTACATACAAATTACAATTATTGCCATCAGGTATTGTTCGTGGAAAAACATCTGTAATTGGTAATGGTGTAGTAGTTGATCCATGGGGATTAAAAGACGAAATTAAACGTATTTCTGATTTAGGTGCAAAAATTACACCAGATGTTTTAAAGATTTCTGATTTAGCAACACTTATTTTGCCATGCCATAGAGAATTAGACAAGTTAAGCGAAGAAGCTGCTGGAAAAGGAAAAATTGGAACAACAGGTCATGGAATTGGTCCAGCTTACCAAGATAAAGTAGCTCGTCGTGCTATTCGTGTTGGTGATTTAGCAGAACCTGAAACATTGAGAATGAAAGTTGATAACTTATTGATGTTCCACAATGGCTTGCGTAAAGGTTGGAATAAGCCTTTAATTGATGCTGATGAATTAATGGCACAATTAAAAGAAATTTCTGAATTTATTTTGCCTTATGTTGTTCCTGCTTGGAAAGTCTTAGCTGATAAAATCGACGAAGGAAAGAAGATATTGTTTGAAGGTGCTCAAGCAACTATGCTTGATAATGATTTCGGAACATATCCGTTTGTTACATCATCAAATACAATTGCTGGACAAGCTGCTGTTGGCTCTGGTGTTGGTATGAAATATATTGACCAAGTTATTGGTGTTACAAAAGCTTATACAACAAGAGTTGGTGCAGGTCCTTTCCCAACAGAATTGTTCGATGAAATTGGTGATACAATTCGTGAAAAAGGCCATGAATTTGGAACAGTTACAGGTCGTCCTCGTCGTTGTGGCTGGTTTGATGCTGTTTTAGTTCGTCAAGCGATTCGTGTAAACGGTATTCACTCATTAGCTGTAATGAAAATGGATATTTTAGATGATTTCGACGAAATCAAAATTTGTGTAGGCTATGATTTAGACGGTAAGAAGTTGGATTATTATCCAATGCAATTTAACGCTTCAGCTAGAGTAAAACCTATTTATGAAACAATGCCTGGTTGGAAATCAACAACATATGGTATTCGTGATTACAATAAATTGCCTGAAAAAGCTAAAGCTTATTTACACAGAATTGAAGAATTGTTAGGTGTAAAAATTTCTATGATTTCAACATCTCCAGAACGTGAAGATACAATTATTTTGGACAATCCTTATAAAAAATAAACCTAACATACGAAAATAATTTACTTTTTTGTAAAATTCGTGATAATATGAAACCGAACCATAAGAATGTTGGTTCGGTTTTATATATACTAAAGGACATGACAATGGAAGAAACCAGTGTAAATGCCAGCGATGAAACATTAGATCCTATAAAACAATTTAGGAATGCTTTTGCTGAAGAAGATAAAAAAGAAGAAGCTCAAGAAACTGTTAAAGAAACGGTTGTTTTAAAAACTTCTAAGAAATCAGTTGTACAAATTGGTGGGGAATTTTATGTATATCCCGATTCTCCTATACCTGCGTTAGATATGCAAAATGCTAAAGCTTTTAAAGCTGAGGCCATTGATAAGTCACAGAGTAAAGTTTATGCTTTAGTATGTAACCCAGATTTACCTATTCGTAATGACCATATTACAAAAAGAAAAGGCTTAAAATTAGCAGGCCTTTTGCGGTTAGTTGATGCAGAAGTGGCAATGTGGCCAGATTTCAATAGAAAGACAATGATCTTAATCTATGACTATCCAGAAGGTGGTCGTGTTGGTACTGGTATGCGCTTTACTCCTAAATTTACAAAGGATGAAGTTAATATTGGTCCAAAGTGGGTGTCTCCGATTTTGTCGGCTTTGAGTGAATTATCCGAAAGAGGGTTAACACATAGAGCTATTAGACCTGATAATTTATATTATTTAGATGAAGAAAAAACACAAGTCGTTCTAGGAGATTGTATTTCAGCACCTCCAGCATTTGAACAAAATGATTCTCTAGAGCCAATTCCATCAATGATGTGTAATCCAATAGGCAGAGGTGATGGTTCTATTGCTGATGACTTATACTCATTAGGTGGTACGTTAGTATGGTTGGCTGTTGGTTATAATTCAACAGAAGGTATGACTAATGATGAACTTATTGAACTAAAACTTTCTAAAGGTTCATATGCTGCTTTGTTAGGGCATGAGCGCATTGTTTTAGCCTTAACGGAACTATTACGTGGTTTGTTGCTTGATGATGAAAATTTAAGATGGAACACAATTCAAGTTCAGCAATGGATTGATGGTAGAAGAGCAACACCATTACAAAACAGAATTACAAAAACATCATCAAGATCAATTCAATATTGCGGAGCAGAATATGATAACTATCCTTTATTTGCTTATGCATTAATGAAAAATTGGGATTCTGCTGCAGAAACTATTAGGTCAGAACGTTTTGAAACTTGGATCTTGCGCGGGTTTGAAGATAAACCGATGTTAGCAGCAATTAATGCTGCAAAAGAATTGGCTATTATCCAGTTTTCAAATCGTGAAAAACAAAACGATTATTTAGTATTTAGAACAATTTTGAATTTGTATGAACATGCTCCTATTGTAATGAGAGGATACAGATTTATGCCATCAGCCATTGGCTATATGTTGGCGTACTCTTATATGCATAATGAAGATGTAACAACTATTACTATGATGATATTAAAGGGGTATTTAGAAGCTTGGTACCAAGTTCATCAAAATTTGCAAGCTATTCAAGCTCTAAAAACTGTAAGTAATAATATTCAAAGACAAGAGTTAGGTTTGGGAATAGAGAGAGTTCTTTATGAATTATGTGACGGTGTTCCTTGCCAAAGTCCATTGATTAAGAAAGAATATTGCGTATCAGAACGTGATATTTTGCCTGCTATTGAAAATGCTTCAAAGACAGTTGATACATCACAACTTCCTTTGGATAGACATATTGCTGCATTTTTAATGATTCACTATAGCTCAAAAATTGGTGAGGCTATTTCTGATACAAATTCTTCTCATCCAGGAATTGCTGCTAGAGGATTACTTAGAGCATATGCTACATTACAAGCAGTTTTTGGACCTGAAAAGTTAAATGGGCTTTCTAGTTGGATGGGTAATCATATTGCAGAAATGATTAAGAACTATCACAACTTAGAAACAAGAATGAATTTAGAAAAAACATTGCCTAAATTAATTAGAAAGGGTTCGTTAGTAGAAGTCTATCAAACCTTGGATAATCCTGAAGCAAAACAAAAAGATCAGCAAGACTTTTTGAATGCGCAGAAGGAATTTGCTGGTATGGCAAAAGAAGTTGAAGAACTAGAAACTAATAGATCAAAGAGAATTGATCAATGTATTCGTCTAGGATATGAGGTATCTGCGATTGTATCTGTAGGTATTGCTTTGTTAGTTATGTTCTTATTACTATTAGGCAGAGTTATGAAGTAGGGGATTATTATGGCAGAAGAAAATAATAATACACAAGCAACAAAAGAAGTATCAAGTAAAGCCCCAAAAAAGAGAGGAGTTTTTTCGAATTTTGCATTATTATTATGTTTGATACCTGTCTTTTTAGTATTAAAAACAACAGTGCTGTTTTTATCAATGGCAATGATTCCAACCCTTATTTCATTGGTTTTTGAAAATCAGGGTAAAAACTCTTATAAATTTAAATGGTTGAGTGTTGGTGGAATGAACTTTGCTGGTTCTTTGCCATTTTTATTTGAATTATGGTTTTCTGCCAATACATTAGAAAGTGTTGTAGAAATATTCTTTTCACCAGTTGCTATTTTTGTAATTTTTGGTGCAGCTGGTGTTGGATTTATGTTTTCTAGATTTATTCCTCCAATTGTTTTAAGTATTTTATCTACAAAAGATCAAAGATATGTTGCTCATTTGAAAGAAAAGCAAAGACAATTGTTTGAACTTTGGGGCGAAGAAGTCTCACAATTAGCTAATCAGCAAAAAACAAGTGGCTAATTATATTTGTAATTTCTTTTAGATATACTCATTAAAATAGATGTTTTACAGATTTGTTTATAAAACATCTTTTTTGTTTGAAAAAATTTCTAATGAATGACTAATTATTTGGTGAAACTAATAGAAATATTATAAGTTAGAAAATTCTAATGTTAGATTTTCACGTAAAGATTCTTCAGGATCAAGTGTTTTAATTCCTGTTCCAGCGATACCTCTAGATGCTAAATTAAAAGCATCATTAGCGTTTGTAACTGGTTCAACACAGAAGAAATTTTCACCCTTTGGAGACCAAACTACAACGTGTCCAAAATCAGAAAGAGCAGTCAAATTTACTTTTCTTTTCCTTGAAGGCCATTCGATTTCAGCTTTGCCATCAAAACCTCCAAAACAAGTGTCTAATTCTAAAGTAGAAATTTCTAAACCTTTATCAAAACACCATTCTGGAGAAACTTTTATAGGACGTTCTCTTGGAGCTGAAGCTTCATGTGCCCATAATGTCTTATTTTTAAACTTAACAATAGTATCGTTATCTTTTGGAAAGAATGGATGCCATCCCAAACCACAAGGCATAGGCAATCCGCCTTTGTTTGTAAGTTTTAATACAACATTTAATGTGTTGTTTATTATTTCAAAAGTTTGTTGTGCATGATAAGCAAAAGGAAAACCTGATTTTCCATCATGATCAAAACAAATTACTAATTTACTATCACTTTGTTCTTCAATAGACCATTCTTTTTGCCAACCTTCACCATGTAAAGGATCTGGTACTATAGGGTGGTTTCTAGGAACGTTTCTTCTAATTCCCCAATAAATGAATGATCCGCCCCTAATTCTATTTGAATAAGGTACTAAAGGAAACATTGCTGTTTGATCCGCTTGCTTTTGCTCAACAGCTGTGGATAACGCATGACGCATAATATCTATTAGCTGGCCATTTTCATTTTTTTGCCAACACATTAAAGCCCCACCAACTTTTGGAGCTATTGTAGCGCTAAAATCACCTGATTTTATTGTGATTTGTTCCATGTCGTATATCCTAGTGTAAATTTGCTTTTTGACTAATCTAAACTTTTTTTTACTTGTTCGCAACAGCTTTTTTTTGATTTATTAAATCGTTTAAAAGTTGATTTGGGTTTGTGTATTCCTTGTTGTTTACAAGCGCATATTCAAAACTAAAATATGGAGCTAATGCGTTAAATTCTAATTTCTTAACAAATGTTTTTATTAAATTGAATTTGTTTAAATCATATTTAACATTTGCATTAGAAGACATAATTTGTTCAAAACGTACAGCTTCTTTTGAAATTTTAAATCCTTTTGCTGAAAATTCTTTTATAGTTCCACTAAATTTATGGTTTCCATTGTCTAATATTAAATTGGCTCTTGTATTATAAGCAATTATTGATCCCCAATGCTTTTCATCAGAATTTCTTGGGTTTACTAATATTTGAGCATCTAATGTTAGTGTATCAAAATGAATTTTTCCTTTAGCAAGAGTCTTGTTAGATTTAATGTTAACATCTTTAAATTTAATCAAAGTAAATCCTACCATTTCAAAAGATGAATATTTAATTTCTAAATCTTCAAAAGATGAAAATACTTTATTGAAAGTAAAATCCATAAATGATTCTAACATATTATCTTTTGTTCTGTTTGAATGAGGAATATTAATTCGTACATTAGATTCCGGTAATGGTTCATTAGGATCATGTTTTTGTATTTCTATTATCTCAGGATTTATCCTTGTTTCATTTTTTGTTTCATCAACAATATCTGTTTTAACTTCTCCTGATACAGCATCTTGTGCGATTACATTATAAGAGAAAAAAAATATAAAAGTTGTGATAATAGAAATTAATATTTTCATAGAAATACGCGCTCTTTAAATTATATTAGATGTTGTTAATTACTCTCATTTACTGTATATCTATAACATAATTGTTCGATTTTTTATATAATAAAATTAAGTAATAATAATGAAGTTTGAAGCACCTTTAATTAAAGCACAATTATTAGATAGACAGGCAAAAGTTTTAATCCATGCCTTAATTCCTCAAACAAATTCAATTGTTCCTGCTTATTGTTCTAATATGTCAAGATTGGAAAGTGTTTATGAACAAGGAATGGATATTTATTTAAGTAAGATAAATAAAGAAAATTCTAAATTGAAATTAACATGGGAAATTGCTTTATCAAGTGGAACTATGGTTGGTGTTAATTTTGATAGAGAAAAATATTTAGTGAATGAAGCAATTTTGAAAGGATTTTTGCCAGAATTATCCCAATATCAAAATGTTGAAATGAGTGATCAATATTTTGATTTGGTTTTAAATAATGGTGATGAAGAATGTTTTGTTGTAATAAGTTCTGTTTATTGTAAAAAAAATGTTTCTCTTATTTATCCAACATGTGTAGATGTTGTAAATCATCATATGATGAACAGAATTAAACAAAAAATTGAAGACAATAAAAAGGTCTTTTTGATATTACTGGCTCAAAGAATGGATTTTTTAAATGTTGTTTTAAGTTTGCAATCTGATGCAGAATATATAAATGATATTAAAGAAAATCTTTCAAAAGGGTTGGAAATTATTTGTTTAGGGTGTAATGTTTCCGAAGAAGAAATTACAGTTTCGGCACGTATGCCGTTTTTATTTAAATAAAGGAAATATGATTATGGCAAAGAAAAATGATGTTGTAATACATACAGATGTTGCTGATTTTGAAGGAATGCGTAGAGCGGGAGCTCTTGCTGCTAGAACCTTAGATATGATTACTCCTTATGTTCAAGCAGGAATTACAACTGGTGAATTAGATAAAATTTGCGATGATTTTATTAATGCTAATGGTGCAGTTTCTGCATGTGTAGGATATCATGGATATCCAAAATCAGTTTGTATATCATTAAATCATGTTATTTGTCATGGTATTCCTGGTGATAGAAAATTAGTAAATGGTGATATTTTAAATATTGATGTTACCGTTATTTTAGATGGTTGGTATGGTGATACAAGCAGAATGTATATTGTTGGTAAACCATCTGTAAAAGCTAAAAGATTAGTTGATATTACTTTTGAAACAATGTGGAGAGGAATTGAAGCTGTAAGACCTGGTGCAACATTGGGTGATATTGGGTATGCAATGCAATCTTTTGCAGAAAAAAATAGATGTTCTGTGGTTAAGGACTTTTGTGGACATGGTTTAGGCAAAGTATTCCATGATGCCCCAAATGTTTTAAATTATGGAAAGCCTCATGAAGGTTTAGTTTTAGAACCAGGAATGTTTTTTACAATTGAGCCTATGGTAAATTTAGGTGGAGATGATTTAAAAATATTATCTGATGGTTGGACAGCAGTTACAAGAGATATGTCATTGTCTGCTCAGTTTGAACATTCTTTAGCTGTAACAGAAACAGGATATGAAATTTTTACAAATTCTCCTGTTGGCTTGGACCGTCCTCCATATAATTTAGATTTATTAAAAAAATAAAAAATTTAAAGCCCTCTTTATCGAGGGCTTTTTAAATCTAATTCTTTGGATACAATTCCATTTTTATTGGTGTATCGCTGATACTTTCATTGTTTGTTGTCTTAGATGCTTTTAATGTTTTCCATAATTTATTAGCGTCAAAATCATTCTTGTCGTTTGAATATAATGATTTGTTTAATTCTTGAAATTGCTCATGCAAATCATTTGATATAAAATGCTTTTCTATTTGAGACAAATTACTGATTTGTTCTTCAGACCATTTGTTTTTAGCGAAAGCTAAAAGTTCATCATAGATTTTTTTTGAATTGTTTGCTTTGCAGGCTTCTTTGATTTTAGATAAGTCAATAGTTTTACTATTTTGATTAGTTTTCCCTTTAGATCTAATAAACATAATTATTCCTAATAGTAAACTAGATATAATAAATCCTGCAATAATACCATAAACGAATATCATGTAATTTCCGTGTATCGGTGTTTTGTTTTCTACAGTATTTAAGTTAGTTTTTTCTTGTACAGAAGTATTGCTTTGTACTTCTTTTTCTAAAGTATTATTTTTTTGTTCCTGTGAAGAAGTTGGCAAACTTTGTTCTTGGGTATTTTCAGGTTTCAAAACGTTTATAAATAAAGGCTTAGATTCAACTGTATGTACTTTTTTAGTTTTAGGATTAAAGTACTTAATTTTAGCTGTTGGCATATTTAATTTGCCTTCAGTTAAAGGCATAAAAATTACTTGTTTAGATTTAACTCCAATTATGTCATGTTGATCAGCATAATTTTTACCATTTGAATTTCCATCATAGAGTTTAAAATCATTTGAGTTTTCAAATTTTAAATCAGGTATTAAATTTGCTTTTGCTCCATATGCTTGGATTGTGATAGTTCTAGTTATAGCCTCTCCGATTTGAACGTCTTTTGTATTTAAAGTATCGTCTATTTCAACTTTGTTGGCAATAAAATCAGCACCATCTGGAACTGGTAATATTTTTAGCATTGTAGGCTGAGCTCTTAAATTAATAGGCTTTTCTTTAAACATTCTTGATGATAAAGAATTAAATGAAAAAAAGTTATCTATGCTATTTAAATCATCTTCATTATCTTCTAAATCTTGAATTGAACCTTGAAATATAGGAGACGTTAAAGTGATATCGCCACTTTTTTGAGGGAAAATTAAAAATTTATATTGAAATACGTTATATTGTTTGTTGTTTTTAGTTTCAAAAGTTTTTGTAACATCACCAAATTGTTCAAAAACAATATCGTCAGATTGAGGAGGAATAACAGTTCCGTTTATTAAAGGAGTTGATGGATCAATTAATATTTTTAGTGTGTATATTAATTCTTCACCAACATAAGCTGAAGTGTTTGAAATATTTTTTTCTAAAAATATTTTTTGTTCCGGTTTCTTTGTTATGCTTTGTTCTTCAGGTGATAACTTGTTATAATCATCTTGTGATAATACCTTTATTATAATAGGATCTGTTTTTTCTTTTCCAGCAGTAATGGTAGGAATTGTAACTTCGCCAGTTTTTTTAGGAAATAAAGTTAGTATGTTTTCAACAATTCTACTTGTTTGCCCATTAATATAAGAAGAACTTATAGAATTGCTTTTCCCTTGAATTATAAAATCATTTTTTAGAACAGAAAAGTCAGGATTTTCTGTTTTGCTTCCTGTTTGTCTTATAATAAGATTTATG
>JAKSVT010000031.1 GCA_024407875.1 Alphaproteobacteria bacterium
ATAGTACCAATATTGCAGTGTGGTTTTGTTCTTTCAAACTTTTCTTTTGCCATTTCTTCTGATCCTCGATCATATATAGCGTTTAAACAAAAAGCCCCCTCATCGGCGGCCTACTAAAAATTTTTATTCTTTCGAATTTATATTTGGAGCGGGTGATGGGAATCGAACCCACGTAGTAAGCTTGGAAGGCTTCTGCTCTACCATTGAGCTACACCCGCGAAAATGGTGGACAGGGGTAGATTCGAACTACCGTACGCTCACGCGGGCAGATTTACAGTCTGCTGCCATTAACCACTCGGCCACCGGTCCATAAATTCGTATTAATTGAATAAGGTTAAATTTAATCTTTGTCAACAGAAAAATTTAACAAAATTCTTTTTCTTTTAAAAAAATGTGATAAAAGATAAAAAATTTTTATTTTTAGTATATTTATTTATTTAATTAAGGCTAACCAAATGTCAAAAAATTTTAAACAAAATAACAGAAACGATAAACACTTAAATAATAACAAAAAAGAATCGAACAAAAACAATAATAATACAAAAGGAATTTGGTTATATGGTTTTCATCCTGTTGTTTCAGCTTTAAAAAATCCAAACAGAAAAATTAATAGAGTTTTAGTTACTAAAGAAACTCTAAATGAATTACAAAAAGAAATTGGTCAAAGTATTGAATTTGAAATTGCCACAAAACAAGAAATAGAACAAATAATTGGCTTTGAAGCTGTTCATCAAGGCATATGTGCTCAAGTACAGCCACTTCCTGATTATTATATATCAGATATTCCTGATAAAGAAAAATCAGTTTTGATTTTATTAGACCAAGTAACTGACCCTCATAACGTTGGTGCAATTTTAAGATCAGCTTGTGCTTTTGGCGCTGATGCTGTTTTATTAACTGAAAAAAATGCTCCTGAAGCAACAGGAACTTTAGCCAAATCAGCAAGTGGCATGTTAGAACATGTTCCTTTAATTCCTGTCGTTAATATTGCAAGAACAATGGATGAATTAAAAAAACGTGGTTATTGGTGTGTCGGCATGGATGGTAATGCAAAAGATACATTACATAATGCAGATTTACCTAAAAAAATCGTTTTAGTAATGGGATCTGAAGGCTTTGGATTAAGAAGATTAACTCAAGAAAATTGCGACTTTATGGTTAAACTTCCTATGGATCCAAAAGTTGAAAGTTTAAACGTTTCTGTTGCTACAGCCATTGCTCTTTATGATTTAAAAACTAGAGAATAATTAACCTTTACTCTTCTTAAACATAGCAAAGTTAAATTTATTAAAGATAGATAACTTTCTATCTTTGAATGCTTTTTGTAATCTCTTATTTATAACCAAATTCTTTGAACTAGACTCTTTTGCTGTTTTTGCTTCTAAAGGTTTTGATGCAAAATACTCATCACCTTGTTCTAATTGTTGTCTTAAAATATCTCTTTGTTGAATAAATCTAGACAATTCATTACCTGACAATCTTTTTTGTGCAGTAATTTGTTGAGTTGCTGGATTGATCTTTCTTCCATTTTTAATAACTTCCCAATGTAAGTGAGGACCTGTAGATCTTCCTGTATTACCTACATAACCAATTATTTCACCAGCTTTAACTTTTTTACCAGGTACAATTCCTTTAGCAAACTTTGACAAATGCCCATAGCCCGTAGCAAATTCAGAATTATGGCGTATGCCAATGAACTTTCCATATCCTCCACGTTTACCGACTTCTGTAATAGTTCCATTACCAGGAGCACGAATCGGAGTTCCTTCTGGTGCACCATAATCAATACCATTATGCGCTAATTTATACCCCAAAATAGGATGTTTTCTGATTCCGAACTTAGATGTAATTCTTTGGAATTTCAAAGGATGATTTTGGAATAATTTATGAGCAATTTTTCCGCTTTCATCATAGTAATCTTTTTGGCCCTTTGAATCTTCGTAATAATATCTTTCTTGAACACCATAACGTAATTTAAATGATGCAAAAATCAATTGTCCTTTGCCTGTAGGTTCATTATTTTTATTATATTCTTTTTCAAAAACAGCCGAAAATGTATCGTTTTTTTGAATATCTTTTGCAAAGTCAATCAAACCATTAAAACTCCAAATGATTTGTTGAATTACATTTGCTGGAATACCTGCATTTTTTGCCGAAGCTATAAAAGATCCAACAACTTCTCCTTCAGCTCTTTCTTTACGAGTCGTAACCTTTGCCTCTAACATTTGAGCTTCAAAGCTATTTTCGTTGGATTTTGATGCTATATATCTATTACCATCTTTATCCTCAATAGTTGTTGTAACAAGTTGCTTTTCTGGAGGAACTGTTTGAGTATTTTGATATCCAATTTCTACTTGATCACCTATTTGAATTTTTTTCAAATTTATAACTTCAGACAATGCTGTTGTGATTCTATAAATTTCTGAATTTTCAACACCTGCACGTTTCAACAAAGCTGCTAAATTTTCTCTCGGCTTTATTTGATATTTTTCTACAGATGCTAATTCTAAAAGTTGGTTTTCTATTTCTTCAGCAATGTCATTTTTTTCTTCAACTTTTGACTTTGTTGCTTCAATTGCACTAGCAACAGATTCTGTTAAATCAAAATCGAATTGATGAGATACTTTTTTTGGTTCAATAACAACTTGATCTATTGTTTCTATAGATGCTTTTTCTTTTTGAGTTTTTTTTGCATCCATTAAATTTACATAGCCTATTGTTACACCAATACCTACACTAATTCCTACAACGAATGAACTAACTGTTCTTAATAACTTTGGTTTACTAAATAAATTAGCTTGAGCTTCATCAGCATCATCGCTTAAAAACTCATAAACGAATTCACCGCATGCTTTAAAAAAATCTTCTGTTGCAATCATTATACGGCACAAGCATTTTGCATGTGCCTCTTTATTTTTTTCATTTTCAGTATGTTTGCGGTTTTCTTCGTCGGTCATATTCTTTAGCCTATTTTTAAACAACAATTCTTCTATTGAAAATTTTAATTCCAATTGATTCAAAAATAGCGCAGACAAGTTTATTAAAAGTTAACAAAAATGTTAAAAAATTGAATCAAATTCAAGGTCTTAGCAAATAGTAAGCTGAGGAATATTTAACATTTTCGTTATACAAAGCATAGTTATAAGCTATTTTATTTTCTGAAGAAACTACTGTTTTATCAGCATTATAATTAATCAACAATTTGACTATATTAGGTGTTCCGAATTCAGCAGCATTCATTAAAACAGATTTATCATTCTCATTTTTATAATTTACATCTGCTCCATTTAATATAAGCAAATTAATAAAATCTGTATTTTTAGTATTAGCTACAGCATTATACAGAATCTTATTTAACGCTTTTTTATTACCATCTTCAGATTTTTTCATAATTTCTTTAATGCGTTTTTCAAACAAACTTAAATCGTTTCCGTTTGCAATAATCTCTTTTAAAGTCAATTCTTTCTTTTTAGGTAAAGAATAATCAAAAACGTATTTATCACCATCTTCAATGGAATTTCTAAGTTTGTCATAAACAGAGCTCTTTCTTAATTTTAAGTTCTTAAATCCGTACTCAAGAGCATTCATTCCATCAATATCTTTTTCAAAAACTTTTGCACCAGCTTTTATCAAAAGTTCCACTATTTCAGGACAATTTGTATATTTTGCAGCTTGCATAAGCACTGTTCTTTTTTCTTTATTTTTGAAATCAACATCTGCTCCAACTTTAATTAAAGCCTCTGCTGTTGCATAACAAGAATTCTTTGCCCCTTCCTGGACCAATCTTCCTAAAACAGATCTTCCTTTAGCATCCAAATCATTTGGATTAGCCCCTGCATTAAATAGAGAATAAATAACATCCGGTTTAGAACAATTAGCCGCAGCTAACATAATAGCACTATCACCATTTTTATCTTTTATATTTACATTAGCTTTTTTATCAATTAACAAATCTACAACTTGTTCATTTTCAAAGCTTTCAGTAATTGTTTCCATTAAAGCTGTTCTGCCTAGAACATCAACATCATCAACATTAGAATTTGATCCTATTAAGAATGCAGCATTCAAATATCCCGCATTACCGTATTTAACAGCTTTTTGTAAAGGTGTTTTATATGTTTTTCCTTCATGAACATTTGGATCAGCTCCAGCTTCAATTACAGCATGTAAGACACCTGGCTGCTCTATATTTTCACTAGCTAATAAAATAGAGTTTGTTCCATTAAATGATTTTTGAACATCTGCATTTCTATCTTTGATTAACCATAAAACTGGTTCAACAAATCTATTTTTTACAGCAAAAAACAATGGAGGTATCTTATTTTTCTTTTCCTTAGGAAATAATTTAGCACCATTATTTTCTAACAATTCAATTACATATGGATTTTCTGCATACATATATGCATATTGAAGTAAAGAAATTTTTGTCTTCTTATCCTTTGATACATAAATTTCATTTACATCCGCACCAGCTTTAATTAATGATTCTATTACAGGAACAGAACTTCCTTTTCTAATTGCAACAAATATAGGAGTAAATCCATCTTCATCTTTAGCATATACTTTTGCCAAATTTTCTAACAACAATTTTGAAACATAAGGATCTTGGATTGGTAAAAATAAAAAATCAGAAGCTTCATCATAACTGAAATAAGCACCTTCTTTTAATAACAATTCAATTACGTCGATATTTTCATCCATTTTTGCAATATGTAAAGCAGAATAACCACTAACAGTTGCATTAATTTTACCTTCAAAATCATTTAAATCTTTAATGAATTTTGGAGGCTTATTATCATTTACTGCTTGCATCACCAATGTTGGAGTATTTTCTGGTGTTACATATTCTATACTTTTATTTAATAATCTTCTTAAAGCTTTAGAATTATGTTGGTTCATTACATCTTTTCTTAAAGAAGATGTTTTATCAGAAAACAAATATCCATCAATCCATGCAGCTATTAAAGGTCTTGCATTAGAATTATCAATTGCTAAATCCAAAGCAGATTTTCCATCTTTATTCAACATAAAAACATTAGCTTTGGAATTTAACAACAATTCAATTACAGGAGCTTTACCTTTAATTTGCGCAGCATCCATTAAAGCTGTATTAAAATTATTATCTACAGAATTGACATCAATGCCATTAAGTATTAAAGCCTTTAAAATTTTAATATCAGATCCAATTCTAATTGCTACTTGTAGAGGAGTTTTCCCTTCTTCATCCTTTTGAATAATATTTTCATTTCTTTGACAAAGAGCATTAATTACATCAATGTTAGCTCCTTGGAATAAAGCATCAAACAGTTGGGCATTTTTATCAATATTATACCCACCAAGACTTATTGTGCTGCTTTCCTCAGCTTCTGAAGATTCAACGCTTTGTGCTTGTGCAACTACTGCAAAGCACAACCCAAAAACAAAGGGTAATAAAAAGCGCTTCATATATTATTCTTCTTCCTCTGAAACAGATTTCTTTCTCAAAGCTTTAAATGCAATATCAGCAGCATCTTCTTTAATTGTTAAGCCAAAATCTTCTCCAAAAGCAGACAACAATGTTGCCATACGATCTTCTGATGCTTTATTTAACATGTCTGAATATTGCTTTACAAAATCTTTGTTGTCTAATTTAACGTCTTTTAATTCGTTAACTCTAGCAACACGAGCAACAACATGTTTACCATTTTCACTAGCTATTGTGTATTCACCAACAGCTTTATTAAACAAACCATATACCATTTGTTTTGGTAAATTATTGTCATCACGTTTTTGATTAGATAACTTTTCATAATTAATACCTGGAATTAGCTTAATTGTAGAAACAGCTGTTTTCTTATCTAATTCTTTCTCAACTTTCTTTAACAATTCACGAGCTAACTCATCTTGGCGTTCAGATTTCCACGCAGCAACAACTTCATCTTTTGCTTGTTCTAAAGTTTTTAATTCTGGATACTTCACTGTATCAACACGAACAACATAGAAAACATTTTCACCTTCAATCATTGGAGAGTCAACTTTCTCATCCATTTGGAATGCTGTTGATAAAACTTCAGAATTTAATCCAACAATTACATCACCTTTTGCATTCTTACCTTCTTGAGTTACACCTTTAAATCTATTTAACTTCAAGTTTTCTGACTTTGCAATTTCTTCTAGTGTTTCACCCGCACCTAAACGATCATCCAAAGAAACTGACAAATCAACCATTTTATCAAATGCATCAGCCATCTTTAATTTTGTTTCAATTTCTTTTTTAACACTAGCAAATGAACGTTCTACCTTAGGAGTAATTTTATTAATTCTAATAATTTGCCATCCGAAAGATGTACTAACTGGTCCAACAACAGCACCTTTTTTGGCTTCAAAAACATCACTTGGCCATTCAACAGTTGCTGTAGATTGTGTTATATCACCTAAATGTGTTTGTTCTTCTGTTTGCTTTGCTATTTCTTTTGCAACATATTCAAAAGACTTACCATCATTAATTGCTTTAAATGCAGCTTTTGCTTGATCTTCAGTAGAAAACAACATCTGATCTAAATTACGTATTTCTTCTTTTGTGAAATCGTCTTTATGCTCTTTATAATAATCTTCTAATTCTTCATCAGAAAATTTAATTTTATTTGCTACGTCTTGCAAAGTTAAAGTCATAACTGTCAAATCACGATATTCTGGAGCCATCAAATCTTCAGACAACTCTTCGTATATCTTTTTCAAATCAGCTTGAGATGGTTTTGCATCTACCTTTATATTTTTTGGATCAATTGTAAAAACATCAAAATCACGTTGTTCTTGTGCTAACTTAAAACCTGTCATAGCAAATTCATTTGGAATAAATGTTGTTGCACGAACAGCTTGAGCTAATTGAGCAATTTCCATTTGAGTAAACATTTCTTTAATGAATTCATTTTCAGTTTTTCCTGATTGACGTAAATACTCATTAAATAAAGTTTGATTGAATTGACCGTCTAGTCCTGTAAACATAGCTAATTGACGAACAGCAGCACGTACTGCATCATCAGTTATTGTAATATATTGATGTTCAATAACTTTATCAACAACAGCTTGAGAAGCCAATTCATTTAATGTCGTAAGCATAAGAGAAGTATTAAGTTCATCATCAGTAGATAAATCTTTACCACCTAATTTTCTTAAAGTTTCTAATTTTTTATAGTAAGCATTATAGAAATCTTGAATTTTTAAAGACTTTCCTGACAACTTAACAATCGTACGATTTCTCATACGCATTTCTGTCATTCCTTGGATACCGAAGAAAGAACAAAAACTCAAAGCTGTTAAAACCAAAATTCCTTTAACTACCCATGTGTCTTTTTGATTACGGAAAAAGCTTAAAACTGACATATCTATCAAAACTCCATAAGAAATAATATTTTTAGTGATAATAAAGTGTAATATGTCGTAAAGCAATATTCTTTTTTATAAAAAAGTGTTTTTTTTAATTTTAAGTTGTGATAAATAAAGAGCAAAATGTTTAACAATTTAATTTTTTAAATTAGGAGTTTTTAAAATGAACAGACGTCCATTAGTCGCAGGAAACTGGAAAATGAATATGTATAAAGGGGATGGTGTTGAATTAGCAAAAGGTGTTGCTGATAAATATACATCTTTAACAAATCCTGCTTGTGATGTTTTAGTATGCCCTCCTGCATTAATCGTTGATGCAGTTGCTTCAGCTGTTAAAGGCAAAATTTTTGTTGGAACACAAGATGCATCAGCTCTCGCAAATGGAGCTCATACTGGAGATATTTCTGTTACACAAATTAAAGATATTGGTGCAACATATGCAATCGTTGGACACAGTGAACGTCGTGCTGATCATGGTGAAACAAATGAAATCGTATGTGCAAAAGCAAAAGCTTTAATTGACAATGGCATTACAGCTGTTATTTGCATTGGTGAAACATTAGCTCAACGTGATGCAGGAAAAACAATAGAAGTTTGCAGAACACAAATTCAAGGTTCTGTTCCTGAAAATGCAACTGCAGAAAATGTTGTTATTGCTTATGAACCTGTATGGGCAATTGGAACAGGTAAAACACCTACTTCACTAGACGTTGAAGATGTTCATAGCGCAGTTCGTGCAGAAATTGCTGCAAAATTAGGTGCAGACGTAGCTAACAAAATGCGCATTTTGTATGGTGGATCAGTAAAACCTTCAAATGCAAAAGAATTAATGGCTTTACCTGACGTAGATGGAGCATTAGTTGGCGGTGCATCATTAAAAGTTGCTGATTTTAGTGCAATTATTGATGCTTGTCTTTAATTATTAACCAATAATGGAATAAACAAATGAATACATTTATTTTAGTTGTTCATGTAATTTTAGCTGTTTGCTTAATCGGCGTTATTTTAATGCAAAAATCAGAAGGTGGTGCTTTAGGCGGACTTGGTGGTCAAGGAATGAGCAGTTTTATGTCAGGAAGATCTGTTGGAAACTTCTTAACTAAGACAACAGCTATTTTAGCTACATTGTTCATGTGCACAAGCTTGACTTTAGCTATTATGTCAAAACATCAAGTAAAGAAGTCCCAAGAATCATTTATGGCTCAAGCTCCAGCTGCTTCAGCTCCTGCAAAAAATGCACCTGCTAAAGAAAAAGCTCCAGAAGTTCCATCTGTTCCTGTATCTAAGTAAAGAAAGAATCCAATATGGAAAATAGACACGTTCAATTAGGTTCTGTAACCTTTGGAAATGATTTGCCTTTTGCCTTAATCGCTGGCCCTTGTCAAATGGAAAGCAAAGAGCATGCAATATGGTTATGTGGCAAAATTATTGAAATCACAAAAAAACTTGGAATACCTTTTGTATTCAAGGCATCTTTTGATAAAGCAAATCGTACTTCTATAAACGGAAAACGTGGAATTGGTTTAGAAAAAGCTTTAGATGCTTTCGCTGAAATTAAAAAGTTGTATGGATGCCCTGTTGTAACAGACGTTCATGAACCTTATCAATGCGAACCTGTTAGCAAAGTTGTAGATATGCTACAAATTCCTGCATTCTTATGTAGACAAACAGATTTAGTTGTAGCTGCTGCTAAAACAGGAAAAGTTCTTAATGTAAAGAAAGGTCAATTCCTTGCTCCTTGGGATATGAAGAACGTTGTAGCAAAAGCTGAACAAGCTGGAAACAACAATGTTTTAGTAACTGAGCGTGGATGTTCATTTGGATATAATACTCTTGTTGTTGATATGCGCGGTTTGGATATTATGGGCAAGCAAACAGGATGCCCTGTAATATTTGATGCTACACATTCAGTTCAACAACCTGGTGGAAACGGAACATCAACAGGAGGACAAGCTGAATTTGCCCCTGTACTAGCCAGAAGTGCTATAGCAGTAGGAATTGCGGGTGTATTTATCGAAACACATGAAGAGCCTGCAAGATCTCCTTCAGATGGTCCAAATATGATTCCTTTAGCTGACTTGGAAAACGTTTTATCAAAATTAAAAGAAATAGATGAAGTTGTAAAACACAAATAAATCTATTTAATTTAAATTCAAGGAAATCTTTTTAAATGAAAAAATTCTTTTTAAAATTTTATTCAGCTCCTGTTGTAGTAGCTGCAGTTTTGTCTTTTTTCTATATTGTTGGTTTCATCTTTTTTAAAGAAGATTTATCTCAACTGACGAAAGAAAACGGCATAACTGATATAACAACCATGGTAATGTACCTACCTTTATTTGTATCTTTAGCTTTATCATATAAATATTTTGAAGCTAAAAAACATTGGGGCTTATTTTTATTCTTTTCAGTTTGTGCCCTACTTCGTGAATTAGGAATTCAACATTGGCTAGCAAGCAAAGACACAACAGCTTTGAAATCTAGATTTTTTACAAATCCAAACAACCCTTTGTCAGAAAAAATAATTGCTGGCTCATTAGCTTTAATATTCGTTATTGCTTTCATTTATGCAATGATTAAATGGTTAGTTCCTGCTTTTAAAGGTTTATTTAAATTATATAGTGGTTCATGGACTATTATTACGCTTTTATCAAGTGGAGCTCTTTGCAAGATAGCTGATAGATTACATAGCAATTTAGCAAAACACGGTATTGTTTGGGAACATAACAGCATTCAATTTGGTATTACTGAAATTTGCGAAGAAACATTAGAAATGTGTTTACCTATAATAGCTTGCCTAGCTTTGTACCAATACTGCAAAGATAAAAAACTGTATTACTAAAATTGTTTTACGAACTTAATAAACTAACTAAAATCTATACAAACTTAAAATTGTATAGATTTTTTTATAACAAAAAAATTTAAACTGTTAACAATACGCCTATAATCAAAGGCACAATAAAATTGTCGTCTATACGAATAACATCTTCATATAATTCAGCTACTGTAGCAACCAAACAAGCCACAAGCATTTTATATGTCAAAGGAACAAAACCTAAAAAACTAAAAATCCAACATATAAACAATGCAGAGAAAAGAAAAGCTAAAGTACCTTCTAAAGTTTTTCTTCCATGAATATGTAATTTACCAACAGATGAACCTACAATAGCAGCAAAAGTATCAGATATTAACATAACAGTCATTGACAAAGCTGCAATAGCTGGAGAAAAAGCATAAAGACAAACTAATGCTGATGTAAACACATAAACAGCACCTGTAAATTGGAATTGTTTATGAGATGATTCTTTATTTCTTAAAATGCGAACAAATAAAAAGCCGAAAGATTTTCTTGCCCAATTTAATTTTTTATAGTTGCCATACTCCAAAATCATATCGCCTAAAAGGAATATCAATAAGACAATCATTGCAACAAATTGAGGACAAAAATAAATAACAGTAGGAATCCATAAAGAACTAATGTGAATTAGCTTCCTAAAAAGTTCTTTTTTGAATAGGCTCTCATTATTTACCTGAATCTTAGGTAAATTCTTTAAATGACTATTTTTTTTATCTTTATTTTTTGTCATAAAATCAATCCGCAAAAAAATATGTAAGAAAATAATAAAAAAAAGTAATAGAGTCAAGAAACTTTCAAAGAAAAAATATACATTTTTTTAAGGGCTTTTATTACATTAAAAACGCTTGAATTAACACTTTTTTATGTGTATAAGTTTTAGTATAAATTTAAGTTTATTTTTTTTACTTTGCAAAGATTAAAAAACATGTCATTACAAAAATACATAGATCGCTTTAAAGACTTAAAAATCCTATGCATTGGCGATATTATGTTAGATAGATTTATGTACGGAAACGTAAGCAGAATTTCTCCGGAAGCACCTGTTCCTGTTTTTAATTTTAAAAATCAGAAAGAAATGTTAGGTGGTGCAGGCAATGTTGTTGCTAATTTAACCACACTTGGATGCAAGGTTTCATTTATTGGTGTAGTTGGAGATGACGCTGATGGGAAAAAAGTAGCAGATATGCTAAAAAATTCAGGTGTTAAAGCACATCTATTATACTTAAAAAACATATCTACGATTGTAAAAACACGAATGATTGCAGGCAATAATCATTTATTACGTGTTGATATAGAAGACAAATTCCCAACACCTGCTGACATTACAAATCAAATAGATAAAATTGTAACTATGGCTGTAAAATCAGCAGATTTAATTTTATTATCTGACTATAATAAAGGAACTCTTCCAAGTGTTGTTGTTCAAGCAATTATAAACAAAGCAAAAGAATATGACAAAAAGGTTCTCATAGATCCAAAAGGAATAGATTATACAAAATATGCTGGTGCTGATTTAGTAAAACCAAATTTAAAAGAATTTAAATTAGCTACAAATTCAGATCCCGAACCAAAATCTCCAAACTTTAAAGAACAACTACGTAAAGCTGCTGAATATTTGTTCTCATATTGCAAAATTAAAAACGTTCTTGTAACTTTAAGTGAATATGGTATGGCTTATATTCCAAGCGATCCTTCAAAAGAAGTTCTTGTTATACCGACAAAAGCAAAAGAGGTTTTCGATGTATCTGGTGCAGGAGATACAACTCTAGCAGCATTAGGAGCTTCTATTTGTGCTGGAGCTGAAATGATTGAAGCAATGAATATTGCAAATTGTGCTTCAGGAATTGTAGTTGGAAAATTAGGAACAGCTTGTGTCTCTGCAGATGAATTGAAAAAAGCTCTAAGTGAAGACAACAAACAAGACTATGAAGAATATTCTAAAATTTTATCAAGAGAAAAATTAGTCCCTGTTATTGAAAATTTAAAAAAGCAAGGCAAAAAAATTGGATTTACAAATGGCTGCTTTGATCTTTTACATTTAGGACACATTAATTCATTCCAATTAGCAAAAAAAGAATGTGATATTTTAGTTGTTGCTGTTAATACAGATGAAGGTGTTCACAAATTAAAAGGTCCTGATCGTCCAATTCAAGACGAAAAAACAAGATCAAACATAATTGCCGCTTTAGAGTGTGTAGATTATGTTGTTTTGTTTGATGAAGATACAGCTTTAGAAACTGTAATGGCAATTAAACCTAATGTAATTTGCAAGCAAGGATACACAATTGATAAATGGCCAGAAGCACAAGCCGTTGAAGCTTATGGTGGAAAAGCAATTGTACTTCCAATAGTTGAGGGATATTCAACTACAAACACTTTAAAAAAGATTAGAAACGAAAAATAGCATTTGGATATAAAGGATACAAAAAAATGCAAACAGAAATTTTGAATTCAATTCAAGAAAATATAGATAATTTTACTCAATTAAAATCATTAGCTCCTGAAATTGAAAAAGTTGCAAAAGTTTGTATTGATGCAATAAAGAACGGACATAAAGTAATGTTCTGTGGTAACGGAGGTTCAGCTGCAGATTCTCAACATTTAGCTGCAGAATTAGTAGGCCGTTATAAAATGAACAGGCCTGCAATGAATGCTATCGCTTTAACAACAGACACATCAATCATTACATCCATTGGAAATGATTATGGATATGATGATATATTTGAACGTCAAGTAGAAGGCTTAGGACTTCCTGGTGATGTATTAATCGGAATATCAACATCTGGCAATTCCAAAAATGTAATTCGTGCAATGGAAAAAGCAAAATCAAAGCAAATTATTAATGTTGCTTTTACTGGAATGGGTGGAGGAAGAATGCGTGAATACGCTGATTATTTAATCAATGTTCCTTCAGAAGTTACAAATCATATTCAAGAAATGCACATTACAGTTGGCCATTTAATTTGTGGATTAATTGAAAGTTCTATAAATGGATAAAGCTTTATTCTTAGACAGAGATGGCACAATAAACATAGACCATGGATATGTTTATAAGATTGATGATTTTAAGCTAAAAGACGGTATTTTAGAATTATGCCATTGTGCTCAAGAAAAAGGATATAAGATTATTGTTATAACAAATCAATCTGGCATTGAACGTGGATTTTATACCATAGATGATTACGAAAAAGTAACTCAATATATGATTGATTTATTTAAATCAGAAGGAATTACAATAACAGATGTATTTTCTTGTCCTCATTTAACATCTCCAGATAGGAAACCAAATCCTGGAATGTTTTTAAAAGCAAAAGAAAAATACAATATAGATATGTTTAAATCTTATTCTGTTGGTGATAAAGAAAGAGATATAGAAGCTGCATTAAATGCAGGCGTTGGACATAATTATTTATTATCAGATAACAAACTAAAATTATCCAAAGCAACAAAAGTATGTACTTCACTAATTGATGTAAAAAACGAATTAGAGAAGACTGAAAAAATTTTAGTTATAAAACATGGTGCATTTGGTGATTTTGTTAATATGATGGGATGGATGGAAAGAATTCGTGAAGAACATCATGATGCCCATATAACATTAATGACATCAAGTCCTCAAGTCAAATTAGCTAAAGCTTCTGGTTTATTTAATGATATTATTATAGATAATCGTACACACAACATTTTTGATTGGTATCGTGTTATAAAAAAAGAATTAATAAACAAATCATATGATTTTATATACAATCTCCAACCAAAAGGACGTGTTGTTAATCGTTATTTTCCTATTATGAGATTTTTTTCAAATCATAACATAATAATTAGAACTCCAATTTTATGGAAACAACTTTTAGAAAGAAAGATAACAAAAAGAAAATCTTTTAGTTTGGGAAAAACAACTAAACATATTTTTGATATTTATTCTAGAGCTTCCAATTTTGATTTTTGTAAAATTAATAAAGATGTCGAAGATCTTTTGCCAAAAGGAAATTATGTTTTATTAATTCCAGGATGTTCTGCTAACAATACGTTTAAGCGTTGGGATCCAGAAAATTTTGCAAAATTATCCAAAAAACTATATGAAAAAAATATATCAACTGTAGTTATTGGAACAAAAGCTGAAGAAAGCAACATTAACATCATTATGAAAGAAGCTCCTTTTTCTGTTAATTTGATGTGCAAAACAGAAATGACAGATTTGCCAGGACTTGCAAAAAGAGCTCTTGTCTGTGTCGGTGGCGATACAGGGCCAACTCATTTAATAATTGAATGCGGAGCTAAAGTAATTGCTCTATTTGCACCGCAAAAGAAAGTAGATGCTAGAAATCCTAAAGCTTTAAATTTCGTTGGAGAAAAATCAATTAATGATATTTTAGTTGATCAAGTATTTGATGCAATCATAAACAACTACTATAAAGAATAAAGGAAATCTAATGAAAATTAGCATAGTCATTCCTGTCTTCAACACAGAAAAATATATAAAAAGATGCATTGAATCTGTTTTAAAACAAGACTTTTTAGATGATGAAAGTAATGAAATAGAAATAATTTGTGTTAATGATGGATCTACGGATAACAGTGCTGAAATATTAGATTATTATGATAGAGAATATAATAACATTTTGACTTATTCTCAAGAAAACCAGGGATTATCTGCTGCTAGAAATACCGGGCTAGAACATGTAAGTGGAAATTATGTTTTATTTTTAGATTCAGATGACTGCTTGCCTACTTATGCTTTAAGAGTTTTATATAAAGTTGCAAATCATTACAATGCAGATATTACTTGCTCAACAAAGTTTTCAAAATTTAGTGATAAGATTGTTCCTATTGAAATACCAGAAAATGAACTCGTTTACTCAAAAAAATTTACATCTAAATTAAAAGATTTTGTGAAAAACAAAAAAATATATTCAACTGCTTGCAACAAATTATACAAAACAAATTTGATTAAAACAGAAAGATTTATTCCTGGTATATACTTTGAGGATTGGCCTTTAAACTTGAGAATATTTTCTAAAGCAAATTCATATGCTACCACGAATATTTCTTGCTACAATTACTTTCAAGCAAATGAATCTTTAACTAGAAGTAATTTTACGCAAAAAAAAGTTAATAGCTATATTATTGGCATCAAATCATCTTACGATTATTTCCAAAGCAAGCCTGATTTAAAATATGCTCAAAAACGAATGGCTATAGCTTTAAAAATGCTTGTAAGCAAAGTTTACAAAACCCCAGAGTTATATGAATACGCACTAACAAAAATTAACTCATTATTATCAAACAAAGTGTTATTATCTAAGCACATATCATTAAAAACTAAATTGCGTTTGTTTAAAATAAAAAGAAGTATTAAAAAATGGAAACAACAATAAACAACATTAAAGACTTTTTCTTAAATTATGATTTTAATTTAGCATTAAAATCTTTAGAAACATTATGGCCAACATTCGTTTATATAGCTGTAATTGCGTATCTTCCTTTGATATATGCAACCCTTAAATCTTTATCTTTTCAAAAAATTAAAAATAAAGTTTTTTTGGTACTACTATTTAAGGACTTTATTAGAACATTGCCAATATGTTGGTTAATGACTATTCCTGTCGTATTATTTCCAAATTATGCAAAACACTACCTCTATTTTATCCAATTAGTTTTTGCCCCATTAATGTTTATGGAATTAGGACACATTCATTTATATGGGGTTCGTATTGGAATTAATACTTTCTACTCCTTATTTGTTACTAATTTAAAAGAAACAAAAGAATTTTTTAAACAAGCTATTCCTACATTTTTATATTTTGTATTCTTAGTATTTTGGTTAGGACCATATTACTTAATAAATAATATGCAATTACCAGAAATAAAATGTCCAAAAATAAAATATACTATAGCAATAGTTTTATTTATTTTCGGATATTCGTTTATAAAAAATTTGTTTAAAAAATGGCCGAAATTCAAAGATGCTTATCTTTTAAATCCTTATAGCAATTTGATTTATCACTATTTCAAATTCAAAACAAACTATAAGCTTTTGCAAGAAATGATTGCAGAACATACAACACAACCTTTTGATGAAATAAAATCAAAACTTTCAAGTGATACAAAACAAACATATGTAATTGTAATTGGGGAATCTGCAAACAGAAACCATTTCTCTTTATATGGATATGAAAGAAAAACTAATGAATTTATGGAAAAATTTTCTGATAACCTTCTTGTATTACCAGGATTGAAATCTATTTTTGCTCAAACAATTCCTTCTTTAGAAAAAACAATTACTTTTTCTGATGAAGAACACCCAGATTTAATCTTTACAAAAGGATCAATTATTGATTATTTCAATCAAGCTGGATTTAAAACTTATTGGTTATCAAATCAGTATGCTTTAGATGACACCGCTATAACAGCAATGACAACAAAAGCTAGCTATAATAAATGTTTTAACTTTAGTGGCATGAAACGCTTTGAACGCTCTGGTTTAGATGGAGAAATGCTTCCTGATATTGAAAAAATTATAGCTAACGAAGATGATAAAAAGGTTATATTCATTCATTTAATTGGATCTCATGCAGCATACATTAATCGTTATCCTACAGAATTTACTCATTTCCAAGGTGATGTAAAAGGAAAAGAAGGATTAACAGATGCATTTAAACAACAATTGAATACATATGACGATGCCATTAGATATACAGATTTTGTATTGTCTAAAATTACAGAAGCTTTAAATCAAAAAGATGGAGCAAATTATTTATTATATTTCTCAGATCATGGCGAGGATGTATTTGACTCAAGACAAGACAGATTATTATCTCATTCTGAATTAGCAAATGAACCTATGACATCTGTTCCTTGTTTATTATGGTTATCTTCTAAATTAAACGAATTACGTCCAGATATTAAAGAACGTTCTAAAAATCCTAAAACAACATCAACATTAGAAGATTTAATTCATTTAATAATTGATATTTCTTCATTAGAAAATAATGATTTTGATTCAACGAAAAGCTTATTAAACAAGTAAACGAAAGTAAAAAAAATGTCCTGTTTTAAAATATCACCAATATTTAAAAAAGCTCCAAATCTAAAATTTAGTAAAAGACTTTGCATTTTTATAAAATATGTATTTTATGCTTGCACAAAAAAATTAATTAAATGGGACACAAATGAAATTGAAATAAATGGAAAAAAATATATTTTTCCAGAAAACAAATTCAACAAATACAGAATTCATTTTTTTTACAAATGTGCTTATGAAGAAGTTCCTGTAAAACAACTTTGGAGAGATTATGGAAATGGAAAAGATTTTTACTGCTCTCCAATGTACAATTATATGCTCATTTCAAGCGATAAAGATGAATTAAAGCACGAAAAGCGTCTAAAAGCTCTACTTAAAAACATAGAGAAAAATGGATATGACAAAACTCAGCTCGTCGTAATAAATCAATATAATTTTGTTTATGATGGAGCTCATAGAGTTGCAGCTGCTTTATTTTTATATGGTGAAGATTTTAAAATTCCTTGTTTAAAGTTATACACAAGATGGAGCCGCCCACTATATGGAGTTCGCTTAAAAAAAGGTGAAAAAAGATATTATTTCTTAACTATCCAAATATGGAAAAAGAAAGTATATGACTATGTTGATAATTATATGGAAGAATTGAACAAGTTATAATTTCTTTAATAATTCATCAAATTAATATATCAAGCAAAAAATGGAGTAAATCTATGTCTTTCTTTACAATTTCACCTATTTTTCGTCAAGCACCGAAATTGAAATTAAGTAAAAGAATTTGGATATTTATCCATTATATTTGGATTGTTTGCACACACAAAGTTAAACAATTAAAAACAACAGAAATAGTCATAGACGGTAAAACATATCATTGTTCTAATACAAAATACTGTAGAAAGAACCATGAATTTTTCTATTATAAATATGAATTTGATTATGTTCCTGTAGAACAATTGTGGAGAGAATATGGTAATGGAAGAGATTTCTTTTGCTCTCCTATGTATAATTATTTAAAAATCAATAACAATGATGAATTTAATCACAAGGAAAGAATTCT
>JAKSVT010000032.1 GCA_024407875.1 Alphaproteobacteria bacterium
TATATCTTTGACTTTTTTTAGTCAACACTTTTTTTTACTTTTTTTCATTTTTTTTACAATTTATATTTAATCTACCATTTTCTGCGATTTTTTACTATCGTTTTTTTTGCAATTATTTATTTTCTTCAGATTTTTGTGCTTCTTTTATTTCATCTTCTTTGTTAGCAATAACTTTATGATCACCTTTTATCTGATTCAATGTGAATAATGAACCTAATTTTATGCCTTTCCATAATCCTCCAAATAAGATTCTCATTGTCTTTTTGAATATGTAAGCTACCAAATAGTCAACAAATAGAGGAGCTATCATTATAATTACATATTTTGTAATTGATAGAATCGAATAATTAATCTTATATCCTATAAAGATTCCAAACAATATTCCAAAATAGTACTTTCTCTTTTTACTTAAAAACAAGAAAGGAATCATATTTAAAACTAATAAAAGCACAAATGTAAAAAACAACAATAAAGTTGTTTCTTGTCCAAGAAGCTCGAACAAGTACATAACAGCACCTTTAACTGAATTAAAAAAATCTACTAATTCAGATACATTTTCTTTTAGTTCTGTTACTGATTGAGTTGTTCCTGCATATAATTGTTTAATCGATTCGAACATAACAACTCCCTATTTAATTACTCTATATTAATAATACTATACTAATTTTATTCTTCTTTTACAGTATTACTTAATCCATTTGTCTTCATTTGCCCCAAATAATCTTTTGCAAATGAATGGAATGATTCTACAGCTTCAACTTCGTCAGAAACTTTATGATAATCCATAATGCCTTGTTCTGGAGACTTAGTAATAAAATCAAAAGCTTTAGCTAATTTCGTCTTTTCCATTAAGCTCATAAAATTATCTCTAACTCTCATAACAACTTTTGGTCTACCTGCTAATCTTAAAGCTGCTGACCAATTTAATATTTTTTGAGCTTCTTCATCTGTTAATTGCTTTCTAGACTCAGGCTTATTAATTAATTCTCTTAAAGCGTCTGCTGCCTTATCCCAAATTTGTGCCTGCCAATAAATTTCAGCTCTTAAATTCTTTGCAGCTAAAGTATCATCACCATCTAACACTTCAATAGCTTCATCAACTCTTTTTAAATCTGCTAACGCTTTAGCTTTTATATGTTTTCTTTGATAAATTAATTTATCACTTAATTTCTCATTTTCGCCCAATTCTGCATCAAGAGTTTTTAAAGCATCTTCAGATTTATGAGATAATAATTGAACTAAAGCTAATCTCGTTGAAAGAACTCCATGATTTTCTTCTTTTTTCAAAAGTTCTATTTTCATTTTTAACAAATCGGCTGCTTTATCTAATAAATCCATTGCAACTAATTTATCTGACAATTGATTGATTATTATTGAACCTTTTTCGCCATCTGGAAGTAAATCAGGGAATTCATTATATAAAGCTACAGCTTTTAAAGGTGTCATATTCTTGCCTTTTTCAGTCAAGAACAAATCCTCAAATAAAGATTTCATCAAATCTGGAATTTGTTTTCCTTTATCCAAATGTCCAAAACGAGATTGCATATCCTTTAATGTATGCAATACTTGGCTGAAATCTTCTTTTTCAACATAGATTTTTACAAGTAATGTTAACAAACTATATTCAAATCCATCACCACGCCAAGCATATGATAAACGTTCCAAATCTCTTACACGTTCTTCATAAGGCATATCTTCATAATCAGTTGCCATACGAATTGTTTCTAAGCCCGCCATTGCGTGATAGAAGTAATCTTCGGATTCAGAAAGCTTTCTCATTTCATACAAAGCTTGAGAGAATTGTCCTTCTTCTTCTTCCCATAAAGCATGGTAAAAATCATATTCGTTCTTTAATGCTCTAGGTAAAGTTTTAGAATCAGCAGCATCCATAAATTTCCTAATAGCTAAACCTGATTTTGCTGGTATAGCAGAATGAACACCTGCTAACGCAAGTCTTGATTTAATCAATTGAGGATATTGTGTTATAATTTCTGCATTATCATTTAAATCAGCTAAAAATACTTCTGGGATTCTTGTTAAAGCAACTCTTGTTGCTGCTCTCCAAAACAGACCTTCTTTTGAATGATCTAATGCATGATCTTCAAAATCAACCAAAGCTTCCTTATAACGTTGCATCATAAAGTTAACAGCACCACGTAGTGCTTTAATAGCTGTATAATTTTTCCATTCAGGATCATCAGCACAAATCAAACGAATAACCCCCATAGCTTCAGGATACATGCTATTTGCGAAATAATATCTCGCTTGTCTTAAACGAGCCAATTGTTTTCCCTTTGGAGTTTTTGCATTTATAATAGCATCGTTAAAGCTTTTGGCGAAATTATAAAAAGCTTTACCATTTACAACAGGTCCCCAACTTCCTACATTTAATATCTGTTGTAAAGGATCTGTAGGTAAAGAAAGAGCCTCTAATCTTTTTAATATAGTTTCTGAAGATAAATGAATTCCTTTTTCAACCTTTTCTGTTTCTTTTCCTCTTTCATCTGTTTCTACTATTTTTGCTACGCGCTTTACTTCAATACCTTCTGATGTTGATGTGACTTTAACATTATCATCATGAGAAATAACAACAACACCTTGTGCTGTAGCAAGAAATTCTGCATCAACATAACGGTAATTTCTTGACATACCTTCACCTGGACGACCTAAAGGAAATACATTCATAAAATCGCCCATTTCTGGATCAAAAACTTCATATCTTAAAGTAGCAGAAGTTCCTGGAGGTGGTTTTGGCAAAGGAACAAACAACGATGGACCAGATGAAGGATCTTTACGATTTTGCAAAACAGGAATATCATTTTTAACACTAATAGGTTGATATCTTAAATCAACAATCCACATTTTACCTTCTTGACGAAGACGTGGATTATAATTTGGAGCAACTAACAAACGAATTGTCTTAGCATTACTTGTCATTGGAATTTCAGCAACTTCATAAATAATATCCGGATGTTGCTTTTTAACCAAATCCAAATTTACTTCTACATTCTTTCTGTTGAACAAAATCCAAACATAGTTATTTCGTTTAAACACTGATAAGAAAATACCACCCGCTCTATTCCATGAAAAAGCTAGTGTTGCTGATCTATGTCCACCATGAACATGACTTTCTTTTTTTTCTACAGCCTTTTGTAAAACTTGAGGAACTGTCAATTTCATATTTTGAACATCTTTAGGTAAATCAAATAAAAATGTATCATCATTTAGATGTTCTTGTTTCTTTTCATTAGGATTTATTTCTTTTTTAGAAGAAGCTATTTTATCATCTTTAGCTTCTTTATTTAAACTATCATCAGCTTTCTTATTGTTTTCTTTTATTTCTTCTTTAATCTCAGTTTTCTTTTCCTCTTTTGCCTCTATTTTAGTATCGGCTTCTTTATTTTCAACAACATCAGTTTTTTCCGATTTGTTTTCTTTTTTTGAAATTTCTTTTTTTACATCTGAAGCTTTTTCAATTGGTTGTTTCTTTGTTTCAATTGCCTTTTGCTCACTAGGTTTTGCATTTTCTTTTTTAATGTTTTTACCGACAGAAACAACGACATCATTTTTATCTAATGAAACTAAACTATTATATGCTTCAGGCAAAATCCATCTAAACTTTAATGAGTTTTTACCACTAGATTTCAAATCCCCACCTTGCAATTCTTTTGGGAAAGTTAAAAGCACTTGCTTAATTACATTAAAATTTAGTGGTTTATCACGCGTCTCAAAATCAACTTCTAATACATTGCCTTTTTGATTAAATGTATGTTTATTTAATTTTTCAAATGAAAAAGAAATTTGATATTGATCATTATGATCTATTCCTAAGATTTTAAGCACGCCTGCCTGAGCCAATTTTGCAAAACAAAATTGGCATAATAGAACAAAAAAAACCTTAAGAATAATCTTCAAAATGAATTATTCCCCAAATATTGCTATTAACTTTTTACTCAATACAGATGTATTAAATGGCTTTGTTAAATACTCTGGCACACCTATATCTGCCATTTCTTTTCTCATATCATCATTTATGACATTGCTTACAACAATAATTGGAATTTGCCTTAATTTATCTTCACTCATTGCTTTAAAAAATTCAGCACCATTATTAGGACCTGTAAACCAATCATAAATAACTAAGCCATAATTATCATTTTTTAATTTTTCTAAAGCTTGTGTTGTTGTTGAAGTACAATCTGTATTTTCAAATCCCATAAATTTGAATGTATTACAAATTTCTGTACACATAGTCTGATAGTCATCAACAACTAAGACCTTCATGCTTTTATCAGCAGCCATTGTCATTTCCTTTATACAAATACAAGACAAAATCATTTGTAAAAATACAAACAATTTATATACTTATAAATAAGTCGTTGCAATAAAGGAAGTATTTTTTAATATTTTTTTAATTTATTATCAAAAAAATCTATTTTTTATCGTTATTTTTGTTATCCTTTTTATTTTTTTCATTCATTAAATTTAGTTCTTCAGGTGTTGCTGGAACTAACTTACGTGTTGATAATTCCTTTGTTAAAGCTATCGCTTTTTGTGAATCCATTAAAGCTAAAACAGGAGCTGCCTTTGCTTCTTTCATATTTTCAAATACTGGAAGCAATTGTTCCATTTCCATTTGATCAAACAAACGAGCCGCTTCTTTTGGCTTCATTGAAGAATAAATCTTAACTAAATTGTTGATTTTATTTTTCTCTTTTTCATTATATAAACCAACTAATTCAGAAATAGTGTCTTTTAATTCATTTAACTTTGCAATTTTACCTTCAATTTGTGCTTCAGCTGCTTTAATAACACCAATTTTTTGTTCAATTTCACGTTCACGAACATCTAATTCTTCACGTCTTTTTGCTAAATTTTGCAAAATTTCTAATTCAAATTGTGAAAAGCTTTTACCAGGTTCTTGAGTATTAGGGCCTTCGCTTTTTGCACTTAAAGATACTTTTGAATCTTTATCATTTTTAGAATCTTTTTTCTCGGTCTTTTTGTCTTCTTTCTTTTCATCTTTCTTTTCTTCAGGCTCAGCAGCTAATTTAGAAACAGAAAAAATTTCTGGTGTTTTTGTCTCAGTAAACATACGCCATACGACGCCCAAACGAATTGTGAGCATCAACGAACAAAAGAAAATAACAACAGGCAATAATCTAAAAGTAGAAGGTTTCTTTTTATCTTTTTTTTCACTTGAACTTTTTACTGGTATATTTTTTTTAACTGCATTTTCAACCATAGCTTAAATCCTCATATTTTAACGCATTGATTGCAATGCTTTTAACAACTCACGTTCTGCCTCTGAACGATCACCATATTCATCCATATCTTTTATTGTAAATGGATTTGATTTACCAGAATTATTGCTAAAATCATCTTGAACAAAAGGCTGATTCATTTTTTGATTTTCTGATTCTCTTAATATATCTTTCGCTGATTTAACTGCTTGAGATATAATATCTTCATCACTTTGAACCATTGCCCTTTTTTGATAATTTACATTATTATATTCATTATTATTAGTATTATAATTTACTTTTTGATTAAACGAATTTGGAACAGAAAAATTCTCTGTAGCATTAAATGTATTAACTTTCTTTTCTTGGAAATTATTTCTAGCATTCATATTGATATTATTACTCGTTTTTGGAGTATTTTTAACAGCCCCATCCAATCTATTTAATACATCTTCTGCATGTTCTAACATAAAAGCCAAATCATCATTCATTTGTTGAACTTTTTTAATTTGATCTTTTAAACTAGCACTAGCTCCATCTGCAGCAGTTTTTAACCTTGGAATACCAGCTTCAGCTCGAGTTGTCGCATCGTTAAATGCCTCAATCAACCTTCCTAAATCAGCCTTTGAATTTCTGAGATTTTTAAGTCTATTATTTAAAATAAGTGCATATATAATTGTTGGAATCAATAACAAAATCACAATTAAATTTGTAAAAGTTTCAACAGACATTTGCTCTCCTCCGGCAATTATAATTTTTGTCGCTTAATTTTACCTTCAATTTTAACAGCGATATTCTCTTGTTTTCTTCCCATACGCCCATAAAATAAAGGTACATCTCCACAATGAACTTCAACTTCAGTATCAGGAGTAGAATTTAAAACTAAAGTCGTGCCAACTTTCCAAGACAAAACATCTTTCATTGACATCATTCTTTCTTCCAAAACAACGTGGATACCAGTCTTACTAAACCACAATGCTTCAGCCAAGTGGTTTTCCCAAATACTATCACGACCGAATTTTTCACCCATGAATTGTTGAGAAAGTAAATCTCTAACAGGTTCCAACATAACGTAAGGTAAAAGCAACTCCATAATTCCACTCTTACCTTCAATTGCTACCTTAAATTTAGCTACAACAACAACGTTACCTTCACGTGAAATCATAGCAAATCTTGGATTTGTTTCTAAGCGGTCAAATTTAAATGTAACTGGAGCAACAGGATCAAAAGCTGCAGACATATCAGATAATACCAAATTTGCAATTCTTTCAATCAAATTGCATTCAATTGTAGTATACGCACGACCTTCGACTTTTTGTGGAGAATTTCCATGTCTTCCACCTAACAAAACATCAATCATTGTGTATACTAAATCTGAATCAACAGTTAATAAACCATAGTTATCCCATTCTTCAGCTTTAAAAATATTTACGATTGAACCAGAAGGAATTCTATCCATATATTCTTTAAAACGTTTTGATTCCATTGGTTGCAAAGTAATTTCAATATTTGATTGAGTAAAATTACGTAATGTTGTAGAACTCAAACGAACTAATCTATCGAAAACAACTTCCAACATAGGCAAGTGTTCGCCAGAAACAGTTTCTGCACTAAATAATGCCCAGCTACCGTTATGATCCTTATCGTCCCCACTAGCATCATTTGGATCTTTCATTAATGCATTAATTTCATCAGCATTTAACGCAGCTTTAGGATCTCCTCCAATATCGCTATCATCAATTGCTGTTGCTTCTTCGCCAATGTCCAACCCTTTTAAATCAGCCATTTTTTTATCCTACTTTTTAAATCCTATAAAAGAAATTATTGAATAGACATTTCCCTAAATAAAACATTTATAACCTTATTTGGAGATAAAATTTTATTTAAACGACCTAAAATTTCTTCACGCAAACGATAAATTCCTATGGAACCTTGAATCTCTTCAATACGCATTTCTCTAAAATAAAATTGCATTGTATCTTGAATTCGAGGCAACATATCTTGAGCATATTTAACCCCTTCTGCATTTTCCATTTCCAAAGTTACTTTTGCTTTAAAAACAATTTGATGTTGTCTATCTAAAGCATTTAAAGAAATCCATTGATCTGGCAAATCGTAGAAAAATGCTGTTGTTTCATCAATAGCATTATTATTTTCTAATGAAATATCTTTTACTTCAGGAGATCCTTCTTCAGTATCTTTAGAGCTCCACTTTGTGAAGTATAAACCTAAAACGCTAGCTAACATAATAAGAACAGGAATCAAAAGAATTAATAACTTCTTTTTTCCGCTCTTGGCTTTTTTCACCATGTCAGCAGCTTCAGCACTAACCGCTTCGCTCTTATTTTTTTCTTCCTCAGCCATAGTTTTTTTTACCTTAATATTTCACACAATTATCTTCTATTTATACGCTATGTTTTATTAATAACAAGTTTAAATCTAAAAAAAACTTTTAAAAAAATTTGGCACGCCTTTTGCATATACAAAAACAGATAACAATTTTTCTCTAAAAGGAGAAGTGAACATGGAAAATACAACCTATATATCATTATCAAGACAAGTTGCCTTATGGAACCAATTAGACATGGTTTCAAACAACTTAGCTAATATGAATACAACAGGATTTAAATCTGTTCAACCTCACTTTACAGATTACATTTCAAAAAGCAAAAATGATGAACATTTATTATCAGATCGCATTCATTTTACACATGATTTTGGTATAGTTCGTGATTTTGCAGAAGGAGCTTTTACTTCAACATCTAATGCAACAGATGTAGCATTACATGGTAAAGGTTTCTTCGTTATAGATACAAATGAAGGTGTTCGATACACAAGAAATGGACAATTTAAAATAAGTGAAGAAGGTATGTTAACAACAGCTGATAACTATCCTGTATTAGATGATAGAAATTTACCTATTTTCATTGCTCCAGAAGAAACAAAACTTGACATCAACCAAGACGGAACAATCGCTACAGAAAATGGCGTTATTGCTAAATTCGCTATAGTTGACTTTGATGATTTACAAAATTTACGTGAAACACATGGTGGCTTATATGCCAACGTAAAGAATCAAGAAGTTCGTCAAGCAAGAAACGTTCAAGTAGAACAAGGCATGATTGAACGTTCAAATGTAAATGCCGTATCAGAAATGACACAAATGATAAAATTACAAAGAGCGTATGAGAACATTCAAATGATGATTGATGGCGAACATACACGCCGTCAAAATATGATGAACGTTTATACGAAAAACAACTAGTAGATAATAAGGAGAAAGACCATGAGAGCGCTTCACATCGGTGCCACTGGCATGTTAGCTCAACAAACAAACGTTGAAGTTATTTCCAACAATATCGCAAACATGAACACGACTGCATATTCTCGTAGACGTGCAGAATTTCACGATTTACTTTACCAAGATCAACGTAGAGTTGGTGCAAATTCTTCAGACTCAGGAACAATTGTTCCTTCTGGTGTTCAATTAGGTTTAGGTGTTAAAACTGCATCTGTATATCGTATTTCAGAACACGGTTCAGTTGTTAATACTAACAATACATTAGATTTAGCAATTCAAGGAAATGGTTATTTCCAAATCGAATTACCAAATGACCGTGGCGTTGGCTACACACGTGATGGTGCATTCCAAGTAAATGCTGATGGTTTAATTGTTACATCTGATGGTTACCAAGTAAATCCTGGCATTACAATTCCTCAAAACGCAACAGGTATTACAATCAATGCTTCTGGAGAAGTATGGGTTAAAGAAGATGGCCAAACAGATTTAACAAACGTAGGTCAATTAGAAATTGCTAATTTCTTAAATGAATCAGGACTAGAAGCAATCGGAGATAACTTATTTATTGAAACTCCAGCTTCAGGACAACCAACAACAGACAATCCTGGTCAATTAGGCTATGGTACAATTTTACAAGGATACTTAGAAAACTCTAACGTTAATGTTGTAACAGAAATTACTGAATTGGTTTCAGCTCAACGTGCATACGAAATGAACTCAAAAATCATTACAACAGCTGACCAAATGTTATCAACTATTAACTCATTAAAATCTTAATTAATTGAGATATATCTAAGGAAAAACTATTATGTTATTTGGTAAAAACAAAATCGTCGCTTTTTCAATTGGAATTGCAATGGGAATATTTTGCCCAAGCAAAGCCAATGCATCCGATGATTTATTAGATTTACCAGTAACTTTAAGAGATAGCGTTGAAGTTATAGGAAAAGAGATTCATTTAGGTGATATTTTTTCTGGCATTCCAGCAAGCAAAGAAAATACTGCAATTGCTAAGTCCCCTGCATTAGGAAAAGATGTGGTTCTTACTGCAAAATGGCTTAATTCTATTGCTCAAAAATATGGTCTTGCTTGGTCTGCAGCCAACGGGGCTACAACTATCAACGTTACACGAGCTGCAACAAAGTTGGATAAAAACGACTTCATGCAAACATTATTTACAGCACTTGACGAAGCGGGACTACCAAAGGGGGCAGAAATTTCCCTGTCTGGTTTGAATTTACCTGTGTTAATTCCCCAAAACGCCAATTATGAGATAAAATATAACAAAGTTGAATTAAATCTTCGCAGTAAATCTTTTCGTGCACAAGCCGTCATTTCTACAGATGAAGAAGAATTTACAACTTCTTTATCTGGGAAAATCCAATCTTTTGTTTCAGTCGTAGTTGCAGCTAGAGACTTACCAGCAGGATACACTCTATCATCTAACGATTTAACTGTGCAAAAAATTCCTTCTGACAAGTATCACAAAAATCCTATCAACGATTTATCAATGTTAATTGGAAAAGAAACAAAACGTCCAGCTAGAATGGGACAAGCTTTAGAAGAAACAGATGTTAGATCTCCAACTTTAATTACAAAGGGTAAAGCTGTTAAAATTTACTATAAAAAAACAGGACTAACATTATCTGCTACAGGTAAAGCTTTAGAAGCTGGTGGTCTAAATGAAACAATTCGTGTAATGAACACACAAAGCAAAACTATCGTTCAAGCAACAATTACTTCCCAAGATACAGTGGATGTAATCTCTGTTGGTACGAAATAAAGGAGGATCCATTATGAATTCCGAATTTAAAGCATTAAAAAATATTACATTTATTACTTTATTGTCTTTAATGACAATATCAACGAGTGGCTGTAGTTATTTTTCTCGCTTAAAAGAAATAGGTAAAGAACCTGAACATTCAAAAATAGAAAATCCTACTAAAGCTAAAGATTATAAGCCTGTTGATATGCCTATGCCTGATCCACAACCAGCATTTCAAAATACAAATTCATTATGGCGTCCAGGTTCAAGAGGCTTCTTTAAAGACCAACGTGCAAGTCAAGTCGGAGATATTTTAACAGTTCATGTTGTTGTAGCCGATAAAGCTTTATTAGAAAACAAAACTGAACGTACACGTGGAAATGATAAATCTAGCACAAGTGTAAACAATTTAATGGGTCTAGAAAAATACACGAATAAGGTTTTACCTTCAGCAGCTGCAGCAACAAGTTTATTAAATTTAAATTCTAGTTCAGAAACAACTGGCGATGGTTCTATTGATAGAAATGAAAAAATTGATGTTACAATGGCTGCCATAGTAACACAAGTTTTGCCAAACGGTAACTTAGTAATTCAAGGCAAACAAGAAGTACGTGTAAACTATGAAATGCGTCAATTAAATATGACTGGTATTATCCGCCGTGAAGATATTTCTGTATTAAATACAATCAAATCAGAAAAAATTGCTGAATTACGTGTATCATACGGTGGCAAAGGAACAATCAGCGATTTACAACAACCTAAGATTGGACAACAAATCGTTGATATAATAAATCCATTCTAAAACGATATATTTATTACAATCAAAAAAGCTTCTGTTTAACGCAGAAGCTTTTTTCAATCTAATTAAAATGAATATTTATCTAGACTTATTAGCTAAAATTTTATTTCTAATAGCAGGATTAATTTCTTTTTTCTCGATTGGAGATTCAAAACGATCTCTCATTTGAGCCAAAATATTTAAATTTGGAACTGTTAATGCATGTTGTCCATTTGACATAGGAACATAATCACTAACTTCCTTAACACCCATTTTTTTCATTTCATCTGCTATTCTATGATCCATAAACAAATGAGCTTTTGGATAAAAAACATCTTTTCTTCCAGGTGCATATTCATAGCTTGTTAAACAATAAACACCATTATTATATGCAATTGCTGGTGTTGGATCATCTTTTAATCTACGAACAGCCCAATCTTTTTCTTGTAAAGATACACTTTCAATTTTCTTTTCGCCTAATGGAATGTATCTCATATTAACTTCATAATCGATAAACATTTCCGAAGTTTTAGGATTTGCTTTTTGAAATCTTTCTAAAAATCCAACATTTTCTTCTTCAATTTGCATCGTAATCAACTCCTTATAATTTTTCTAATAGTCTATACTCTTTATATTTCAAGTCAATTATTTTTAAAATTGAATTAATTACGCTATAAGCTTTTTTTCTTAAAATCATTTAAGCAATCAATAAAAAAACATTTAATATTCAAGAAATAAGTTCATTAAGTAAGATTCTTTTTTCAGCCCTACGCACCATAAATCAAAAATTACTTAGCAATTATTAGTAAAAATAAAAATCGTTTGTTTCGGTAAATATGTCAATATTGGCCAAAAATAAGCCTGACAAAAATGGCCACTTTTATATTCATTTTATAATTAACCTCTGTCCTAGTCGGCTACTTTTCTCCTTGCCTTTCTCCTTACTTTTTAATTTTCCTTTAACTTCAAATTCTTCTTTAAATGGTAAAGTTCCTTAGAATTCTAAACTATTATGAGTTAATAGAAAGTCTTTTAATCCAATAATTGTCACACCATTTTCATCTTGATAAGGAATAATATCATTTTTAACAATTATAATCTTCTTAAACGAATCTTTAATTCCAAGTAATGAACGTTCTTCTTGAACTCTTTTTTCAGTCGTTGGCATTTCTAAAGCAGATTGTATATAATATCTTTTACTACCAAGATTTGCTACAAAATCTACTTCTGTATTTTTTCTTTGATATGTATCACTAGCTTTTTTTTCAAGAAGTTCTACTTCACCAACATCAACCTTAAACCCACGAATATTTAATTCATTATATATAACATTTTCCATTAAATGTGTTTCTTCTGCTTGCCTAAAATCTAAACGGGCATTTCTTAATCCAGTATCAGCAAAGTAATACTTGTAAGGAGTATTAATATATTTCTTTCCTTTAATATCATATCTTATAACTTTATTAATAACGTATGCATCCTGCAAATAATCAAGATATTGAGTTATAGTCGGTCCAGAAATATCAATATGCTTAGTACTAACAAAAGTATCAGCTAATCTTTTAGGATTAGTTAGGCAACCAATGTTAGATGCAACAATATTAACAAGTTCATCTAATTCTTCTTTATTTTTTACATTATTACGGTCAATTATATCTCTTAAATATGTTTCCTTAAAAAGGCTTTGCAAATATTTAATTTTATCATTTGCATTATTATATCCAAGCACAAGCGGCATTCCGCCAAATGTTATATATTCTTTCCATGCAGTTTGAAAGTCTGTATTGACTACTGAGAAATATTCAGAAAAGCTTAAAGGATATACTTTTACTTCGTCTCCTCGTCCACGAAATTCAGTTACAACATCAGAAGTTAAAAAGCGAGAATTACTTCCTGTAACATAAATATCTACATTTTTAACACGCGTCAATCCATTAAGAACACTTTCAAAATCATCCATAAATTGGACTTCATCTAATAGAATGTAATAGTTACTAATTTTAATGAAAAGTAATGAAATTAGCTTTTGTAGAATCAGGGA
>JAKSVT010000033.1 GCA_024407875.1 Alphaproteobacteria bacterium
GTATGCGGTCCCGCATGTACGGTGGTGTGAGAGGGGCGAAGTTGAGAAAAAAAAACAAACTCAATTCCCTCTACTCGATTTTATATATAACAAAAAACCCAAGCTTGAAGCTTGGGTTTTAAATTGGCTCCGCGAGTAGGATTCGAACCTACGACCAATCGGTTAACAGCCGATTGCTCTACCGCTGAGCTATCGCGGAATAATCTTGGAGGCCGAAACCGGAATCGAACCGATATACAAGGATTTGCAGTCCTCTGCATAACCATTCTGCCATTCGGCCCTCTTTCGGTATGTCCTTTTGACAAGTATCTTATATATATCTATTTTAAAATCTCGTCAATAGAAAAAATAAAAAAAATTAATATTTCTTTTTATTTATTTTAAACGTGATTGTTTTAATCCGGAAATTCGTCAAATTTGTTTATAAAGGTTGTTTTGAGTTTTTTATAAATATTCAAAATTGATATATGATTATTTTTAAGTTTTTATAACGAATCTAAAAATTTAAAGTGAAATTTGCTTTTAATAATAAAAAAAATCTATATAATTATTTATCATTTTTTTACTTTTATAATTTTGAAGTTTAAATATGCCGAAAGTGATGTTTTCTTTTCTTTTTTGTCAAGTTAAAAAACGCTTTGCTCTTTTGACATGTTGTTTTGTGCTTGTTCTAAATTTTCCTGTATTAGCTGAAGATGTAATTTATGCATATTCTAATTCAGAAGTTTTAAATACTAGTGGCAATAATCATTTAAATGGAAAAGGGGATATCTTTGGTAAAGATAGTTTTTTATTTGATGATTGTTGTTCAATACCTATAATAAATGATCCTAAAATAAGTGGTATATATTCAAGTAAAGATGCTTTAAATGCAGAAATTAATGTAAAAGGCGGAACTTTTAAACATACTATCACAATTTTTGGCGGTTATGCTAATTTTAGTGGTTCTAATATAAATGGTAATAAAGTTGTTCTCGATGATGGGGTGTTCGTAGAAAATATAGATATATATGGTGGTGCTGATTTATATTATAATGGTAGTTTTGGGACAGATGTACCATCGGATTTTAATGCTATATCTAACGATGTTGTGATTAATAATGCTGTTTTTTCTGGAGAAGAAATACGCGTTTTTGGAGCGTATGTTTTTTCTAAATCTAATAATATTGCTAAATCTAATAAGGTAGAGTTCCGTGGAAAAGATGTACAAATTGGAGGTGAATATACAAGCTTTATACAAATAACGGGCGGACTTTCAGAAAAAGATTTAAGTTCATCAATTTCTAACGATGTTGTAATTTATGGAGGCTCATTTAATTCAATAGAACTGCTTATAAACGGAGCTATTAGTAATGGAGATAAAATTATTAATAAAGAGAATGGTGTTTCTATTCTTGGCGGGAAATATTCTGTGCTAAATGATGAAGGATCTATTTCTATTTATGGAGGGTACTGTGATGGGGACTGTAGCGATGGAGAAATTGAATTAAATAAAGTATTGATTTCATCAGGTGCTTTTTTTGCAGAGAATGGAAAAAGCTTTATAGAAATTATGGGTGGTGCTGATTTTTCAGAAGGAGGCTCATCTAATATCTATTCAAATCAAATAAAAGCTACTGGAGGATCATTCGTTGGAAAAGTTATTACGTATGGAGGCTTTAGTTCAGCTTCCGGAAAGGTTGAAAATAACATTGTTAATCTTTCTAATGTATCTTTTGATAATGGATCAGAAATTTATGGCGGATATAGTTTTGGAGGAGATGTTTTAAATAATAAAGTTATTTTGTCAAAAGGAAGTTTTGAAAACGCTACAATAACTGGTGGTTTGGGTGAAGATAGTTCTTTAGCTAAAGATAATATTGTCGCATTAATGGAAGGTGTGGATGTTACAGAATCATCTATTAGTGGTGGAATTGCCGATGAATCTTTGGGTAATAGTTTGTTGGTGGCTTCTAATAATTTAGAGGCTAAAAGTATAGATTCTTTTCAAAATTATTATTTTATAATTTTAGAAAAAAATATAACGTTGTTAAGTGTTATTGATGGATTAAATATAAATTTAGAAGATTCAAAATTCGATGTTGTTGCAAAAAAAGGATCTGTTTTAAGTCTTGGTGATACTGTAACTCTATTATCAAATGTTGAACTTTCAAATTATTCATCAAATGATGATTTAAAACTTTCAAATGACATTTTAGACATATTAAATCAAATAAAAGATGAAAAAGAAAATAATTTAATCTCTGTTACAGATATATATAAATTTGCATTAGAGTTCGACAATAATAGCTTAATAGCTCGTGTAATAGATGTAAAAGAAATACCAGAAAAAAGACTGGATTTATCAAATATTTCATCAGATAATTTAGAAGCTGCTAAAACTATAGATAAAGCTAATAAAGAAGGAGCTTTTAGCAAAGAAATTTACAAAAAGTTAGTTTCTAGTGATTCTGATGCTATAACAGATATAAAGCCAGAGAATGTTCAAGCTTCAATACAAAATACTGTTAATATATCGACAATGGTAAATAACGCTGTAAACCAAAGATTGTTTTCTAGAGGATCTTCAGGGAAAAACTTAAAAGGTAAAAACGGTGGTGATAATGGAAATAATAAAGTTTGGGGACAATTATTATATAACCATTCAAAGCAATCGTCATCAAATGATAATCCAGGGTTTAAAAGTGATACAAAAGGCTTTGCTGTAGGTGCTGATACTGAAATTACAGATAATTTCGTATTAGGCGTTGGTTATGCTTATGATGTAACTGATATTAAATCAGGAAATCGTGATACAGATGTTGATTCTCATACATTCTTTGCTTACGCAAATTACGATATAGATGAACATTTGTTTGTAAAAGGTAATGCTGGATATAGTTTTGCTAAATATAAAGAAAAAGTTTCTTATTTGGGAAATAAATCAAAGTATGATGTAAATTCAATTTTGATAAATAGTGATGTTGGTTATAAATTCAATAATGGTTTAGCCCCATTGTTTGGCTTAAGATATGCTTTTGTTGATAAAAAAACATATACAGATGAAGCAAATCAAAAAGTTAAAACAAAAGATACAAATGTTGTTCGTGCTGTTGCTGGCGTTGATTGGTCTCAAAAACTTAAAACAAATTGTTTTAAATGGACACCAAGTGCAGGCGTTGGTGTTTCTTATGATATTAATAATATAAAATCTTCAGCTGTTGTTAATGTGGGCTCTTCATCTTACAGTGTAGAAGGAAAGCGTTTAAAACGAACAAGTTTAGAAGCTCATGCGGGAGTATCTACATCTTATAAAAATTGGGATTTCTCAGTAAATTATGAATTAAATGCTCGTGAAAAATTCCAATCTCACACAGGTATGGTAAAAGCAACATATAACTTTTAAGACTAATTACATACAGTTCTAATGATAAATAAGTAAAATGATATATGTAATTTATATTGTTTTGCTTTTTAAAAAATGTTAAAAATCCGCTGTTATGATTTAATTTTGCAGGTTTAATAATGCTTGATTCTGAAGATTTGTTCAAAAAAGCAAAAGAAAATATGATTTACAATCAATTAATTCCAAATGGAATAGATGCTGATTGGATATTAAATGCTATGTCATCAGTAAATCGCGATGATTTTTTGCCAGAAAAATTGAAAGCTAAAGCATATAGTGATGAACATTTAATTTATCAAGGGGATATGGCTATGTTTTCTCCTTATTTATGTTCATTAATTTTGTCTCAGATAAATCTTAATAAATCAGATTTCGTTTTATGTTCAAATGTTGATAATGCTTATATGCCATCATTAATTGCAAAATATGCAATGTCTGTAGTTTGTTTGTGTAAGAAAAATACAGTTCCTCAAAGGTGTGATCAAATTTTAATAGATAATGAAGTCGATAATGTTGCTATGTTTGGAATAAATAAGAAATCTAAAATTAAGCAACAGTGTAAATTTAACGTTGTATTTGTTGATGGAATTGTTAAAAAAATTGATCCTGAATTAAAGCAAATGCTTGATAATAATGGTGTTTTAGTTGCTATGCTATATGTTCCTAGAACAGAACGTTTGTTTGTTCTAAAAGGAATTAAACAAGAAACAGGTTTTAAATTCACAAAAGTAAAAGAATTAAGATTAAATACTTAATATTTTAACTTTATGTTTATTGTTTTTGTATAGACTCATTAATAATTAGGATTGTTTTTTTAGGAGATTCTTGTTTTCTGGAGTTTTGAATTATGAATAGAAAAGTGCTCGGTAGTTTCTTTTTGTTGTCTATCCCAGCTTTTGTTCCTTATATCGGTGAGGCAAAGGCAGAGACAGTTACTGAGGCTTTAGCTTATACTTATGTTGAAAATCCTGAAATCAAAAGTCAATGGAATCAAGTTTTAATAGCTAGAGAAAAAGTTAATCAAAAACGTGCCGGCTATGAATTGAATGTATTAGGAAAAGCCTCTTATGGTTATGATGATTATCATAATGTAGTTCGTGAAAATGAAACTAGAAAAGATGATAAGCATAGGCCTTTTGAATATGGCGTTGTTGCTACACAACCTATTTTTTCTGGCTTTTCTACTGTAAATTCTGTAAGTGCTGCAGAACGTTATGCCGATTCTGTAAAGTATGGTTTTAATTCATTAGTTCAAGATAAATTATTAGAGGCTGTAAAAGCTTATTCTGAAGTATATGCAGCTGGCCATATTTTAAATATGAATATTCATAACGAAAAGGTTTTGAAAAAAGATTTAGAGAAATCTCAAGATCGTTATCGTGTTGGTGAATTAACTAAAACAGATAAAGAACAAGCGGCAGCTAGATATGCAAAAGCAGTTTCTAATAGGATTGATGCTCAAGCGAATTTAGATATTGCTATAGCTAATTATGAAAAAATAGTTTGTGCAAAACCTATTATAGAGGAATTGTTTGAACCGGATGTTTTAAGTGTTAAATTGCCTGAAACATTAGACGATGCAATTGATATTGCAAAAAAGAATAATCCAGAAATTTTACAAGCAAAGTCCTTAGAAGATTGGTCCAAGAAGAATGTATCTGTAGCTAAAGCAGAATATTCTCCATCTCTATATGCTCAAGCGAAATATCAAAACTTAAAAGCTGATGTTTATGGTGGTAGAGTTATTGATAGAAGCGTTGGTGTTGTTTTAGAAGTTCCTTTTTATAAAACAAGTGAAGTTTCTTCAAAAGTTAGAGAAGCAGTTAAATCAAAAGAACAAGCAAGAATCAATATTATATCTGTACAAAATATTGTTGTTAATAAAGTTATTGAAGCTTGGAAGAAATATTATTCTACAAAAGAAGAGCAAAAAGCTTTGGAAGAACAGATTAGAGCAAATGAAGTTGCTTTGTCTGGCGTAAGAAGTGAAGAACAAGCTGGAACAAGAACAGTATTAGATGTTTTAAATGCTGAACAGGAATTATTAGAATCAAAAGTTTCATTAATTAACGCAAAGAAGAACTTATGGATTTCTTCTTATTCCTTATTGGCTTCAATGGGTAAAATGAATTTTAAAGATTTAGAATTGGATATTGGTAAATATAAAAAAGTAAATAATGTTGAAGAAAAACCAATTTCTGAAACTAAAGCTGAACCTAAAGAAGAAGTAAGTAGTGTTGAAGAAATTAATAATCAAAATGAAGAAAATGAAAAGAAAGAAGAAGCTGTTGGTAGTGAGAGTTTAAATAGTGAAAATAAAGTTGAAGATATCGTAAATAAGAATGATTAATTATTGCGAAATTAAAAAGGTTTTTGTATATTCGTGAAATAAATTTATGAGGATGATATGGCAGAAAAAGAAAATGTAAAAAATGATGCTGTTCAAGAAAAAGCTGAAGCTTCAGAAAGCGTCAAAAATGTTATAGATATTGTAAGTTCATTGTTGCAAGACGATGATGATTCTGCTCAGTCTAAAAAAGAAGAGAAGAGTAAAAATGTTGTCGATTTAACTCCTTCTATGGTTGTATCTGAAGGCAAAAAGCCTGAAGTCGAAGAGGAAGAAGAGGAAGATGATTTTAAACCAGAACCTGTTATTCCTTCAACTCCAATGAAAGAAGAAACATTGGACGATATTATTGAAGAAAATAGAAGAAATGCTGAAGTTAAGTCAGAAAATGAAAATGTAGATTCTTTGTTATCATCCTCCGCTATAGAGTCTGCAAAAAATTCATTCTCTGTATTAAAAGGTTTCTCAGCTGATGATAAAAGTTTATCATTAGGCGATGGCCAAATTACTATTGAAGCTATTGTAAAAGAATCTTTAAAACCTTTGTTAAAAGAATGGTTGAATGCTAATTTGCCTCAAATAGTAGAAAAAGTTGTAAAGAAAGAAGTTGCAAATATTATTGATAGATTAGATATCAAATAATTTTTTCAAATTTTAGGAGTTATTATAATGATTGAAAAAACATACATCCCTGCAGATGTAGAAGGAAGTATTTATGAAAATTGGGAAAAATCAGGTGCATTTGCATGCCATCCTGATTGTGATAAAGAACCATATTGCATTATGATTCCTCCTCCAAATGTAACAGGTAATTTACATATTGGACACGCTTTAACATTTACAATCCAAGATTCTTTGATTCGTTATCATAGAATGAAAGGACAAGATGTATTGTGGCAACCTGGCACAGATCATGCTGGTATTGCAACACAAATGGTTGTTGAAAGATTGTTAGCTAAGGAAGGTATTACAAGACACGATCTTGGTAGAGAAAAATTCTTAGAAAAAGTTTGGGAATGGAAAGCTCAATCTGGTGGCCAAATTACAAAACAATTGCGCAGATTAGGAGCATCATTAGATTGGCCTCGTGAACGTTTCACAATGGACGAAGGTTTATGTAAAGCTGTTAGACAAGAATTCGTAACTCTTTATAAAGAAGGCTTAGTATACAGAGCAAAACGTTTGGTAAACTGGGATCCATATTTACAAACAGCTGTTTCGGATTTGGAAGTTGAACAACGTGAAACTGTTGGAACAATGTGGTATTTTAAATATGCTGTTGAAGGCGAAAAAGATAGATATATCACAATTGCTACAACACGTCCTGAAACATTGTTTGGTGATACAGCTGTTGCTGTTTCTGATCAAGATGAGAGATACAAGGATATTATAGGAAAGAACGTTATTATTCCAATTTGTAATCGTGCAATTCCTGTAGTAGCTGATGAACATGCTGATCCAACAAAAGGTACAGGAGCTGTTAAAATTACTCCAGCTCATGATTTTAACGACTATGAAGTTGGAAAACGCCACAACTTACCAATGATTAATATTTTGGATTCTCAAGCTCATTTAAATGAAAATACTCCAAAAGAATATCAAGGTATGTCAACTCAAGATGCTCGTAAGAAAGTTTTGGAAGATGTTAAGGCATTAGGATTATTCGTAAAAGAAGAACCTAATCCAATGACAATTCCTTATGGAGATAGATCAGGTGTTGTAATTGAACCTTGGTTGACAGATCAATGGTTTGTTGATGCACCAAAATTAGCTGTTGAAGCAATTAAAGTTGTTGAAGAAGGCAAAATGGAATTCGTTCCAAAGTCATGGGAAAAAACATACTTTGAATGGATGAGAAATATTCAACCATGGTGTGTTTCAAGACAATTATGGTGGGGACATCAAATTCCTGTATGGTATGGACCTGATGGACACTTCTTTGTTGAAGAAAATGTTGAATTAGCACAAAAAGAAGCTGATAAATATTATGGAAAACATGTTGATTTAGTTCAAGATCCAGATGTTTTTGATACATGGTTCTCTTCAGGTATTTGGCCTTTCTCAACATTAGGTTGGCCTGATAATACAAAAGAATTAGCTCGTTATTATCCAACAAATGTTTTAGTAACAGCTTTCGATATTATTTTCTTCTGGGTAGCAAGAATGGTAATGCTTGGATTACATTTCATGCATGAAGTCCCATTTAAAACTGTTTATATTCATGCTCTTGTTAGAGATGAACAAGGAAGAAAAATGTCTAAATCAAAAGGCAATGTTGTTGATCCTTTGATTTTAGCAGATAAATATGGTGTCGATGCTTTAAGATTTACATTGTCAGCTATGGCAGCTCAAGGTAGAGATGTTTGCATGAGTGAATCTAGAGTTGAAGGCTATAGAAACTTTGTAACTAAAATTTGGAATGCTGCTCGTTTTGGTGAAATGAATGAGTGTGTTTCATTGAAAGATTTTGATCCAAAGAGCGTAAAAGAACCATTGAATAAGTGGATTATTTCAAAAGCAGCTAATGCTATGAAGAAAACAACAGTGGCTTTTGATGAATATAAATTCAATGAAGCAGCTGAAGCAGGATATCAATTTGCTTGGGGTACATATTGCGATTGGTACTTAGAATTTGCTAAATCTTTGTTGTTTGGTGAAGATGAAGCAAAGAAGGCTGAAACAAGAGCAACAGCTGCCTGGGTATTAGACCAGATTTTAATTATGTTGCACCCAATTATGCCATTTGTTACAGAAAAATTGTGGAATAGATTTGACCGTGATGAAATGCTAATGTTAACAAAATGGCCAAATTTAGACAGTTTAATTAATGAAGATGATGAAGCTGAAATTGATTGGTGCGTATCATTGATTTCAAGTATTAGATCTTTAAGAACAGAATTGAATATTGTTCCATCTTCTAAAATTCCAATGCTTTTACATAGCAATGATGCTTTAGATTGTGAACGCTTTAATAAATACAATCAATTTGTAAAATCTTTAGCAAGACTTGAAAAAGCTGAATTGTCTAAAGATTCTAATGATGCAAAAGGTGCAGCTCAATTAGTATTTGGAAAGAGTGTAGTATTATTGCCATTGGCTGGTGTTATCGATGTCGATAAAGAATTAGATAGACTTGGTAAAGATCGTGCTAAATTAGAAAAAGAAATTGAAGGATTAAACTCTAGATTAAGTAATGAAGCTTTCATTTCTAAAGCTCCAGCAAAAGTTATTGAAGATCAAAAACGTAAAGTTGTTGAATATCAAGCTTCATTGGCAAAAATGATTGAAGCTGAAAATCGTTTAAAAGCTTTATAATCTATATAAAAAAATAAAATTAAGGCGGGGATTAAATCCCCGCCTAATTTTTAGCTTAATAAATCCCATATATTGGAGTTTCTAAAACAAATGTGTCTTTAGAATATAATTCTTTCTTTATTTGTTCCTTATAATTTTGAATTGCAGCAACATTTTCTTTTGTAGAAGAGTATAAATTTACAAATAGTTTTAAACTATTCCATGCGATCTTTTGATCTTTTTCAGGAAGTAGTTTTAATGTTGGAGGCATTTCTTTGTATTTTCTCCAATTTGCTACATTTAATGAAAGAGAAGGTGTAATTGTTGCAACTCTGTAGGCTTTTATTATTTTTTCCGTAGTTTTTACCCATGTATCTATAGTAAAACCATTACTTTCAATTATTTGTTTTAGTTTTTCATATTCAGGAAGTTTTTCCATTTTTCTAATAAAACTCTGAAGAGGCTTATCCATTTCATCCATTAATTCTTCACGAGTTAATGGAAAATTCCTTAAATGTGAATGAATTTTATCAAATTTGTTATCTCCAATAAATTCTTTAACATCTTTTAGCGTTTTAATTGAAGCCTCTATATCCTTTGAATTTAATGACGTTTTATCGTTGATTTTTTTATTAGCAGTTCTTTTTTCTTTTGGATTTGTTGCTTTGCTATTTAAAAATTCTTTATATGTTTTTGGCTTAAATTTGTTAAATAGTGAAATGTTTTCAATTTTAAAAAAGTCATTTGCTGTAACATTTCCATCTAATGTGACAATTCTTGTGTATTCTGGTTCAGGTTCTTCTTCTTCATATTTCATTTGCTGCCATGCTTCAGGCATTAAACAAATATATAAGTACTTAGACATATATTTACCATGAACTTTTGCATACTCTTTCATTTGAGGTGCAATTCTAGTTGGAAATTTCCCTTTAGTTTCTTTAATTCCTGGGATGTTTAAAATTCTTTCTGACATATAAGGAACATCATTAATAAAAGGACCTATATATTGATAAGTTTCTTTCGGTAAACTTATTATCAATTCATACATATCATTTTCTATTTTGTCATGGTCTGCCATCATTTGTGCTGAGCCACCAGGGTAAGAACTTTCTAAATATTCTAAGAAAGAAGATATTATTGTTTCAGTGTTAATAGCTTTTACTACACGTTCTTTTTTGTTCTCTTGTTTTGCATATGCAAGGGGATCTAAGTATACATTTGTATTGTTTTTTTGAACTACAGGTTCTTCTTCAATGCTTTTTGTTGGAGCTGTTAATTGTTTCCAATTTAGTTGTTCGCAGTTTGCAGATTTTGCAAATATTATTGATGAAAGCAACAAGTATGTAGATAGTTTCATAATATTCCTATAATTTTTAATATAATGTAAGTTGTTGTTTATTTTATCATTAAAAAAATGTATTGTCTTTACTAAAAAAATTAAACTTAAAAAATAGGATAATAAGACATGAAACTTTTGATAAAAATCCAAGATTTGATGCATAAAATGTATAATAAAATTATTCAATATGCTCAGCATCCCCATGCTGTATGGATTCTTGCTTTTATTTCATTTTTGGAAAGTTCATGTTTTCCTATTCCTCCTGATGCATTGTTAATACCAATGATGGTCGCAAAACCAAAAAAATCTTTTTTGTATGCAACAGTTTGCACAGTTGCTAGTGTAGTTGGAGGATTTGCTGGTTATGCTATAGGTATGTTCCTATATGATACAGTTGCAGAACCTATCTTAAATTATTATGGCTACATGGATAAGCTTCAAGTTTTTAAAAATTATTATTATCAATATGGTGCATGGATTGTTGCGGCAGCAGGTTTTACACCTTTCCCATATAAAGTTATTACAATCCTAAGTGGTAGTTTAGGATTAGCTATTGGAGTATTTTCTGTAGCTTCTATATTATCGAGAGGTGGAAGATTCTTTGTTTTAGCATTTTTATTGTGGAAATTTGGGGCCCCTATACAAGGATTTATAGATAAGCATTTAGGAAAATTATCTATTTTATTCTTTTTGTTATTAGTTGGCGGATTTGCTTTAATAAAATTTATTCACTAAATAGAAAATGTATATTACGAGATTTGCTCCTTCACCAACAGGAAGACTGCATTTAGGTCATGTGTATGCAGCAAAGTTTGCTTATGATAAAGCAAAAGAAAGTGGAGGCAAATTTTTACTAAGAATTGAAAATATAGATTCTACTAGATGTAAAGATGAATATATTGATGGAATATATCAAGATCTTGAGTGGCTAGGCATTAAATGGGATAATGATCCATTAATCCAGTCTGAACATTATGGTATATATAAGGAATATTTTGATAAGCTTCAAAATTTAAAATTGGTTTATCCTTGTGTTTGTACAAGAAAAGAAATTTTAAATGAAATAGAAAGAATCGGTCATGCTCCTCATAAGGGAGAAACTGTTGTTTATCCAGGAATTTGTAAGAATAAAAAGATAGATTTGAATAGTTATGCTCAGTATTCTTGGAGATTGAATATAGAAAAGGCTCTAAATATTATAAACAGAGATTTATATTTTGAAGATTTATACAAAGGTAAAATAAAAGCGAATCCGAATCTATTTGGTGATATAATTATAGCGAGAAAGGATGTACTTCAAAGCTATCATTTATGCTCAGTAATTGATGACTTTAGACAAGGAGTAAATTTGGTAACAAGAGGCGATGATTTGTTTGATGTAACCAATATACATAGATTGTTACAAGAATTGTTTGGTTTTACAGTTCCAAAATATTGTCATCATGAATTAATATTGGATGAAAATGGAAATAAGTTTTCCAAGAGAAATCTGTCAGTTACAATAAAACAGCTAAGAGATGATGGATTTGGTCCTTCAGAAATAATAAAAAAAATCAAAATTAAATAAAAAAACTATTGACTAAAAATTGATAGCGTTATATAAAGACTCTTGCTGTCGCGAAAGCGTCAGGGAGATATAAGACAAGTGAAGAATGAATAAAGAAGAGATGTACAGGCGGTAGTTAATCGCGATAGGCGTTAGGT
>JAKSVT010000034.1 GCA_024407875.1 Alphaproteobacteria bacterium
GAAAAATAGTATAAAAATATATAAAATTTTTATACTAATTAATGAGGTAAATTATGGCTGGAAGTATTAATAAAGTTATTTTGGTTGGAAATTTAGGAAAAGATCCAGAAATTCGTACAACTGCTGCTGGAGATAAGGTAGCTAGTTTTTCTGTAGCAACTTCTGAAACTTGGAAAGATAAAACAGGAAATCGTCAAGAAAGAACAGAATGGCACAATGTTGTTGTTTTTAACAAAAATTTAGTAACAGTTGTTGAAAATTACGTACGTAAAGGATCAAAATTATACATTGAAGGTGCTTTAAGATCTCGTAAATGGCAAGATAAGACAGGGGCTGAACGTTATACAACAGAAATCGTTTTAACAGGTTTCAAAGGTGAAATTGTTTTGTTGGATAATAAAAACGGTTCAAATGGCGCAACAGGAGCTTTCGGTGGAGTAGCTGATGGTTTTGGTGGCGCAGAAAGTGATTGGGAAAGTGGCGCTGTAGCATCTGATAGTGCACCATCTTTTGTTGATGGTGGAGATGAGATTCCATTTTAGTAATTAGTTGAATTTATTTTATTTATAATCATAATTTTTTTAGATAGGAAAAGACTGTGGACAATTCAGTAAAGGATAGTTCGGTTTCAGTTGTTGGAATCGAAAAAGAGATGAAAGATTCTTATTTGGCTTATGCTATGAGTGTTATTGTAGCTCGTGCATTGCCTGATGTTAGAGATGGTTTGAAACCTGTACACCGCCGTATTCTTTATGGTATGTACGAGAATAATTATGATTACAATAAACCTACTGTAAAATCAGCTCGTATCGTTGGCGCTGTTATGGGTGCATATCACCCACATGGTGACTCATCTATTTATGAAGCTATGGTACGTATGGCTCAAGATTTCTCAATGGAACTTCCTTTGATTTATCCGCAAGGAAACTTTGGTTCTGTTGATGGTGATGCTGCTGCAGCTATGCGTTATACAGAAGCTAGATTAGCTTTAGCTGCTCATGTTTTGTTGGACGATATTGATAAAAATACAGTAAATATGGTTCCAAACTATGATGAACGTGAACTAGAACCTTCTGTATTACCAGCAAGATTTCCAAATATTTTGGTAAATGGTTCTGGTGGTATTGCTGTTGGTATGGCAACAAACATTCCTCCTCATAACTTAGGTGAAGTTGTAGATGCGACAATTGCATGTATTGATAATCCTGATATTACACCTGAAGAATTATTACAAATAGTTCCAGGTCCAGATTTCCCTACAGGAGGAATTATCTTAGGTCGTGGTGGTAGTGCTGCTACAGAATTAACTGGTCGTGGCTCTATTATTATGAGAGCAAAAACAAAGATTGAAGAAATTCGTAAAGATCGTTGGGCTATTATTGTTACTGAAATTCCATATCAAGTAAATAAACGTACTCAAATTATTGAACGAATTAGAGACTTAATTAGAGATAAAGAGATAGAAGGAATTGCTGAAGCTAATGATTTAACTGATAGACAAGGAATTCGTATTGTTATTGAAATTAAGAAAGATTACAATCCAGAAGTTGTTTTAAATCAATTATTTAAAAACACTTCTTTACAAACTAGTTTCCCTGCAAATATGATTGCTTTGAATGCTGGTCGTCCTCAATTAATGAATTTAAAAGATATGTTAAAGGCATTTATTGAGTTTAGAGATGAAGTAATTCGTAGAAGAACTGTATTTGAATTAAATAAAGCTCGTGACAAAGCTCATGTTTTAGCAGGTTTAGCTATTGCAAAAGAAAATGTCGATAACGTTGTTTCAATGATTAGATCTTCTAAAGATAAACTTGAAGCAAAAGAACGTTTAATGAATGAAAACTGGATTGCTGGAGATGTTGAGCCTTTAATAGCTTTGATTGACGATCCTGAACATGAAGTTGTTGATGGACATTACAAATTATCAGAAGTTCAAGCAGAATCAATATTAGCTCTTCAATTATATCGTTTAACAGGTATGGAAAGAGATAAGATTCACAGTGAATTAATAGATTTAGGTGGTCAAATCAAAGAATTGTTGTCTATTTTGGCTTCAAGAGAAAAAATCTATGCTATTATGCGTGAAGAAATGTTGAAAGTTAAAGAACAATTCGCAATTCCACGTAAAACAGTAATTGAAGATGTTGAATTCGAACAAGATATCGAAGATTTAATTCAACGTGAGGATATGGTTGTAACTGTTACAAATACAGGCTATATTAAGCGTGTTCCTTTATCAACGTACAAAGCACAACGCCGTGGAGGCAAGGGCCGTTCAGGTATGGGAACTCATGAAGAAGATTATGTAACAAACTTGTTTGTGGCTTCAACTCATACTCCAATTTTGTTCTTCTCATCATTAGGCTTGGTATATAAAATGAAAGTATATCGTTTGCCTGTAGGAAGCCCACAATCTGCCGGTAGAGCTTTAATCAACTTGTTGCCATTAAAGCAAGATGAAAAAATTACAACAATCATGCAATTACCAGAAACAGAAGATGAAATCGAAAAACTCTGTGTAATGTTTGCTACAAAATCTGGCGGTGCTAGAAGAAACAAACTTAAAGATTTCATTGATGTTAAATCAAATGGCAAGATCGCTATGAAGTTGGATGAAGGCGATAGCTTGATTGATGTTAAGATTTGTACGGAAGATGATGATATTCTTTTGGCTTCTAAGTTAGGTAAATGTATTAGATTCCCTGTAACTGAAATTCGTGTATTCTCAGGAAGAAACTCTGATGGTGTTAGAGGTATTCGTTTAGCTGAGAACGATGAAGTTATTTCAATGTCTGTTGTTAAACACGCAAGTTCTGACAACGATAAGAAAATTGCTTACTTAAAGATGTCTAAAGCTTTACGTAGAGATAACTCTGTCGAAGACAGTGCAAATGATATAGATACAGAAGTTTCAGAAAATGCAAATGTTGTATTAACGGATGAAGAATTCCAAGCAATGCAACAAAATGAAGAATTTATTCTTACAATAACAGACAGAGGTTATGGTAAACGTACTTCTGCTTATGAATATAGAATTACAGGAAGAGGTGGTCAAGGCGTTACAAATATTGACAATACAAAACGTCAAGATAATGTTGTAGCTACATTCCCAGTAACTGAAAATGCTCATGTAATGATGGTAACTGATGCTGGTAAATTAATCAGAATGCCTATTAAAGATGTAAGAATAGCAGGAAGAAACACAATGGGTGTAATTATGTTTAGATTAAATGAAGCTGAACATGTTGTATCTGTTGCTTGTATCGAAGATTATGATGATGCTTCTGATGAAGAAAATTCAGAGGAAACAGAAATCTCTGAAAATACAGAAGTTTCAACAGAAACACAAGAATAGGCCATAAAGAAATGTCAAAAAGAATAGGGGTTTATCCTGGAACATTTGATCCAATTACACTTGGTCATTTGAATTTAGTTGAACGTGCAGCAAATTTAGTAGATGAATTAATTATTGGTGTTGCTTTAAATACTCATAAACATTCTCTCTTTACTGTTGAAGAACGAATTGAGATGGTTAAGCAAGAAATAAAGAAGTTCCAAGATAAACATACTATAATTGTAAAACCTTTAGTTGATACATTATTAGTTAATTTTGCTAAAGAAAATAATGCTCAAATGATTTTTAGAGGTTTAAGAGCTGTTTCTGATTTTGAATACGAATTCAAAATGTGTGTTACAAACAGACGTTTAGATGAAAATATTGAAACAGTATTTTTAATGGCTTCAGAAAAGCATCAATTCGTAGCTTCAGAATTCGTAAAAGAAATTTGTAAGCTTGGTGGAGATATTTCAACATTTGTAACTAAAAATGTTGCAGATAAATTAATTACTAGATTTAAAGAAGTTGGAGAAATCAAATGAGTGATAAAGAAATCTTATTGTTAGAATTAAAAGATGGTACAGTTGAAATCGAATTAAGACCTGATTTAGCTCCAAATCATGTTAAAAGAATTAAAGAGTTAGTTAAAGAAGGCTTTTATGACGGTTTAACATTCCATAGAGTTATTGATGGATTTATGGCTCAAACAGGAGATCCTGATGGTACAGGCTGTGGTGGCAGTGGAAAATTGTTGAGAGCAGAATTTTCAAAAGAACACCATGTTAAGGGAACTTGTTCAATGGCAAGAGCTATGGATATTCACAGTGCAGATAGCCAATTCTTTATTTGCTACGATGATTGTCCTTGGTTAGATGGTCAATATACAATTTGGGGACAAGTTGTTAAAGGAATGGAATTTGTTGATAAGATCAAAAAAGGTACTGGTGGTAATGGTGAAGTAAAAGATCCTGATAAGATTATATCAATGAAATTAAAATAATTTGTATCTTTATATTATGATTAGCTGAAAGCTCCTTGAATAAAGGAGCTTTTTGGTTTAACTGTTTGATTTAATTGGATTATTTTGGATATTGAATTATAACAACATAATATACATTATGCGACAATTGTGTGTCAAACAATCAGCGTTATTATTGCTAACCTATTGTAATTTAAATAAATATATTTATTTAAAAATATATTATAATATCTATTAATAATCGCTACTAAAAAAGTTACTATGACCTAATAAGTTATTTAACTTCTATTTCCATTCCATCATAAGCAGGTTCAATTCCTTCAGGAAGTTCTTTCATCAATGTATCGTAATCCATACTTGTTCCCATATGTGTCAAAATAACTCTTTTTGCTTTAACTATATTTTTCCAAGCAATTACATTATTAATTGAAGCGTGGCTAGGATGTTCTTTTGCTGATAAACAACCTAAAATCCATGTATCTATTCCTTCTAGCATTTTCATTGAAGAATCATAAAATTTTACTACATCTGTTGAATAAGCAAAATTCCCTATTCTATATCCAATTGTTGTTGTCCATTCGTGATCTTGTGCAAATGGTGTTATTTTTATATTTTCAAAATAAAAAGGTTCTCCTGGTGTTATTAAATTTGGTTCTAACCAAGGATGGAAAAATATTCCAGAATTTTTATCTACCGCATTAAATACATAACTAAATCTATCTTTTAACAAATCTAAAGTTTTCTTATTAGCGTAGATTGGTAAGCATTTCCTTGTTACTCTATTTATTTCTCTTAAATCATCAACACCATGTGTATGATCTGCATGTTCATGTGTATATAAAACAGCATCAATTACATTAGTGTTTGCTTCAAGTAATTGAGATCTTAAATCAGGACCTGTATCTATTAATATATTTTTATTATCAATACTAATTAAGGCAGATGTTCTATATCGTCTATTTTTTGTATTATTTGGATCACAACTTCCCCATCCTTTACTTAAGGAAGGAACTCCTGGAGCCGCACCACAACCTAAAATTTTAATTTTCATCTTTTTGCTCTTTTAAAAAATCTATAAAAGTTATTTGTTGTTTCTTTACATAATTCTTCTAATGTTACTTCTTTGATTTGTGCAAGTTTTTCTGCAGTCTTTACTACATAAGATGGTTCATTAGTTTTTCCTCTATAAGGAACAGGAGCCAAATATGGAGTATCTGTTTCAACAAGTAATCTATTTATAGGTACATATTTAAATAATTCACATAATTCAATTGACTTCTTAAAGGTAATAATTCCTGATGCAGAAATATACATATCTCGTTCTAACGCATAATCTAATAATCTTTTTTCAGAAGAAAAACAATGCAATAAGAATTTTACTTTAGGATATTTCTTCAATAGCTCTATTGTATCATCTTCTGCGTTTCTTGTATGAATGCATACGGGTATATCAAGTATTTCTGCAGCTTTCAAGTGTTCTTCAAAAAGATTTAGTTGCTCCTTTTTGTTATCAGGAGAATAATAATAATCTAATCCAGGCTCTCCAATAGCAATAATTTTATCGCTTTTATTTACTTCATTTATTACATCCTGATATGTATTTTGAAATTCATTAGCATATTCTGGATGTGTAGCTACTGTTATATATATATAATCTGGATATTTTTTTGCTAGAGATATTAGTTTATCAGTTTCACTTAATTTTGTGCCAATAGATACTACTTTAGAAACACCAATATTCTTAGCTCTCTTGACTATTTCGTCTTGTTCTTGATCAGAAAAATAAGTTAAATGACAATGAGAATCAATTAAATCAATCATAATCTCATACCAACACAGAAAAAGCACTTATAATAGTTTGTTTTCTATCTAAATCAATATCAGAAAATAAATCATTTATATTTTGGATTTCATCCATAAGAGTAAGTATATTTTTCTTTGACAATATTTTTTGAGCTATAGCTATTTCTAAATCAGTTACTTGACAGTCTTTTTTATAAAATAAAAGAGTTAAATTTGATAAAAATTGCATAATAAGCTTTTGAAATAATTCAAATTGTTCATTATTCTTATATACTTTATCTATTAAACTATTTAATTTTACAAAATCAATTTTAGGATAATTACTTACTATAGATAAAATGTCATTATACAATTCAATTCCATTAAGTTTTATAATATCTAAAGCCGTTCCTAAACTTCCTTTCGAAAAATTATATAATTCAGAAATATCATATCCATTAGTGTCTAACTCTTCTTTTTCAAAGAATTTCGTAAAATTTTCTAAAGACAATGTATGGAACAAAACTTTTTTACATCTTGATTTTATTGTAGGTAAAAGCTTTCCTATTTGGTGAGAAATTAAAATAATAATTGAATTTGCAGGAGGTTCTTCTAATATTTTTAGTAAAGCATTAGCTGCTTGAGGATTCATACATTCAGCATCATCAATGATAAGAACTTTTTTCTTATTATCTTTACCATGTATTCTTAGAAAGTTCTCACCTTTTCTAATGTCGTCTATTCTTATTTCATTGTAGCGTTTTCTGTTTTTTTCTATAGTAAAATCGAGATTTCCGTTTTCTTCAAAATAAATATTTCTAGCTTTTTCTTCTTCAGGTTTTAAAGCTTTTCCTATAATTTTTATATTTGTATTACTATCAAACATTAAAGATTTTGAAATTTCATCATTATTAGAAATTTCAATGGTTGAAGGAGCATCACCAAATAAGCCTGAACTATGTTCTGAATACAAATGCTTTGCAAGTCTAATTGCAAAAGTAGACTTCCCTACTCCTTTAGGTCCTGTAAATAACCAAGATCCATCAATTTTGTTTTCATTAATTTTAGAAACAAAGTCTTTTTCTAAATCAGAAAAACCTATCATTATATCTTGATTTATGGGATCTTTTAAATAATCTTCAACTTTTAAGACCATGAATCTATTCTCTTTGAAACAATATCACAAATTTCATTATGAATTTGATCTATGTCTTGAGTTGCATCAATTACGAAAACTCTTTCAGGGTTTTCTTTTGCAATTTTAAGGAATGCGTTTCTCAAATTGTTATGAAAATCCAATTTCATTTGTTCATATCTATTAGAAACGACGTCTCTTTTCTTAGCTCTATCCAAACCTACCTCAACTGGCAAATCTAGAACGAAAGTTATACTTGGTTTAAAATCCCCTAATACCATTTTATAAAGATTATCTAGATCTTTTAGAGGAACGCCCTTTTCTTTGTATCCATATCCTTGATATGCATATGAAGAATCTGCAAATCTATCACAAATAACACACTTACCTTCAGCTAATGCGGGCTTTATTACTTTAACGAAATGATCTCTTCTTGCAGCGAACATTAACAAAGCTTCGGTAGTTGCATCCCAACAATTTACATTTCCCTTAAGAGCAATATCACGAATCTTTTCAGCTCCTTCACTGCCTCCAGGTTCTCTTGTTAAAACACAAGACATTTTATATTTTTTTTCCAAAAATTCGGCCAACTTCTTAACTTGAGTTGTTTTTCCAGAACCTTCGCCGCCTTCAAATGTTATAAAAATGTCTCTATTCATTTGGAACCTCTTTATTTTTTAAAAATACTCATTACAACGTATTTTATCCAAGCTTTAACTCTTCCAAAAAATCCTAAATTTTTAATGCTTTCTCCGGCATATAGTTTTGTTTGAGTTACTTCTTTTCCATCATTATATACAATTAATGTGCCAACTTCTTGTCCTGCTACAATAGGAGCTTTAATTGGGGATTTATATTTTAATTCAACAGAAATTTTCTTTTGTTCCCCTTTTTCTAAAGTTAAGAGAATGTCTTTTTTTGTAATCAAAGAAACTAAATTCCTATTTCCCATCCATACGGATGCTGCTGCTATTTGTTTCCCAGCTTTTACAACTTGATAATTATCATAATCTCTAAAGCCTGCTAAAATTAATTTCCTTGATTCGTCACTTCTTTCTCTAATTGTTTGAAGTCCGTTTACAACCATAATAATTCTACGGCCATTCTTTTTAGCAGATCCTACTAAGCCATAACCTGAAGCTTTTGTATGCCCAGTTTTCATACCATCAGCAATCCCAGGCATTGTTAATAACAAAGGATTTCTATTTTCTTGTCTGATACCATTATATGTAAATTCGGCTTCCGAATATATAGAATAATATTCTCCGTAATTTTTAATTATTGCATATGCTAATTTTGCTAAGTCTTTTGCTGACATCATTTGACCAGGGTTTGGCCAACCTGTAGCGTTAGCAAAATGAGAATGTGTTAATCCTAATTCTTGTGCCTTTTGATTTGCAATTTCCGCAAATTCTTCTTCTGAACCTGCTATGTTTTCGGCAGCTACAATACAAGCATCGTTACCAGATTGTACAATAATACCTCTTAATAAATCACGAACTTTAACTTTTTGTTTTGGTTCAAGTCCCATTGTGGAACTTCCTGTTTTAAAACCGCCCTTTTTCCAAGCATTTGTACTTACAGTAAATTTGTCATCTAAAGAAATTTGACCTTCTTTAATTTTTTCAAAAATAATATAAGCTGTCATCAATTTACTCATTGATGCTGGGGCCATAGATACATCAGCTTCTTTTTCATAAAAAACTGTTCCTGTATTATAATCCATTAAAACAGCATATTTAGCTTTTGTTTCTAAAGCATTTGCTTGATGAGTTGTTCCAATCAAACCTAATAAAACAGCTAGAGATTTTTTGTAATTTTTCATATTTGTTTCCTAAAATGCTTTGTTTAATCTATTACCAGCAGAACTTCCTTTTTCTTCAACAAGTTTTGCTTCTGGATATCCTGCAGCATTTAATTTATCTAAAACTTCTAATGCGTTTTTAGCATTTTCTGGTCCAATTCTTACTCTATAGAATTGTTTGCCATTAACTTTTACAGGAGCTATTACAGCTTTACCGTAAGAAGATATCTTACGTCTTAATTGTTCCGCATTGCCTTCTTTTCCAAAAGAACCTACTTGAATATAATATCCAGAAGGTAAAACTACAGTACTTTCTGTTTTAGGTGTTGTTTTTTTCTGAACAGAATTCTTCTTTGCTACTTTATTAGGTTTATTAGAAGTAGCTTTTTTAACGTTTGCTTTTTTCGGAGCATTAATTGCTTTTGGTAAGTCATTGTTTTCAGTAGAACCTTTTACTTCGCCCCAATCATTATAATCGCTTTTTTTAGAAACTAAAGTTTCTGATGGTTTTGCTATTAATGGTTCTTCTAACGTGTCAACTTTATTAGCTTTTGGAGGTTGATTTATCATCAAAGGTTCTTGATCATAAACCAATTTTTGTGGTGTTGAAAGCTCTTGAGGTTGACTGTTTTGATTATTATCTAATTCTTTAGGAGAATTAATAGCTTGCGGAGTATCTGTAAACTGTGAAGTTCTACTTTTGTTATTCTTTGCTAACATTTCATTTTTTAAAGCTTTGCTTTTATCTGGCATAACTTCAACCAAAACTTCTGTTGTGCCTTGTTCTTCAAAGCCTAAAAGTTGAGCAGCATATTGAGAAACATCTATAATTCTATCGTTTTTATACGGACCTCTATCATTAACGCGAAGTTCCAAATATCTTCCATTCTTTAAATTAGTAACTCTTACAATACTTGGTAAAGGCAATGTTCTATGAGCTGCTGTTAAGCCGTGAGCATTATAATATTCACCGTTTGCTGTAATTCCATTATGAAATTCTTTTCCATACCAAGAAGCTAAGCCTTTTTCACGATAAGAATAATCTTCTTTTGGATAATACCAAACACCGTTTTGTTGATAAGGAGATCCTATTTTATAATATCCATCATTATCTGCAGCTTTTGATGAAGTTGAATTTGATACAGATGAAGAAAAATCAAATGCTTGATCAGAACACGCACTTAACAATGTAAGTCCGACAAAACACAAAGACAATTTGTTTAAATTTTTCATAAAATGCATTCCTTAAATCAACGCTAAATTAATAGCATTATAAACTTACTTTTTCTATAAATAATTTTAGCAAAAAGAATTAAAAAAAGTCTTAATTCTTATTAAGAAAAAAATAAGTTTTTATCTATATCTATGCATTTGAAGGTTTATAAGAAATATCTTATCGCTATCTGTTGTGATATTGTATTCAGCCTTAAATAAATCCACCGCTTTTCTCGTGTTTTTGCCGATTTTTCCGTCGACTTTACCTTTGTAGTATTTTTTTTCTTTTAAAATTTTTTGGACGTATTTAATTTCATCTTTTGTTAGATTGTCTTTATTTTCGTCAGAAGATTTTAAATATTTTAAGAATTCTTGTGTAACAAAACCATCGGGAAATACATTATAATCTCTTTGAAGCTGACGAATCGCTTTCCTGCTAACAATACCTAAAATTCCGTCCACTTGCCCTTTATAATAGCGTTTGTTCTTTAAAATTTCTTGAATGTATTTTGCATCATCGTGAGAAAGTTTAATATTATCAATGTTATATTTTTTATTTAAAACAGGCCTGTGCTCTATAAGGTCAGATAATAAACCTACAGATAAAGCGTACAAAATTGAATAATTCCAATCCATAATGACGTCAAAATTTTTATAAACTAAAAAAGCTGGGCCTTGAATTCCAGCAGGAATAATAAGTTTTGCAGGAGATTCTTTTGATTCAAAATTAAGCTTGTTTGTTAATTTAAAACCTAATTCTTCCCATTCTCTAAGAGGTTTGCTTGTAAATACATATTCGCTATCAAAGAATTTCGGCAAAATAACTTCTTGCCCCCACCCTTCTTTAATATTCCAACCTACAGAATGCAGATAATTTGCTGCAGATGCTAGAGCATCGGCAAAACTATCCCATAAATCAGGGACGCCATCTTTATCATAGTCTACGGCATATTTTCTAAATGTTGATGGCATAAATTGGAAATTACCAAAAGCCCCAGCCCAAGAGCCAACCATTTTTTTTCTATCTATGCCTGATTGTATCATTTTTAAAGCGTGAATAAGTTCAGCTTTGAAGAAATCGGGTCTTCTTGTGTCGTAAGCTAAATCAATTAAAGAATTAATTAGAGGAATATTACCTTTTAATCTTCCGAAATCTGTTTCCAAAGCCCAAAAAGCAATCAAAATTTCACTATGTACGCCAAATTTTTTTTCAATGCCATTTAAAAGTTTAAAATGTTTTTCTTTTGCTTTTCTGGCTTTATTAATTCTCAAAGTGTTTATTGAATTGTTAATATAACTATTAAAATCTCTTTGTGCTTCAGGTTGGTTTCTATCGTTATTAATTACTTTGTTGGTATGATTGCTATGATATAACGATAAAATAGAATCTAAAAGCTGTGGAGATAATCCTTCCACAACTGCATCTCTTCTAAATTCTTCAACCCATTCTTCAAAAGAAGAAATATTCTTTGCTGCAGCATTATTACAATAAATTGATGCTACAAAAGACATAATTGCACTATATTTCAATACGTTATATTTTATTCTTAACATTTTTCTTGAACTATTAATAAAAAATATAAACACTTCTAATTATCTATAAAATAA
>JAKSVT010000035.1 GCA_024407875.1 Alphaproteobacteria bacterium
TCAATTTTTAGAGGATTTTTTAATTTAAAATTAAAAGTAATACGTCTTAAATATAGATTAAAAAGTTTTAATACCAATGAAATTGACCAGAATAAAATCCATAAATACGTCCAAGATTTTGTTGATTTCATAAATCCATATAAAATAAACATGGTAATAAGAACACAGGATGTTTTTACAATTTTTGGACTATTAACAATAATGCCTAAAAAACCAAATATTAAAGTCAATGCCAACCCGCCTAATTGAAAATATCCTAAGCTAATTAAAGCAAGAGAAACAAACATTGCTATCTTTTTTTCAAACGGGCTCATTTTTGTTCTTAAAATGGTATAGATAATTACGCATTGTAGAAATATTGTTAAAGTATATGCATAAGAATGGTGGATGAAATTAGGATGATACTGACTTGAATAATTATGAAAATTAATTAAAATATTTGTTTCATCCATTATAGAAATTGATAAAGCAAAAAAATATGCTATAGATGCAAAATAGCTTGAAAAAGTCTTGTTTTTTGGAAACAGAATTAAACAAGATGCAACTATAGATAATAAAAATGTAGCATTAAAATGTACAGCTAATATGAGTGCTACTATAAAAATTAGAGTTGATAAAATTTTTGTTCTTTTTATTCCGAAATAATCAGAAGCATAAATTAAATTTTTTTCGATATCATTCGCATAAATAGAAATATTTAAACATGCTAATAGTTGTTTTATTGTTAAGTCGTTGTTGTAATTTACTTTTTTGTGAGTGTTTGAATTAACCATTTTTTGTAAGAAAAGATATATTCCAATAGCTAAACATAATATGCAGAAGATTACATTTAAATATTTGTTTGATAAATCATGTTGTGCTTTTAGATAAAAGCCTAAAGAAAACAATAATGCAGGAACAATAAATTCATCTTTTCCTGATTTTTTTATTAAATCATCAACTTCTAATAAAATAAAAAGAGCTGAAATCAAAAACAGTTCTTCAAATAATTCTATTTGAATATTGTATGTAAAACCAACTGTAAAAATTAGAATGGCAATGAGAATTCTACAAGCTGTTTTTGCATGTTTATATAAATTTTTGTTTTTTGAAATTAATGATAATACTAATAAGCAAAATTCTACAGCAATAACACAAGGTTTTTGAAATAAATATGAGTAGCCAGCATAAGCACAAATTGTTCCTAAAATTACCATAAAAAAAGAGAAACATTTAGATAGATTAATCCATAATAATCTCCAGGCTTCTTCGTTTTTTATTAGAGCGCACATATCAACAAATTTACTACTATTTACCAAATTGTATTGGATTAAAAATTCGGCTTTTTCTACATCAGCTTTTTCTTCTAGAAATTTGCTTTGTTGCTTGTTTGCTATAAACATTTTAATAACCTTAATATTTTCTAATTTTATAAAATATGTTGATATATCTTATCCATTTTTTAATTTTTTTCATGATAAAAATATCATTATGATGAGAAATTTTAAATTATTATCGTTAAGATTTGCTTTAAGTTTTATAAGTGCGATTGTTTTATCAAACGAAACTATTGCACAAGACGCCGTACCAGAAGAAATTGTTGAAAAAACAGAAATGAAAAGAATTGCTTATTCTTCAAAAAAAGGCGTTGAGGTTTTTGCTCAAACACAAAATGCAAAGTGGTGTGCTCAAATTCCTGAATTAAAAATTTTTGCACAAAATGAAAATGCTTTTTCAGATTCTCAACTTTCAGATCTTATGAATAAAGTTGGTGTTGTTTTAGAATCTGATTGTCCTCAAATTGAGGCTGTATCAATTGATGGTTATAAAAATAATACATTAATTTATAGAGGACAGGCAAGTAAGGAAGGAAGATGGAAGCCTGAAAATGGCGATTTAAAAACAAAAATTAGAAGACTTCAAGTTTCTATAAATAATACTAAAAAATTAAATGGAACAAGTAAGATTTCTGCTACTGTTGAAAAATCTGCTTTAGAAACAAGAATTTATTCTAAAAATAAGTCTTGTTCTATTATGTATACTTCAACAGTTGATCCTGATCGATTAAAAGATTGGACTATTGCTGTTGGCAATAATTCTTGTTCAGATAATTTAATATACGGAAAAGCTGAAGTTTCTGTGTTTGATGAAAATGGTCGATTTGTTGAAGCTTTAGATGGATTTTTTACTGAAGGAAGATGGACAGGCAGAAAGAATTTAAATGTTGTTATGCTTAACAGATATGGATATGGTCCTGATAATCAAATTATTAGTTATATAATTGATACAAATTCTGAATTAAATATCCATTATATTGGTTATTTACATACTAAATATAATAAGAAAACTAATAGGTATTCAGCATGGACAGCATGTAATCCTTTAGTTATTACTGCAGCTACTGAAAATGAGCATATATTTTTAAATAAAACAGTTACAAATGATATTATTAGATCAGCTCAAAGTTATGCCGATGTTGTTTGTTCTGGAGCTACAAAGTTAAAATTCTTTGCAACTACAGTTGCTCAAGGTATTGCTGGTATGGATTTACCTGATGATTTTGAAGGAACTGAAGAAAAATCAGAAGAGTCTGTTATTTATTTTGCTAATTTAGATAGAAAACTAGGCCAAAAATGGAAAATTGTTGAAGATAAAAAAACTAATTTAGCTAGAATGAGACAGTTAGAAAAGAGAAATAATGAATTAAGAGAACATCAATTAATGATGGCTGATTATAATGATTTATTAAAATCAGATTATTTAGGTAGATTAGCTTATTTGTTTAATGCAGATAGAATTGATATTTTTCCAAATATGGTTTTAGCTTCACAATTAACTGGAAAAGCTGTTCATGTTAATATTATGGCTAGAATTAATAAAGCGGGATTGAAAAATGCTGTAGCTGATTGGCCAAGACCATTTTTATTACAAAGAATAGGTGGTTTAATACAATCCCCGGGGTGGTATTTATTAAGTGGCGATTTACGATTGTCTAAGTCAGATGAAGTTAGAAAATATATATCTACTATACCAAATGAAGAACAAAAAGATGTTTCTGGTTTGATGACTTTGGAATTATCAAGTGCTATGCAATGTGATTCTGAACTATGTGGAGAGGCAACAGATTTAATTGGATTGGTTCGTCGTAGATTCGAACAACCAAATTGGAAACCTTATTTATCAGAAGATAATGGAAACCAAGAAAATGAATAGTATAAATAAAAAAATAGATGATCCAAAATATGATTATAACAAACAAGGATATAATCAGGTAAATTTATCTGTTGAAAGCCATATCACAAAGTCAATGAAAATAGCTCTAGTAGCTCTTTTGTTGTTATTTATAGGATGTGGTTTTTTTATTTATTCTTTACATACAGAAGAATCATCAACAGCTATTAAAAATTTTATAAGTAAGTGTAAGATTTCAAACAATATTAATTACAAAAATATATCATTTAGTTTTGCAGAAGATTTTAAAATGAATGATTTGTCTGTGAACTTTAATTCTATTCCTGGATATACATTTAAAGTGGAGTCTGTTTCTGTAATTAATACGAGATATCAGGCTCAAATGCTTTCATTCTTAGAAATGAATTTAAAGCATGTTAGATTTTCATTATCAGAAATCGTAAAAATAATTAATTCAAATTATAATAAAAATCATGATGATGTTGCTGAAGTAATTTCAGGAATAAATCCAACTGGAGATTTGTTAATACATCCATTGTACATTTTATTATTGTCAGGTTTAGACAATGTAGATTTAGATTTATATGTTGAATATTTTTATTCTCCAGAAGCAAATGATTTGTCTTTAAAGTTAACTTTTGTTGAGAACTATATTGGAGAGCTAAATTTAACTGTTCAATTATCACATGTAACAAATGCTCAGGCTGGAAGAATCCCTATTTTATTAAGACATTTATTGCAAGACGGAAATAAAACTGCTGATATAAAACATATATTAGGTGGTGTTGGTGTAAATAAATTAGAGTTTTACTTCAAAAACAACAAACTTATGAATGGTTTTTGTAAGTATTATGACGAAGTATATTTAAATCCGCCAAATTCAAAATCAATATGTGATTTAAGTGATGAAGAAAAAAATAAATTTGAACAGGAAGTTGCAAATTATTTATCAATATCATCTTTGAATAAGACTTATAATAAAGAGATTGCAAGTGAATTAAGTGAGTTTGTTTCAAGAAGAACAACAATTTCAGGAAATTCAAAAGAGCGTAAGCAGGCAAGAGTTCCTTCTTCAACAAATAATGTATTAAGAACTTTAATTGATATTTTAGTTCAATTAGAAATTAATGTTCGTACGTTGAGAAGATCATAAAAAATTGACTCAAATGCTGAAAATTACTTGACTTTTTTTAAGAAATATGAGAGTTTAAGCGCGGATTTCTGTACAAGAAGAGTCTTTATTTGATGATTCTTGTTTAGATTCTATATACGTCAAAATTAGCAGTAATGCTGGTTTTGAAGGTATATTTTAGAGTTTTTTTAGCTTTCCGGTTCTACCGCAGAGGTAGTGAATCGAGTAAGTGTGTTGTAACGGTTATAAAAAGGAAAAGGATATAAAATGCCTACAATTAACCAATTAATTCGCAGTCCGCGTAAGCCTAATGTGAAACGTAACAAAGCTCCAGCTTTGAATGCTTGTCCACAAAAACGTGGCGTTTGCACACGTGTTTATACAACGACCCCGAAAAAGCCGAACTCAGCTTTACGTAAAGTAGCTCGTGTTCGTTTGACCAACAGTGCTGAAGTATTGAGCTATATTCCAGGCGAAGGACATAACTTGCAAGAACACAGCGTTGTATTAGTACGTGGTGGCCGTGTAAAGGACTTACCAGGTGTTCGTTATCATATCATTCGTGGTACTTTGGATACACAAGGTATTGCAGCTCGTCGTCAAAGACGTTCTCTCTATGGCGCAAAGCGTCCTAAATAATAGTAAAGGAAATAAATTATGTCACGTCGTCATGCAGCAATTAAGCGCTCTATCGTGCCAGATGCCAAATACGGTGATTTGGTCGTAGCGAAATTTATGAACTGTGTAATGTTAAACGGTGCCAAAGCTACAGCTGAAAAGATTGTTTACGGTGCTTTGGATCGTATCGCAGAAAAAACAAAGCAAGAACCATTGAAAGTTTTTGCAGAAGCTTTAGAAAATGTTAAACCAGCAGTAGAAGTTCGTTCTCGTCGTGTTGGCGGTGCAACTTACCAAGTTCCTTGTGAAGTTCGTCCAGAACGTAAGCAAGCATTAGCAATCCGTTGGATTATTAATGCTGCTCGTGATCGTTCCGAAGAAACAATGGAACAACGTTTAGCAGGTGAATTCCTTGATGCTTTAGCAAACAAAGGTGCAGCAATTCGTAAACGCGAAGATACACACCGTATGGCAGAAGCAAACAAGGCTTTCTCACATTATCGCTGGTAATTTTTATGAATTCTATCCCCTGGTTGCTTAATGACCAGGGGAATACAGAATTTTTTTTCAACAATAAATTTAAAATGAAAAGGTATGTGTAATGGATCGCACTACACCAATAGAAAAATATCGTAATATCGGTATTATGGCTCACATTGATGCCGGTAAAACGACAACAACAGAACGTATCTTGTACTATACAGGTAAGTCTCACAAAATCGGTGAAACTCACGATGGTGCAGCCACAATGGACTATATGGCACAAGAACAAGAACGTGGTATCACAATTACATCTGCTGCTACAACAGCATTTTGGCGTGGACACCGTTTAAACATCATTGATACACCGGGGCACGTTGACTTCACAGTTGAAGTTGAACGTTCTTTGCGCGTACTTGATGGTGCAGTAGCAGTGTTCGATGGCGTTGCAGGTGTTGAACCTCAATCAGAAACAGTATGGCGTCAAGCTGATAAATATAGAGTTCCTCGTATTTGCTTCGTAAATAAGATGGACCGTATTGGTGCTAACTTCTTACGTGCTGTTGGAATGATTAAAGATCGTTTGGGCGCTCGTCCTATCGTTTTAACATTACCAATTGGAGCAGAATCTGAATTTGCTGGTGTTGTTGATGTTTTAAATAAACGTTCTATCATTTGGAAAGACGAGTCTTTAGGTGCAGAATTCGAATATAAAGAAATTCCTGCAGACTTAAAAGAATTAGCAGACAAATGCTATAACGAATTGGTCGAAACAGTAGTTGAAGAAGACGACCAAGCTATGGAAGACTACTTAGAAGGTAAAGAAATTTCAATGGATACACTTATGAAATGTATCCGTCGTGGAACTATTAAGATGGATTTCGTTCCTGTATTATGTGGTTCTGCATTTAAGAACAAAGGTGTTCAACCTATGTTGGATGCTGTTGTTGATTTCTTACCAAGTCCTGTAGATATTCCAGCAACACAAGGCGTTGATTTAAAAGGCGCTGAAATTGTTCGTAAAGCTTCAGACTCTGAACCTTTAGCAGGTTTAGCATTTAAGATTATTAACGACCCATTCGTAGGTTCATTGACTTTCGTACGTTTGTATTCAGGTACAATGACAGCAGGTTCATATGTTTTGAATGCTGTTAAAGATAAGAAAGAACGTATTGGTCGTATGTTATTAATGCATGCTAACCATCGTGAAGATATTAAAGAAGCAAACGCAGGTGATATCGTTGCTATTGTTGGTTTGAAAGAAACAACAACAGGTGATACATTATGCGATGAATCAAAACCATGCATTTTAGAAAAGATGGAATTCCCTGATCCTGTTATCGAAGTAGCTGTTGAACCAAAAACAAAAGCTGACGTAGAAAAGATGGGATTAGCTTTAAACCGTTTAGCTATGGAAGATCCTTCTTTCCGTGTTTCATCAGATGCTGAATCTGGTCAAACAATTATTAAAGGTATGGGCGAATTGCACTTGGAAATCATTGTTGACCGTTTACGTCGTGAATTTAAAGTTGACGCAAACGTAGGTGCTCCACAAGTTGCATATCGTGAAACAATTTCACAAGTTTACGAAGAAGACTACACACACAAGAAACAATCAGGTGGTTCTGGTCAGTTTGCTCGTGTTAAGATTCGTTTCGAACCTTTGGAACCAGGTTCCGGATTCGTATTCGAAAACACAGTTGTTGGTGGTAACGTTCCTAAGGAATACATCCCAGGCGTTGAAAAAGGCTTGAGAGCTGCATTAACAACAGGTGTTATTGCTGGATTCCCATGCACAGACTTCAAAGCAAACTTGTTTGATGGTGCTTACCATGATGTTGACTCTTCAACAATGGCTTTCGAAATTGCTGCTCGTGCAGCATTCCGTGAAGGTATTGCTAAAGCAAAACCAAAGTTGTTAGAACCAATCATGAAAGTTGAAGTTGTAACACCAGAAGATTATATGGGTGACATCATTGGCGACCTCAACAGCCGCCGTGGTCAAGTATCCGGTATGGATCAACGCGGTAATGCCCGCGTCATCGACGCTACAGTTCCTCTGTCCTCTATGTTTGGATATGTGAACAATTTGCGCTCTATGAGCCAAGGTCGTGCACAATACTCTATGGTATTCTCACACTATGCCGAAGTTCCTCAGAACGTAGCTGATGAAATCAAAGCAAAAGTAAACGGTTAATTGATTCTTAGTAAATAGTAAACAATTTACAAAGATTCATTCAAAAGTTGATTGACAAAGTCGTTTCGACCTATTATAATGCACGGGTCGGAGCGACTTGTTAATCGAACCGTTGTATTAAAATTATTTTTGGAGTTTTTAAATAAAATGGCAAAAGAAAAGTTTGAAAGAACAAAACCACACTGCAATATTGGTACTAT
>JAKSVT010000036.1 GCA_024407875.1 Alphaproteobacteria bacterium
CAGCAGGTTCTTCAGGAACAGCTTCTAAATTTTCAACAGCAGGTTCTTCAGGAACAGCTTCTAAATTTTCAACAGCAGGTTCTTCAGGAACGGCTTCTAAATTTTCAGCAACAGGTTCTTCAGGAACGTTTTCTAAATTTTCAACAGCAGGTTCTTCAGGAACGGCTTCTAAATTTTCAGCAACAGGTTCTTCAGGAACGGCTTCTAAATTTTCAACAGTAGGTTCTTCAGGAACGGCTTCTAAATTTTCAATAGCAGGTTCTTCAGGAACGGCTTCTAAATCTTCAACAGCAGGTTCTTCAGGAACAGCTTCTAAATTTTCAGCAGTAGGCTCTTCAGGAATTGCTTCTAAATCTTCAACAGTAGGTTCTTCAGGAATATCATCAATATTACCAGCCGCAGGAACAAATGTTTCGTTTTCTAAAGCAGGTTCTTCAACGTTAGGAACCTCAGCACTTTCTAAGTCTTCTAGAATTTTATCAGTAGGTACAGGAACAGCAGTTTCAGTTTCTAAAGAAGGTTCTTCAACGACTTCTTCTTGAGTTCCTATAGAATTTAAAGGAGTTTCTTCAAGAGGGACTTCTTCTAAAGCAGGTTCACTAACATTTGAATCTTCTTCTAATTCTTTAAATATTTCATTTGGAACAGGAATAGTTGCGGTATTATCTTCAGCTTCTAAAGGAGGTTCTTCTAAACTTTCTACAGTAGGAATTTCAACTTGAGGAACTTCAGCTTCAGTAGGAAGTTCTAAATCAGGAGACACAGCTTCTAAGTCATTAGGATCTACAGGATTTCCGTTTTCATCAACATATTCATATACTTCTTCTGTTGCTTGAGGAACTTCTAATTCTTGTGCGGTGACTTGTTCTTGATCAACGATTTCATTAACTTCATCTAATGAGATAGAGCCATTGTCTTGAGGTATATTTTCTGGAGCAACAGGATTTCCATTTTCATCTACATATTCATATACTTCTTCAACACTTTCTAATTCATTTGCTATGTTTTGAGCTTGAGTTCCATCGACTGGAACTTCTGCTTCAACATATTCATAACTAATTGAGTTTGGATCAATTTCTTCGTATTGAATATTTTCTAAAGCTTCGGGAGTTTCTATAGGGTTCCCATTTTCATCAACATATTCATATTGAACATTTTCTGTGTTGATTTGATCTGTAGCTGTTTGTTCTTCTGTCATATAAATAAACCTTATTGAAGTATATTAACTGTTTGATTTTACTATTTACTATAACATTTAACAAGTTAAAAAAGTTTTAGGAAAAAAAATAAAGGCGATTTTTTATCGCCTTTATTTTAAATCTTTTTTTTAATTTATATTAGAGAGGTCTCCATTCTTCATCTGAACGTTCGAAACGTAATGATAAAAGTTTCAATTCGTTTACAAATTCAGCTGGTAACTTTTGTTGTTCTACGAATGGACGGAAGTAGTTCTTTACGTCATCGCAGTCTTTTTGTCCTTCAACTGTATTAATTGACATTAATGCATTGAAATCTTCTTTTGACATGTTTAAGCCTGTTAAGTCAATGTCTTCATATGTAGGCATTAAACCAACTGGACCTTCAACAGCGTTAGCACGGTTGTGAACTCTATCAACAATCCACTTAATAACGCGCATATTGTCACCATAACCTGGCCACATGAAATGACCTTCATCATCTTTACGGAACCAGTTTACACGGAAGATCTTTGGTGCATATGGTACTAAACGTTTCATTTCTAACCAATGTGACCAGTAATCAGCCATATTGTATCCACAGAATGGCAACATTGCAAATGGATCACGACGAATACCACCAGCACCTTCTGCAGCAGCTGTTTTTTCTGAACCCATTGTAGCAGCTAAGTATACACCATGGCTCCAAGAGAATGATTGATATACCAATGGAGTATTGTGAGCTAAACGACCACCAAAGATGAATGCTGAAACAGGAACGCCTTCAGGATTTTCCCAATCTGGATCGATAGTTGGGCATTGACGAGCTGGAGCTGTAAAACGTGAATTTGGATGTGCAGCCGGTGTTTCAGAAGCAGGTGTCCAATCATTACCTTTCCAGTCAATTAAGTGTGCTGGTTTTTCATCTGTTAAACCTTCCCACCATACGTCGCCATCATCTGTCAAAGCTACGTTTGTGAAAATTGTGTTAGCTCTGCATGCTTGAACAGCATTATAGTTTGTTTTTTCAGATGTGCCTGGTGCTACACCGAAGAAGCCAGCTTCTGGATTGATAGCGTGTAAACGACCATCTTTCCCTGGTTTAATCCATGCAATATCATCACCTACAGTCCAAACTTTCCAACCTTTGAAGTGTGCTGGAGGAATTAACATAGCTAAGTTTGTTTTACCACATGCACTTGGGAATGCTGCAGCAATATATGTCTTTTCACCTTCAGGAGATTCGATTCCTGCGATTAACATATGTTCAGCTAACCATCCTTCATCACGAGCTTGTGCTGTTGCAATACGTAATGCTAAGCATTTTTTACCTAATAATGCATTGCCACCGTAACCAGAACCAAATGACCAAATTTCACGTGTTTCTGGGAAGTGTGTAATGTATGTGTTGTCTGGATCACATGGCCATGCAACATCTTCTTTACCATCTACTAAAGGCATACCTACAGAGTGCATGCAAGGAATGAATTCACCATTTCCTAAAATGTCTAATACTTTTTGACCTGTTCTTGCCATAATTGCCATGTTAACAACAACATATGGAGAATCGGTGATTTCAACACCAATTTTAGAAATGTGAGAACCTAAAGGACCCATTGAGAATGGAATAACATACATTGTTCTTCCACGCATTGATCCTGTAAATAATGAAGTTAATTTTTCCTTCATTTCTTTTGGGTTAGCCCAGTTGTTTGTAGGACCTGCGTCGATTTCACGTTCTGAGCAGATGAATGTTCTTGCTTCTACACGAGCAACGTCGCGTGGGTTTGATCTAGCTAAATAAGAATTTGGCTTTTTCTTTTCATTTAATTTTATAAATGTACCTTTTTTTACTAATAAAGCACATAAAGCATCATTTTCTTCTTTTGATCCATCACACCAATGAATTTCATCTGGTTGGCACATATTGGCCATTTTTTCTACCCATGAAACTAATTTTTCGTTTTGGGTTGTTTTGGTTGTAAAGTTTGTTTTCATATTATTCCTCTTTCATTTAAATAAATCTCTTAAAAGATTTAATGACAACATTTTACACGTTTTTATATAATTGTCATAATTATTTTTTTATATTTTTATCAATCGGAAAGTTTATTACAGCTTTTAATCCGCCTAGAGAACCTTCTGTAAGATATATATTTCCGCCATGTGATAATACAATATCTTTGGTAATTGCTAAACCTAATCCAACTCCTCCAGTTTGTTTGTTTCTAGATTCATCTATTCTGTAAAAAGCTTTAAATACATCGTTTCTTTTGTCTACAGGGATTCCTGGTCCATTATCTTCGACTATAATTTCAGCTGTTCGATCTTTTACGGTTAAAGCAATGTTGACGATTGTACCATATTGGATTGCATTTTTAACTAAATTCCAAATTATACGCTTGAAATCATTTGGTCTAACAGACATTTCTAAAGGAGCATTTGAGAAAAATTGAATTGCTTTTCCAGGTTCATTTAATCCTTTGATAGCTTCAGAAATTAAATTTGGAATGTTTGATAAGACTGTTGATTCTTGACCTTCGCCTTTAGCAAAATCTAGATATGCTGTAAGCATTTTATCCATTTCTTCTACATCTTTTAAAAGTTCTGAGGAATCATCATTGCTTTCCATCATTGATAATTGGAGTTTCATTCTCGTTAATGGAGTTCTTAGATCGTGAGATACACCTGCAAGCATACGAGTTCTTTCTTCAATGTGTCTACGTAAGCGATCTTTCATTTTGATAAATGAGACAGCAGCTTGTCTTATTTCTGTAGCACCAGCTGGTTTAAAGTTTTCTGTATCTCTACCTAAACCAAAATTTTCTGCAGCATTTGCTAATTGAATAATTGGCTTAATTTGATTTTTTAAGAACAATAAAGCTATCAACATTAAAATAATTGTTGATCCAAGAGACCAAATCACAAATACATAAATTGTTGATGAGAAAAAGTATTTGTAAGGAATAAAAGCTTCAGCTGTAAATTTTGGATGTAGAAAACGTACTTTTACTAACTTTTTCTTTCTAATTTTATATAATTCATAAGGAACGTTTATGCCTTCAATTTTAATGTTCTCTAAAACGTTTACTAAGTCAGATGTTCTACCAAAACTACGTCTTTTTTGTTTTGATTTTGATACATTTAAAGGTTCACTAAATTTTATTTCAAATCTTGAATTTGCTGAAATTAATTTTTCAGCTTCAGCACAACTTTTCTTGGAATCACAATGTTCGTATATTGATAAAGCTGTTTGCAATTCATATGAAATTCCTTGTGTTAATCTATGAGAAATGTTTTCCCAGTGATTGTCGAAGAAATAGGCACAACCAATTATTTGAATTAAAATTACAGGAGTAACTGTAATCATTAAAAAACGGGCCCAAAGTTTCGTTGGTAATATTTTGTTTTTTAAGTTTTTTAATAATTTTATTGCTCTATTTTGCATTTAAATTACTCCAATATGAAAGAATATCCAATTCCTCTAAGTGTTGTTATGTATTGAGGTTTGGATGGAATTGTTTCTATACGCTGACGTAAACGTGTTATCTGAACATCAATAGTTCTAATATTAGATTGGTTGTTCGTTATATTAGCTAAATCTTCTCTAGATACTTCTTTATTTCTGTTTTTAATTAAATAATCTAATATTTGTGTTTCAGCATCGGATAAATGAACTTTTTCAGAACCTTTATATAAAGTTTTGTTTTCAAAATTATATCTAAATACTGAAAATTTAATTTCTTTATTAGTTTGAGAAGAAGAGTTTGATTTTGTTCTTTTTAAAATGGACTTAATTCGTAAAACTAATTCTAATGGATCAAAAGGCTTTGATAAATAATCATCAGCTCCCGCTTCAAATCCATTTATTTTATCTGAAGTTTCGCCCATAGCAGTTAAAAGTAATAAAGGAATATTATCACCATTATTCCGGAGTCGATTTACATAGGAAAATCCATTTTCTTCAGGCATCATCACATCGCAAATTATTAAATCAAAATTTAAATATTCTCTAAAAATATCAGCTTGATTTGAATTTGATGCTGCAAAGACATTAAATTCTTTTTCTGTTAAAAACTTTTTTAAGAGTTTGCGCAATCTCTCATCATCGTCCACAACTAAAATCATGGGGCGCTGACTTAAATTTATTGATGTTTCGGTGCTTAAGCTCATAACAATCCTATTTTGAATTCAAAAGCATTCTATACTTTAATTTAAAAAAAATAAAGAAAGTTTTAGTTTTCTAATGAAAGGATTGAATATTGATTACCAACGAGGAGTATTTTGATTGTCTCTAAATCTGCGAGTAGGATATGAACCTGGTCTTGGTAAATCGTCTTTTGCTCTAAAATTTGGCTTGTCAGTTAATCTTACAAAACCATCTCTTTCAAAATCTGTAGCACAAATATCCATTTTGTTTACATCTGTACCATCACAGTAAACAATTTCTCGTGTAATAGTATGTTGTAATACTATAGGTTTATCGCTTCCAGGAATAATAACTTTAACATCTTTTTCCTGATTGGAAACACATGAAGAAAGACAAGAAACTGCCATCAAACAAAATAAAATATTTTTCATCTATTATAATATCCGTAAATTATCTACCACTAGATTGGTTTGTACGGGTACGCATATTAGTAGAATTATTTGATTTTGTCAAAGCAGATATATCTTTTGCCATTTTTGTTTTTAAATTTTCTGAAACAGGATCATTATCTGTAAAATCTTTAAATTCTGATTTTAATTTAGCAGAAACTTCTTTTGGAATTGAAGGCAATTGCATCATTTCTTCTGTAAAGTTGTTATTGTTGAACATTTGTGTTGCAACATACATAAAGATCTTTTCATTCTTTAATTCTTTTTCTCCAACTTTTGATTTTTTGCCTTCTTTTGCTGCAGTATCTATTTTTTCAACAGCATTAATCATACGATCAACAGAAGAATAAATAATTTTTTCACCATTATCTTCTTTTGTTGAAGAATTAAATTCTTCTTTAGTTTCTTTTAAGTATTTATCACAATACATTTTGGCTGCTGTGTTATCTTTTAACTCTCTTAATGGAGCGTTTTCAATTGATTTGTCGTGTTCTCCACCACAAGCCATATTTACAGCATCATACATAGCAAAAGAAGCTTGTGTTAATAAGTGTATTTGTTTTGCTTCTTTGCTGTTCATAAATCCATTGAAATCATCAACTCTATCGCCACCACAGAACTTTGAAATTTCTTCAGGCTTTAATGAAACTAAAGGTCTATCATCACCATCTGAAACTAAATTATTTAATGCAGGTTCAATATCGTAACCAAATTCATATGAAGAAGCAATTCTATCATCTTTATACCAGCCTTTGAAAGCATCAGAAATAGAACCTTTTTCGTTATAAGCATTAATCATTGGAGGGTAATGTTTTTCGAAGCGTTTTAAAGGAGCCAAGTGCCCTTGAGCTTCCCATTCTTTACAAGCTAAAATAGCTTGGCATTGAGCATCAGCTTCTGTAGCACGATTAATCATTAAACGTGTGCCATAGTCTAAATTTTGAGCTTCTGCTTCATTACGGCCTTGGTTGTTTTGTAACAAGTGTCTAGCTTCATGAACTAATGCAAATTCCATAAAGTCCATTCCAAGAGATTTTGCCATAACAATTTCATTATTTTCAGGATCAAAATATCCACCAGCAGAACCTAAAGCTGATTCTAATTTGAATTGAACATCGTATTTAGCCATGTCTTGTAAAGCTTTACGACCAGTAGGTATAGATGCTAAAGAATCAAATAAATCTACAACGAATTTTTCTTCACTTGATGTTGCATTAACATTTACGCCATGCAATTTGTATTGTTTTACTTTTTCTTCACTTGCATTTGTTTGTTCTAAAGCTTCTTTTAACATAACTTTGAATCCTTGATTAATTAAAAATATTTGCTTATTTTATATAAAAAAATAGGTGGTTTTGTCAATAATTTTGTCAAAATATTCTTGCTTTGTTAATTAACTTCGGTTTACTTATATAAAATTATCAAAGTACATAGTCATTAGTTTAAACTAAAGGGATGAATGCTGATTTAAAAAATATAAGGAAAAGAAGTATTTATATTTAGATTGTTCAAACAAGAGTTCTTATGTAATTCCATATAATGTTAGGTATAAATACAATGTTTTCTTTGTTTATGAAAATCCAAGATTAATTTTGTGTTTTTTAAAACAATTTTGTATAATACGAAACAAATTTAACATCTAAAGTAAAAATTTTCATGAAATATCTGTTATTTACAATATTTTTTATAACTTTCCAAGTAAACTTATGTTGTGCTCAAAATACAATAACTTGTTCAAAGGGATCGTATTTAGATACGACGACAAATTCTTGTTTATTATGTCCTG
>JAKSVT010000037.1 GCA_024407875.1 Alphaproteobacteria bacterium
CCACTTAAAGTATTGTAAATAATGGTGAGAGCCTGTTGTACAAGGTTACTAAGAAAATCCAAAATGTTCCTCCTATTAACTTACGGGGTAAATTATTCTACAGGATCGTAGCCACCAGGATGAAATGGATGACACTTAGAGATACGCTTGATGGTCATCCACAAACCGCGTATAGGTCCTTTTTTCTGAATAGCTTCAATAGCATACGCCGAACAAGTAGGTGTAAACCTACAGGTTGGTGGAAAGAGAGGTGATATAAACACCTGATAAAACCTAACGAACAAAATAAGTATTGTACTAAATATTTTACTCATTAAATACGCGTCCTATCTTCAAGCAAGTTTGCTTTTTTTGCTAGTCTTAAAAAAACACGTTCAAAAGTCTTATAATCGGCTTTCGCTAATCTGTTGCGAGCCACCCAAACTATATGATACCCTTTTTTAAGTTCAGCCAGATGCTTACGAAACACTTCGCGCATCAGACGCTTGGTATGATTACGCACAACTGCGCAACCTAGTCTTTTTCCAACAGCAAGGCCAATTTTAATATTTTCGCCCTGGTCTCCCAAAACATAAAATACAGACATACCATCAACTACAGTACGTCCCTTGCTGTGGGCATACTGAAAACTACGTTTTGTTTTCAGCTTGTTGATTTTTCTGAAACGATAATTTGTCTTTTGCATAGAGATTCTAAATGCCTCGCATGGAAAAAATAGGCCGCTTGCACGGCCTATTATTAATTATGCAGACAATTTCTTTCTGCCTCTAGCACGTCTTCTTTTGAGAACTTGACGACCGCCCAAAGTTTTCATTCTTTCTCTGAAACCATGAGTTCTTTTTCTTCTCAGATTGTTAGGTTGAAAAGTACGTTTCATTCGATATTCCCTCCTTTGTTCTCATTTGGAATTATAAATTATCAAATTCTATGGTTGGAATTGATAGCTTCTAAAGATGCCCAGAGCTGAGAGTTAGTACAGCTATAAACATAAAACTTGACATAGACATAGTAATGAAAATATTACCACATTATTCTATAAGAAAATATATTTTTCGTCAAGCATTTCCCTATAAAATATAGCAAAAATAAATATTTTATTATTTTTTTAGATTCATTTGCGAAGTTATCCACAGGCTGATATAATATATAGTGAGAAATTTCTCTATATAATCCTAGATATTTTTGGGCTTAATCAGAGTAATTTTTAATACTCTGAGTTAGCCTTTTCTTTATATTTTTATATTTTTTCAGAAAGGAACATGCCATGGATTCCTCAAATATCCTCAAAATTTGGGAAGAACTCTGTCAAAAACTTTTAGCATCCATGAATCAAAAAGCTTTTGATATCTATATAAAACCTCTAATTCCAATTGAAATGACAGATGCTTCTTTCACAGTTTTAGTACAGAATTCTTTCCTAAAAAATATTGTGGAAAGTCGTTATAAAAGTTTAATTGAAGCTGCTTTGAGTGAAATTTCAGGTAAAAATTTGAGCCTTGTTTTTGAAATGGAAGACTCCCCTACTCAATCAGAACCTTCAGTCAGCATTCCAAGCGAAAAACCAAAAGAACAAGAACTTTTTGCAGAAGTTCCAGAAACCCAAGATTATTCTGAAACAAAATTAAATCCTCATTATGTTTTTGAAAATTTTGTTATCGGTAATTCCAATCGTTTAGCTCATGCTGCAGCACAAGCAGTTGCCAATGATCCAGGACATGCTTATAATCCCTTTTTCATTTGGGGCGGTGTTGGTCTTGGTAAAACTCACTTAATGCATGCTATTGGTAACAGTATTGTAAACAACAATCCTTCTTTAAAAGTTGTTTACACATCTTGTGAAACCTTTACTAACGAAATTATTAATGCAATCGCAACTAAAAGTACTGAAGCATTTCGTAAAAAATATCGCTCCATCGATTGCTTAATTATCGATGATATTCAGTTCTTAAAAAATAAAGTTGCTACCCAAGAAGAATTCTTCCATACTTTCAACGAATTAAGAGATGCTGAAAAACAAATCATCATTTCCAGTGATCGTAGACCACATGAAATAGAAACCTTAGAAGATAGATTACGCAGTCGTTTCGAGCAAGGTTTAATTGCTGATATCAGTACACCGGATTTAGAAACTCGTATTGCAATTTTGCGTAGTAAAGCACAAGCAGACAATATTGAGCTTCCTAATGATGTTGTCAATTTACTTTCTACAAGCATTACTACCAACGTTCGTGAGATTGAAGGTGCCTATACAAAAATTAAAGCTATATCTTCCTTATTGAATATGCCAATAACTTTGGATATTGCTCAAAAGGTAATTAGCGAGATTGGCGTAGAAACACCTCAAAAACAAATCACGGCTGATGCTATTGTAAAAGCAGTAACTGAACTACACAAATTAAAGCTTGAAGACTTCTATTCTAAGAATAGATCCAAAAATATTGCTTTTCCAAGACAAATTGCTATGTATTTATGTCGCGAATTGACTGGGATGTCTTTCCCACAAATAGCTGAAAAATTTGGTGGTCGTGACCATACAACCGTTATGCATGCTTACAAAAAAATTGCAACATCCATAACAATAGACAAAAATCTGCAAAATGAAATTAAACTTTTAATAGATCAATTGCAGGATTAACTTATCAACAGTTTTTGTTGATAAGTACTCAAATTTCTGTTGATAATTTTTAAATTCTGTAGATAAAATTTTAGCCTGTGGGTTCTGTGAATTAAAATTTTGACTTATTAACATTTTTATTTACAAGCTCAAAAGTGCTTTAATAATAGCTTTGCAGTACTTTTCCACATTATCAACATGTATTACTACTACTTTTACTAACTATTATAATTTTATATAAGTATTATAAAACAAGGAGGACTGTGAACAAATGAAAATCTCTTGTAATATTCAAAGCTTAAACAAAGCTTTACAAACCGTTCAAAAAGCAATCGCAACTAAACCTAGCACTCCGATTTTATCCGGTATTCATTTTCAAACTCTTGAAAATAAAGTTGTAATTCAAGCAAACGATTTAAATATGGCTATTGCATCTACTATCGACGCTGACATTTTAGAAGCTGGCGAAATCGTTGTTAGTGGTCGCATGATTACTGAGCTTGTTCGTAAACTTCCTGGAGAAACAGTTTTAATTTCTAAAAATAAAGAAAGCAATACAATTTCTATAGAATCTGGTAAATCTAAAAACTCTCTTCTGGCTATGAACGAAGAAGATTATCCGAAGTTCCCAACTTTTGAAGAAGAAAAATCTATTGATATTCCAGATGACAAATTAAAAGAATTAATCAAAAAGACTATTTTTGCTTGTTCTAATGACGAAGCTCGTCCTCTTTTTACTGGCATTTTAGTAGATGTTAAAGATGGAAAAGTAACTTTTGTTGGTACCAATACCCATCGTTTAGCAATTAAAACTTTGCCTTTAGATACTGAAGAAACCATGAGCATTATTATCCCGTCCAAGGTTTTAGCAGAAATTGCTCGTAATTTAAATGGTGAAGCTCCTTCTTTGGTTAATATTGCGATGATTAGCAATCAAATTCGTGTAACCATCGATAACGCAGTTATTGTTTCTCGTTTAATCGAAGGTAAATTCCCAGATTATAAACGAGTTATTCCTCCTAAATTTGCTATTAAAACCAATGTTAATGCTTCCGAACTTGCTGGTGCTGTTGAACGTGTTTCTTTGTTCAGTACTGAAAGCGAATATAGCATTGTAAAAGTTAGTGTTGCAGAAAACGAATTGATTATTAATTCTTCTAGCCCTGAAGTTGGTACTGGTCACGAAGTAATTTCTTGTGAAACCGAAGGAAATGAATTGAATGTTGCATTCAACTCTCGTTATGTTCTTGATATCTTAAAGAGCATTGATGCTGAAAATGTAACCCTTTCTATGAATACTTCTCTCTCTCCTGTTTGTGTAACTGCTGCTGAGGAAGAAGATTATACCTATATTGTAACTCCTGTTCGTGTTGTATTCTAAGCTAGAAAGGTTACTTAAATAATGCAAAAAGAACAAATTGAAATTAAAGGCGAATTCATCACCATGGATAAATTACTTAAATTTTCAGGTGTTGCAGCAACTGGTGGCCAAGCTTTTATGATGGTAGAAGATGGAATCATTAAGCTTAATGGTAAAGCTGTTACTGAAAAACGCAAGAAAGTATTCGTTGGTGATGTAGTAAATATTGATAATCAAATTGAACTTATCATCATTAGTGAATAAGAATGAAAATTGAAAGTCTTTATGCAGTAAATTTTCGCAATTATGACGCTTGTAACTTAGAACTTCCTGGAATGATTAATGTTTTTTATGGGCAAAATGCTCAAGGAAAGACAAATATTTTAGAAGCAATTTTCTATGGTTCTTTTGGAATGTCTCATCGTACAAGTTCTGAAGAAGATCTTTTAAAAATCAGTACTAGCCAAATGGCTGTAGGAGTAAGATTTTTTTCATTGAGTGGAGAGCATACTGTTAAGATAAAAAAATATCGTCAAATTAATAGCTGGAAAAAGGAAATTTTATTAGATGGTTCAAAGGTTAAGCCTAAAGAACATTATGGTTCCTTGAATACAATTATGTTCTCACCCGAAGATTTACAATTGGTTAAGGGTGAGCCAGCATTACGTCGTAGATTTTTTGATATGCAGATATCGCAGACGGATCCAATTTATTACGATCTTTTGGTAAAGTACAATAGAGTTCTTGCTCAAAGAAATAAACTTTTGAAAGATATACGTGATAATGATGGAAATTTAGACGAATTGATTCCTTGGGATGAAGAATTTGTTCATCTTGCTAGTGCAATTGTCAAAAGAAGATTAATTGCACTAAAAAAACTTCAAAATATTGCAAGCTCCATTTATGCTTCATTAGCTTCTAGCAAGGAAGAAATGACTATAAAATATGAACTAAAGGGAAATAATTCTCAAACTTATAACCCTGAAACTTACGATGGTTTTGATGAAGAATTTTATCATAAGCTTCTCAAAGAACGTAATCGTATTGATATGTTTAGGGGAAATACAGGCATTGGTCCTCATAGGGATGATTTAGTTCTTTTATTAAATAATTTGAGTTTGAAATCCTATGGTTCACAGGGTCAACATCGTACTGGAGCGCTTGCATTAAAATTATCTCAATTAGAATATGTCAAAAATGAAATTGGCGAGTTCCCTATTCTTTTATTAGATGACGTAATGAGTGAATTGGATAATAGCCGTCGTAGTCAATTATTAAGATTTATTGATGGTAAAGTTCAAACTTTTATTACTGTTAATGATAGAGAATTAATTCCGGAGCTTGCTGGTAATACATATTTTGAAATTTCCAATGGTTCTGTTAAAGAGGCCTAGTATGAGTTTTCAAAAAATGTCAGGAACGAATGATATTATAAAAACATTATTCGATCCAAAAATTCCAAATAAAAATATTCCGCTTGCTACAAAAAAACAATTCTTGTTGTATTACTTGGAAGCTCATTGGGAAGAGATTTGCGGTGATTTGGTTGCCAAAAGTACAAATCCAGTTAAATTTGAAAACAATGATCTTACAGTTATTGTTAATAATTCCATGCTAGCTAATGAATTATTTATGATGCGTAGCATGTTTTTAGCGAAGATAAATAAATTTTTAAATGGTTTGTTTTCTGTTAAAAACGTTTATTTTAAAGCAGGCAGTTTAAGAAAAAAAGCAATTTTAGAGCAAGAAGAAACAATTGAACAAATACCTAGAGGTAAATGTCCTATTTGTGGCTGCTCAATGGATGCAAGATTTCCTATATGTTCTTGTTGCGAAAGAGAAGAAAAGGAAAAGTTAAGGCATTCCATATATGAGTTGTTAATGCTTCAACCTTGGCTGGACTATAACGATTGTAAAGCATACTTAAAATGTGATAAAATATTATTTACGTCTGTTAAGGATAATCTAAAAAATAGGTATTATAGAGATGTATGTTTAGACATAGCTGATGAAGAAGGAAAGCTTATGGCAGTAATGCTTTTGACTGGAAAATCTTTTGAAGAACTAAACGATAATATCTTTAATAATGCTTTAGCTTATATAAGAAAATTCACGGAGGGATATAAAGATGTATCTGCATCTGGGAGCAGATTGCATGGTAAAAAACAGTGATATCATTGCAATCTTTGATATGCGTAGCGAAGAATCTACTATAGCAGATGAATATATCAAGCCTTATAAGGATAGATATAAAATTGTTGATGCTAGCGGTGGAGAAGAGTGCTCAAGCTGTATTCTTACTGAAGATACGCTTTATTTATCTTCTATTTCCTCTATAACTTTGAAAAAACGCGCTTGTGAGGGATTTTTTGCAAGTGCTGTCTATATTAATCCTTGAAATTTTTAGATGGAGGTAAAAATGGCCAAAGATATAAATCTTGAAGAAGCAACAGCTGTCAAAGGCGAATATAATGCGGAACAGATTCATGTACTTGAGGGCTTAGAAGCTGTACGTAAAAGACCTGCGATGTATATTGGTTCTACTTCTGAACGTGGTTTACATCACTTAGTTTATGAAGTTATTGATAACAGTATCGATGAAGCTTTAGCTGGTTACTGCTCTTTGATTGATGTAACAATCCATGAAGATAACAGTATTACTGTAGCCGATAATGGTCGTGGTATTCCTGTTGATATGATGAAAAAAGAAAAGAAACCTGCTGTAGAAGTAATTATGACTGTGCTTCATGCAGGTGGTAAATTCGGTGATGGCGGGTATAAAGTTTCTGGTGGTTTGCATGGTGTAGGTGTAACCTGCGTTAACGCATTATCAGAACATATGGAAGTTGAAGTTCGCCGTGGTGGTAAAAAATACGGTATCGAATTTAAAAAAGGTAAAACCGTTAAAAAGCTTTATGAAATTGGCGAAGTAAATGAAACTGGTACTACCGTTCATTTTAAACCAGACGCAACTATTTTTACCGAAACTGTATATAATTACGAAACTCTTCGTCATAGAATTCGTGAACTTGCTTTCTTAAATAAAGGTATTACTGTTGCTTTGCACGATTTAAGACCTGAAGGAAAGAGTGAAACCTTCCATTTCGCTGGTGGTATTATTGAATTTGTTAACTTTGTTGACGAAAAAAAGGATAAAATTAATGAAAAAGTAATTTATCTTGAAGGTAATAAAAATGGCGTTATTGTTGAGGTTGCAATGCAATATTGTGATACCTACAATGAAAATGTCTTTACCTATGTTAACAACATTAATACTGAAGAGGGCGGCACACACTTATCTGGTTTCAAAAAAGCTTTAACTCGTACTATTAACAATTATGCTAGAAAAAGCAATCAATTAAAAGAAAATGAAGATGCTTTATCCGGTGATGATGTACGTGAAGGTTTGACTGC
>JAKSVT010000038.1 GCA_024407875.1 Alphaproteobacteria bacterium
AATCAATCTTTGATTGATGATATAGTCCCTGATTCTACAAAAGCTAATTTCATTAAAATTAGTAACTATAATGATCAACTTGCCCAACAGGTTGTCTTGCAATTGAAACACCTAAAAAGCTACCAGCTGCGATAATATGATATTGAGGCGCTAAATCATTAAAAGTTTTTAAAGCATCTATTGCTCGTTGAGATTCTTGAATTTCATCAAAAAAAGCAAAGTATTTTCAGTTTCTATTTTTGTATTAAACAAAAGTTCTAGTTGCATGATTAAAAAATCAGGAGAAATATTCGTATCAAATATTTGTTTTAATTTTTCATTTGTAAAAAAATTAAGTTCTAAACATTGTCTATAATTTTTTTTTGCAAAATCACGAACAAGCCAAGTTTTTCCAACCTGACGAGCTCCATAAAGCAATAAAGGTTTCCTATTTTTTTCCACTGTTCCAAATCTTTTATCGCAAAGCATTCCATTATAAATTCCTTTATTTTCAATAAGTTATTATAAAAAATTACACTTTTAATAAGGAATAAAAACGATTTTTTTACACTTTTAATAAGGAAAGCTTATATTTTTTATTAATTCAGTCATAATCGGATTATTAAAAAAACTCTATTTATTATTGCTCCTAAAAATCACACCTTTTAAAGTCTAAATAACCCACACTTTTTGACTTTTGTCTATTTATTAACTTTATGTTACACCAAACAATATATTTGTTTTTTTATAAAAAACATCCTAAAATAGACAAAATAAAGCATTTTCTACAAAAAAGGATTTTACCATGGAAAGTCTTGAAAATTTATTTAGCAATCCTAAAAACAAAGAAGAAAGCACAAAAACACAAGAACAACAAAACAACACCTCAAATGAAGCATCTTCTTTTGAAATTATTAAAAATCCAAATTATGGAGAAAATGACAATAGAGAAACTCTAAAAGTTATACGTTTTGGTGAACAAGAAAGCGATTACTTCCCTATCAACGATAATATAAAACCAAACGAATACGCATACTTAAAAGATCTTTTAAACAAAATCGCAGAAAGTCCTGCTCACATTGAAAAATTTAGAAATATAGACTCTAAACATCGTCCTACTCTTATGATTGAAGATGAATATGACAAACCTTCAAATGGATGGTTTAGTAGTGGAGAAAATTGTATTTGCATTAACATGGGCAGTCCTGAAATCGGAAATCATTATGCTGCCGCAGGTACTTTGTGTCATGAATTTCAACACTTTGTACAAAATTATAATGGGGGTTTAGATAATTATTCTGACGATTATGGTATAAAAGACCGTTTAATGCATAATAGAATCTATGAAGCTACTGCAGATACGTCAAAATATCAGTTTTTATATAATGTAAAAGATCATAATCCTCAAGCTTTAGCTGCTTTTAATGAAGTAAAATCAACTCATCCTGGAATGAAAGCCTATTGTCAAGCAAAAGAAGAACATAAACCAGAGCAAGCTTGTATTTTGGAAAGTGTAAAAGGATATACAAAGGATACCAATATAGCAGGAGCTTATGCTTATGACATTATAAATGAAACTTTATATAATCTAAAAGGCACAAAACCTTATTTATATGCAAACAGCTTCAAAAAAATTGCATATGATTACAACAAACAATTAATTGAAGATTCTATGGATGGTAAGAATAAGCAACCTCTTGATTTAGTTAGAACATTTAAACTATCCTCTACAGGAATGACAAATGATACTTCTGTTTCTGACAGTGAATTGCAACAAGAATTAAATGCCCCTTCGATGAGTTATGTCTCAAATGTAGCCCATGATGGTATTGAATATATAAATTCTAAATACAAAGCTTATTATGGAGGAAACGATCTTTCTGTAGTAAAAAATGGCTATACTCTTTTTGGAAAATCCGGATTTAATCAAAGCACAAGTTTTGGTAATCGTCTAAAAAAGCATATTAAAGATGCCAAAGCACTTAAACAGAAATTAGATTTATCATTGTCTTCAAAGTCGAAAGGACGAATTGCTTGTAGCATTACTCGTAATGAAAGTGTAACAAGCCATTATGAAGAGTATATCAATTTAAATAGCATGGAATATAAAGCTAACCTTCCAGGAACATTTCGTTTTAGAATTGATCCAGAAAAATCTTATGGCCTTTTGGAAGAAGAAGGCGATAAAAGATTTTTAAACATTAATGAAGCCTTTTACAACATTATGAAAGACAACAAAACAGCTAAATTCATGAGAAATATACCTCAAGAAGCTGGCACAAAATTTGTTTTTGATGAAAAAGAACCAAAAGGCTCAACAAATACAAAAAATGAAATCTCTTTAAGTCCTAAATTGTCTGCAAAAGAATTAGCTGGACAAATTGTAAAAAACACTCATATAGTAGCAGAACATCAAAAAATTTTAAAAGAAAATCCTCAATTTAAATCTTATGATGAATATGCTCAAGATTTAAAATCAAAAGATCCTGAAGCTTTCAACAAACAAACTTTAGATTTAGAAGCTAAAGCTGAAGCTGAATATGGAAAATTCATGTTTAATATGTATAAAAGAGAAGGATTAAGTGGAGGGATTGCAATTCTTAAAAATCCTTCTGCTAGAGCTTATTTATTATCTAAAATAACAGGAAAAGATCCTTCTAAAGCTACAGCTCAAAAAGCAGAAGTTTCACAAGAAAGCACAAAAGCTCCATCAAACAAAGAAGCTCAAGATTCTAAAATGAACAATCAAAAAAGTGTTTCTTTACAAGCTTCTTTGAGCAAGCAAGCAGAAAAGACTGTAGCTCAAGATCAACAACTTTCATCAGAAAGAGCTAAAGCATCTCAAAAGACTTCTTTGCAAGGTCGTTTACAAAAACAAGCTCCTTCAAAAATGTCTATTCAAAGCCAGTTACAAAAACAAAACAATGCAAAAACTTCAATGCAATCTCAAATGCAAAAGCAAACTGCTTCAAAAACATCTATGCAAGGTTCTTTAAACAAGCAACAACAAAACTCTGTTGCTAAAAATATTGCAATTGCAAGCAGAAGTTCTGGTTCACAACGCTAATTTTAACACAATTATTTTTTGCTTAAAATTAACTTTTATTTTTACCAATTGATTTCTTAAATCAATAGTTAATATTTTTGTTATGTTCAATTATTAAAAATTGACTTAAAACAAAGCTATATTTATTATTGCTAAAAAACAATATAGGATTTTTAAAATGGAAAAGAGAAAAAAAATAAAAATTGGCTTTGTCTCTTTAGGCTGTTCAAAAAACACCATTGATACAGAAATCATGCTAAACTATTTAAGCGAAGCTGACTATGAATTAACAACAAAAGCGAAAAGTGCAGAAGTCGTTATCGTAAATACTTGTGGTTTCATTGGAGATGCTAAGCAAGAATCCTATTCTGTTTTAGAAGAACTTTCTAAATTAAAAGCAAAAGGAAAGCTTAAAAAAATCGTTGTTGCCGGTTGCTTAGCCGAAAGATATAGAGATAAAATCTTAAAAGAACTTCCTTTAGTCGATGCTGTAATGGGTGTTGGATCAATTCATCAAGTAGTTGATGTCGTAAACAAAACTTTTGAACAAGACAAAACAACATTATTTGAAGATGCTTCAAAATCACAAATCGGCGGCAATCGTATGTTAATTACAGATGCTTATTCAACTTATATTAAAATTTCAGAAGGCTGTAATAACAAGTGCACATATTGCACAATCCCATCTATTAGAGGCAAATATCGTTCAAGAACAATGGAAGATATTTTAGATGAAGCCAAAAATCTAGAAAAAGCAGGAACAAAAGAATTAAACATTATAGCTCAAGATACTTCTACATATGGAATAGATTTATATGGTAAATTAGCTCTTCCTGAATTATTAAGAAAAATCACATCAGAAACTAATATTCCTTGGATTCGATTATTTTATTGTTATCCTGATAAAATTACAGATGAACTTATACAAGAAATCAAAACAAACCCTAAGGTATTACATTACATAGATATTCCTGTTCAACATATCAATGATAGCGTTTTAAAACGTATGAATCGTCATGGAAAAAAAGAAGATATCGTAAAAATGCTAAACAAATTAAGAGAAGAAATTCCTGACATAATTATCAGAACAACAGCAATTGTTGGCTTCCCTGGAGAAACAGAAGATCAATTTAATGAATTAGTAGATTTTGTTTCTGAAGGTAAATTTAATAGATTTGGAGCATTTAAATATTCTAGAGAAGAAGGAACTCCTGCTTATAATCTTTCTGATCAAATTGACGATGAAGAAAAAACGAATCGTTATGAAAGAATCATGGAAGTTCAACATGATATTTCCTTAGAACATCAGCAAAAATTCATTGGAACTACTCAATTAGTACTTTGTGATGGATATGATGAAGATAAAGAAATGTATTTTGGACACAACTATGCAAACTCTCCAGACATTGATGGATTAATATATTTTAACTCTAAATATGGCCCACAAATTGGCGATTTTGTTAGTGTTAAAATAAAAGAAGTTGACCCTTATGATCTTTACGGAACAGAACAAAAGAAAAAAAATTAAAAAAATTTGTAAAAAACTATTGCATTTAAAAAATTATAGTGTATATACATAAAGCATCGCCGGCTTGGCACAGTTGGTAGCGCAGTTGATTTGTAATCATCAGGTCGTCTGTTCGAGTCAGACAGCCGGCACCATTTAAAAACCCGCTTTTAGCGGGTTTTATTATTTTTGTGCAATCCTCTTTTTCTATAAAATTGTGTGGTTTATCTTAGAACTAATTTAAATATCCATTTTATACAATTTAAAAGCCTTAATTAATCATTTAAAACTTGACTTTTTTTGTAAAAGAATTAAAAAAAACACATCATATATTTTAACTTTAACAAAGAGGAAAATTAAATGTCATTAGATACATTTTTTAATCCACGTTCTGTTGCTGTAGTTGGCGTATCAGCTGACGAAACAAAATTGGGCGCAGTTGTATTCAATAACTTATTAGACGCTGGTTATACAGGCACATTATACGGTGTAAACCCAAAATTAGCTGGTCAAGAATTAAAAGGAAAGAAGTGCTTTGCTTCTGTTCGTGACATTCCAGAACCTGTTGAATTGGTAATTTTATTAGTACCAGCACGTTTCTGCGAAGCTGCTGTTGACGACGCTATTGCAAATGGTGCAAAGAACATCAGCATTATTACAGCTGGATTTGGTGAAGCTGGTAATAAAGAAGGTGAATTAGCAATTGCTAAGAAATGTATGGAACATGGCATTAACTTATTAGGACCAAACTGCTTAGGCCACATTTCAACATTTGATAAATTAAATGCAAGTTTTGCTCCTTGCTTCCCATTAAAAGGAAACGTAGCATTCATTTCTCAATCTGGTGCATATTGCTCTGCAATTTTGGACTGGGCTGAAGAAAAAGGCATTGGTTTCTCACACTTTATTTCTATCGGAAACAAGGCAGACTTAAACGAAGCTTCATTATTAGAAGCTATTGAAAAAGATCCTAACACAAAAGCTTTCGTATTCTACTTAGAAGGCTTAAAGAAAGGTCAAGAATTCTTACGCGTATTAAAAGAAGTAAGCAAAACAAAACCTTGTGTTATTATGGAACCTGGTAAATCTTCAAAAGCTCAAGCAGCTTCATTATCACACACAGGCTCTTTAGCTCCAAACTATCGTGTATTAGAAATCGCATTACAACGTAGTGGTGCAATTCAAGTTTACACAACACGTGAATTATTTGGTGCTTTGGAATTATTGCAACACGTAAACCACACAGACTTCTCTGGTTCTGTAGGTATTTTAACAAATGCTGGTGGCGTTGGCGTTTTAGCATCTGACTTATGTGAAGAAGCAAAATTAGACTTAGCTCGTCCAAGCGAAAAGACAATTGAAAACTTACGCGCTGTATTAACACCAGAAGCTTCTGTTGGCAACCCAATCGACGTTGTTGGTGATGCAAAAGCTGATCGTTATGAAAATGCTTTACGCGTATTGTGTGAATCAGGTGAATACAAGAACATTATCGTATTGTTAACACCACAAATGTCAACACAACCAAAAGAAACAGCTGAAGCTATTATCAAATTAGCTCCTCAATACAAAAATGTTAACATTTTCTGCTCATTCATTGGTGGTTCAAGAGTTCGCGAAGGCGTTGAATTATTGAAGAATGCAAAGGTATTGACATATGATTACCCAACAGATTGCGTACGTTTATTAGGCTTAATGAAAGCTCAAATGGCATTCAAGGGAATGAAAGACGTTAAAGCAGAAACATCAGCTGTTCCAGCTCAAATTAAAGACGCTGTAGCAAAAGCTGTTGCAGAAGGATTAGCATCATTACCACAATCAACAATGAACTTAATTATGGATCATTATGGTATTGATTATCCAAAATGCGGAAACTTCACAGCAAAAGATGAAGCTTTAGCATTCTGCAAGAAGATCTTCCCTGCTCCTGTTGTATTAAAGTTATCTGCTCCAGATGCTTTACATAAGACAGAAATGAAGGGTATTTACTTGAACATTGATAGCGAAGCTAAATTCAACGAAGCATTTGATGCATTAACAGCTACAATTGCTAAGTTCCAATTAAAAGGTGCTTCAGTATTGATTCAAGAAATGATTGTTAAAGCAACAGAAACAATTATCGGCGTAAATTCTGATAAGAACTTCGGTCGCGTAATGGTATTCGGTACAGGTGGTATCTACACAGAAGTTATGCGTGATACAACAATGCGTATTTTACCTGCTGATGACTTTGATGAAATGATCAAAGAAACAAAAGTTGGTAAGATTTTGAATGGTGTTCGTGGTGAAGAACCAAAAGCTGTTGGTCCTTTAGCAGAAACATTGAAGAAAGTTCAAAAACTTGTTCTTGAAATTCCTGAAATCAAATCAATCGATGGCAACCCAGTATTGGTAACAAAAGACCGTGCTGTTGTTGTTGATTTCAAGATGTTATTGAAATAATAACTCTTAAAAGAGATTTATTTAAGAGAGCGTTGATTAATTTCAACGCTCTTTTTTATAAAAAATGAATAAAAGTGTAGAATAAAAGTGTAGAATAAAGTGTAGAATAAAGTGTAGAATAAAAAGGATAGTTACTAATTTTAATGAAAAGTAATGAAATTAGCTTTTGTAGAATCAGGGAC
>JAKSVT010000039.1 GCA_024407875.1 Alphaproteobacteria bacterium
TATTTTCAGATAATTACATTATTTTTCTCTATTTTACTTAAAGATTTATAATACTGATGCACACGCAAAAAACTTTTCTTTCTTACATATAGATAATAAAAATGGTGTTATTTTATCACCAGCTTATGATTTAGTTTCTATTGATATATATCCAAAAAAAATTGTAAGTCATGAAATAGCAATGACTATTAATGGAAAAGAAACTTATGATTCAATAAAAAAACAAGATTTTGAAGCTTTATTTAAACAATTAAAATTAAACATTCCTAGTGTTAATAAAGAAATGCAAAAAGCTTTTTACGATATAAGAGAAAATGCTCAAAATTTATCAAAAGAATTAAATGCTAACAAAGAAACGTCATCAAAAATTTATGATGAAATAATAAAGAATATTGAAAAAAGATATTTAGTTTTATTTGGTTAGATTTACTGTCTAAATCTTTTAGAAGTATCATAAGCAATTGCACAATGTTCTGCACAATAAGGCTTATCTGGCAAACACTCTTTACCGCAGAAATGGAAATCTTCTTCCTTAGGATCACCAAATGGCCAACGACAAGATGTTCTTGTTAAATCATTCATTGTAATGAATTTCTTTTTTACAGGAGCTTTTTTTACAACAACTTTAGCTTTTGGAGTCGCTTTTTTTGTATCCTTTTTTCTTTCTACGTTTTCTTCTTGAACTTCATTATTTTGATATTTAATAGGAGAAGGACGTTTAGCAAGATCCAAACGGTGAGCTTTACCAACAACGGCATTCTTAGACACGTTTAATCTTCTGCCAATCTCAGCAGTTGTTAAACCTTCGTTCCACAAACGACGTAGTTCTTCAATCTTCTCATCAGACCAATCCATAGCTTACTCCTAAATTACCAATTTTAGCTACTTGAATAAAAGTTGTTGTAGGTTACACACTTTAAAGTTTTCTGTCAACTAAGAAATAAAAATATTAAAAATCTAATTGCTGTTCTAAATACTTTTTAATGTCATCATCATTTGTAAATTTTTCTAAAGCGGCATCAACAGCTTTTTCAATTTCACGATCAGTCGCATTTTCAAATTTTAACTTTGAATCTCTTATCCATTTATCACGAAGATTTGATTCAGCAGCCACATTTTTTTCTGATTTTTTTGTAGCTTCAAATGCATCATCCAACCATGACATTTGTATGATTTCCTTGTTGTTGAGCAACAAAAGCAGTCATCTTTTCAACAGCTCTTGTTTCAATTTGACGAACTCTTTCACGAGAAATTCCAAATCTTTCAGATAAATCATCTAAAGTTTCAGGGTCTTCTGCTAAACGACGCTTTAATATAATTTCACGTTCACGATCATTCAAATTTGCCATAGCCGCACGAAGCATAGTCATTCTATATCTGTGCTCTTCTCTTGCAACTAATTGATCTTCTAAATTACCTGATGAAGCAATAAAATCTATTTTCTCAGCAGATCCATCTTCATCTGAAACTGGAGTATTTAAAGATACATCACCGCACATGCGGCCATCCATAGCTACAACTTCATCTTCAGGAACTTTTAATGTAGAAGCTATTTCTCTAACAGAGTCTGCATCTAATGAAGCATTTTCAATCAAGCCTAATTTAGCTTTGATTTTGCGCAAATTGTAAAAGAGCTTCTTTTGAGCAGCAACAGTTCCAATTTTAACCAATGACCAAGAACGTAAGATAAACTCATTAATTTGAGCTTTAATCCACCAAATAGCATAGGTAGATAAACGATTCCCTTTTGATGGTTCATATTTTTTAACAGCTTGCATCAGCCCTATATTAGCCTCAGAAATTAAATCTTCCATCGGCAAACCATAAGAGCGATATGAAAAAGCTATTTTTGCAGCTAGACGTAAATGAGAAGCAATCAATTTTTTAGCAGCTGATAAATCATTTTTTGTTTTTAATCTAACAGCTAACATATATTCCTCAGCTTCTGAGAGCATAGGAATCTCACGAATTGAATCTAGATACGATTGCAATCCGCTTTGTATTACAGGAATTAAAGCATTTGAGCATTCCATATTTAATTTAGCCTTATAATAAAAAACTCTTACACTTTGTTCACGCGCGTAAAATTATACGATTTTTTCAGTATTTTTCAAGCCAAATCCAAATATTTTTTTCAAATTTTATATGAATGCATAATCGTTAAAAAAAACTTATCTATTCTTTCAAAAATTAAATTACAAATTTGATCATAACAAGTACACTTATAGACACTTAGAATTGTTTATATATTTTTCATCATATTGAAAAGACATTTCCGAAAAATTATCGTCATCAAATAAACGTCCAATCAAAACATCATTCATAAAAACATATAATATTCTTATCATAAATTTTTATCCTGTTCTTGTTCAAAATAATATAAATCTATGCCCAAATAATGAAGCATTAAAAAAACTTTTTCTATTTGACTTGTTGGCTTTCCTTTTTCAACTTCTCTAATAAAACGAATTCCTAAACCAGATATCATAGCTAAGTTTTCCTGAGTAATTTTCCTTGATTTTCTTCTTTTATAAATAAGATTTCCTAAATCCTTAAATTCAATTTGTTTAAACATATATCCTCCCCATAACTGTCCCGATAAGGACTATTATATCAAAAAAACATAAAAAAACAAGAAAATAAACCCGATAAGGACAATAATTTGTCCTTTTATAAAAACAAAAACCAATAAATTCAAAATGTTATAAAGTTTTAATAAACTCTTGCAATGATGCTTTAAATTCGTCTTTCAAGTCATCTCTGTCTAAAGCATATTCAATATTAGCCATTAAAAAGCCAATTTTATTACCACAATCGAAACGACGACCTTCAAAACGAACTCCATGGAAAGGAACGCGATCCAAAGTGGCTGCCATAGCATCTGTTAATTGAATTTCGCCCTTAACACCAGCTTTTTGATTATCCAATTCCTTTAATACTTCAGGAGATAACACATAACGTCCAGAAATTGCGCAAGTAGATGGAGCTGCACTAGGATCTGGTTTTTCTACCATACCATTAGCCTTAATTAATCTACCATCATCTTTTTCAACGCTTAATACACCATAACGATTTGTTTGTTCTAATGGAACATCATTAATAGCAACAACGTTTCCACCAACTTCATTATAAGCATCAACCAATTGCTTTAAACAAGCCGTTTTACAATGGAAAATATCATCTGGAAGTAATACAGCAAAAGGTTCATCACCAATTAAATCTCTTGCACACCAAACAGCATGACCTAAACCTTTTGGCTCAGATTGACGTGTATAAGAAATCTTACCTGATTCTAATGTAGAATTACGTAAAAATTCTAACAATTGCCATTTTCCATCATTCATTAACAATTTTTCTAAGTTAGGATTAGCATCAAAGTGATCTTCTATAGCTGTTTTTCCGTGACCTGTTACAAAAATAAAATGTTCAATACCAGCTTCTCTTGCTTCTTCAACAGCATATTGAATTAAAGGTTTATCAACAACAGGCAACATTTCTTTTGGCATTGCTTTTGTTGCAGGTAAAAATCTAGTACCTAAACCACCTACAGGAAATACAGCTTTACGAATTTTTTTAATCATTTTTGCTTCCTTCTTATTCACGATAGTATATTACATCGCCTAAATTTTCTGAATTATCAATATCTTCAAAATCTTCAACTTTATCATTAGTTTCTATTACATGAAACTTTAAATCATCTGCAAAAAAAGAAACTTTACTTATAGCGTTTAATCTATCTTCTTTAGTTTTAAAACCTGCATCAATTAAAACGCTAGTTCCTATTCCATAAAGTTGTTCTGCTGTTTTAAAAATAAAATTCTCAACTTTTTTTAAACTTTGTTCATCTTCTTTGCCAAACAATTCTCTAGTTAAAGGTTTTAAGCTAAAAGATACACAATTGTTAATCAAAGATAATTTACGAATTAAACATTCGTCTGTTTCGCCCTTTGGATTTATTACAAAGTGTAAAGCTGACATTTATTAATCCTTTGTTTTCTTTGAATCTTCTTCTTTTATAACAGCATTATCAGGATCTGTCGGATCAAAATCTTCTACTTTTTCTTCAGTTGTTTCTTCTTGAACTGAAGTATTTGTTTCTTCTTGCTGAGAAACTTGTTCTTTATTTTCATCTTCTAAAGTACTTATATCTACTTGAATATCTTCTTTTGTTTCTTCTGTAGCTTCTTGTTCTTCTTTAGATTTTTCTTGTTCTTCATCTTCTTCATTATCTTTTTGTTCTGATAATAAAGTTTCTTTTAATTCTTCAATTTGTTCTTCTTCATTTTCAGATGAAACTGTTTCTTCTGCTTCATCTTCTGTTTTTTCAGAATAAGTCTTCAATCTTTGCTTTAGAACTTCTTCTTTCTTTTCTTTTTGTTCTTTTTCCATATCAACTAAATTGAATTTAAATTTATTGATACCTAATTTTGGTTGAATTTCATGTTCTAAAACGATTGGCAAAGCTCTTGGAGCTTTTTTAGGTTCACCAGAACATTTAACTACCCAAATATCATAAACAGGATGTTCCATTGCTGATAAAGATGGTGAAGATGAAAACATCCAACCAGAAAATACTCTTGATTGTCCATCTACGTGGTTTTCAATAATTTCTAAGAAAGCTGTATTTTCAGGTGTTTCTTCTGGAGGTGTTGAATTACATACACGGACATAAATATCTAATGCACCAAATTGTTCTTTTTCACCAACTTTAATTGTCATAGTACTTAAACGACCTGTTATTTTATCCAAGCCGTGTAAAACAACTTCACTCATTGAAATATCACTAGCAAAAGCGCTAAACGCTACTAATACATTCAATACAAAACAAACAACAATGTTAAGCACAAATGACTTTTTCATGGTCTATAACCTTTTTACTTTTTATCTCCAGAAAAGATAACTTCTCCAATAAGAGTTTCTAATGATTTAAAATCTATAGTCTTTTTAATTCTATCGCCATCTTTTAAGTTAACTTCAGATTTACCAGGCTCTAATGCAACGAATGTTGATCCCATTAATCCATCAGTTGTAATAGAAGCTACTGTATCGTTAGGCAATGATATACCATGTCTAATAGAAATTAACATTTTAGCTGTATAATCTTGAGTTAAATCAAGTCCTATTACAGAACCAACTTTAATTCCATTAATTCTGACATCAGAACCACTTTGAACACCACCTGTTTGGGTAAACACAGCTTCAACTACATATCCAGGCTCAGGACGAATATTAATCTTTTTCATTGAAAAGAATAGAAACATTGCTGCTACGAGCAAAACAAAAATTCCTAATATTGTTTCTACAGGATTTTTTTTCATAACCTATTCCTTACTTCTTATTTGATTTAGTCATTGAAACAACTTTTTCAGCTAATTTCATTAATTGTGGAGAAGCTTGAGTATAATCAATAAAACCGCCATCTTCGATATAGTCATCACTTCCACCTACATCGATTGAAACATATTTACTTCCCATTATATTATGAGAATAAATACTAGCACTAGAATCATCAGGCAACTTAATTGATTCTGGTAAACGCATTTCAACAACAGTTCTATAATTATCACCAAATTTAATTGAAACTACACGGCCTACATCAATCCCAGCTACTCTAACTACGGAACCGTTTTCTAAACCGTAAATTTGATTAAACACAGCTTTAACATTATAAAAATCGCCAACATGACGAGAAAAGCTATGAAAACTTATCATAAGAAGAGTAGCAATAACAGCTACAACAGTAATTGCTCCAGCAACTATTTCTTTATTCTCACTAGTTCTCATTAATCTTCCCTAATAAAAAGTCTATTTATATTCAACTTTTAAAATTTCGTATGTTACAATGCCTTTTGGAGCTTTAACTTCAATTTCATCGCCTTCAGTTTTATTAATTAAAGAACGACCAATTGGAGAATCAACTGAAATTAAGCCTTTAGACAAATCAGATTCCCAAACACTAACGATTTGATATGTATTTTCTTTTTCTGTGTCTTCGTCTTGAATTGTGACAGTGGCACCAAACATAATCTTTTTGCCAAATTTTTTTGACTTTTCAGGATCTGAAGGATCAACGACTTTAGCAGAACCTAATGCACCTTCTAATTCACGAATACGACGTTCATTATGTGATTGTTCTTCTTTAGCTGCATGATATTCAGCATTTTCGGATAAATCACCATGACCTCTTGCTTCAGCAATAGCTGCGATAATACGAGGACGATCAACATCTTTTCTTGTATTTAATTCATCTGTTAAACGCTCAAAACCTTTTTTGGTCATTGGTATTTCTTGCATTTTAAAACCCTTTCTATAATAAAAATTTCTAACAAGTTTCATATATCTTATCAAAAACTTACAAAATTCCCAAATCCTTTTTCTTTTGACATTATTTCCATAAAGACAAATATATTGACTATTTATATAATAAATATGTTCATAATTTTTTTCTTTTTC
>JAKSVT010000004.1 GCA_024407875.1 Alphaproteobacteria bacterium
ATAATTATTTAAAAATCAATAACAATGATGAATTTAATCACAAGGAAAGAATTCTAGATTTACAAGAAAGAATTAAGAAAAATGGTTTTGATGAAAGCTGGCCAATCATAATTAACCAATATAACTTTGTTCAAGATGGCGCACATAGAGTATCATTGTTATTGTATTTATTTGGTCCAGATTACAAAGTTCCTTGTCTAAGATTTTATTCTAGATGGAGCAGACCTCTATACGGCGTACGTTATAAAAGAGGATACAATAGATATTACTTTTTATCTTTCCAAATATGGAAGAAAAAAGTTGATGCTGAATAATCATTATAAATCACAATCGATTTGTACATTATCCTTATTTACATCGAAATTATAAACTTCTGTTCCTGTATAATATCTATCATTAATTTCAATTGGTCTTTGGAATTCATAATTACTAATTCCATCTTTGTTTGTGATTTGTAACCTACATTTATCAATTAAAGCTCCTTTATTTAATGAACCTAACATAATAACACCATTAGAAATTAAATTAGAACTTTTACCAATTACAACCAAGTCATTATATTTAGAATTAATTTTTAAATTTGAAACTTTCTTTCCTGTATTTATTACAGAATAATCAAAATAAACATCCCTATTTAAAAACAATTCGTGTACTTTAAAATGATTACCCATTCCTTGATCAAAGTAAGTATCAAATTTATCATTATCTGTTCTTAAAACTGGAAAATAAAAATCAGGAATTACTATTCTATTTTCGCCCTTGTTTTTATAATAATCAATTATAGAAAATCTTACTTCCGCTTGTTTATATGTTGCATGATATGAATACAAAACCATTGAATATGATTTTACAAAAACAACTAAACATACAACAAAAGAAATTGACTTAAATAAAACATTTTTTACATCTGTTTCTTCAAAATAATTAAACAAAAATGCTAATCCTACTAAAAAGAATACTAATGTATTATTAAATGTTCTAGCAGATGCAGATGGAGACATTATCATAACTCCACTTGTCAAAAACCCTACAATAATAAACAAGATTGCCCATAGTAATATTAAATTTTTTTCATCATTCTTTACAAAAGATTTTAAACTCAAATCTGGCATATGTTTAATTGGCAAATAAAATCCTAAAAATAATATTGGCCAAAACAAATTAAAATCAAACAAATGATTAAAGAATCTTTCTAATCCTCTTCCTACTTTTCTCATAAATGATAATGAGCCCCAAACTTTAACTTTTCCAGCTCTTACATAATTACCTGGAGCCCCCATCATTAAGCAAATTCCTAAAAAGCAACCTACTAAATAAGGAATAGTTTTTTTAACATTTAAATTTTTATTTTGTAATTTTAATAAATATATTATTCCACACATTAATGGCAATAATACTAATGATGTATGTTCATTTGTACATCCACTAATTACTGCTAAAACAAACAAAACTATCTTTTTAAATTTTGAATCTGTATTACAATTGGAAATGAAGTAATTAATAAAAATTAATACCATCATACATGTCCACAAGTAATTTGCAGCCCCTACAATCCAAAATGTAGTTTGTCCTAAATTAGGATTAGAAATCCAATATAAAATAGCAACCAATAAGAAATTAATTAAAGGAATTTTTCTATTAAGAATTTTTGATGGTATTTTTACAGCCAAATAGCATACAACTATTGGAGAAATCATACTTATTATTGATATGAGCCAATTATAATCTCTTAAATAAAATATTGTTCTAATAGCAATATATGCAAATAATCTTCCTGATTTATTTAGCCAATGATGCAATGTGAGATGGAAATTAACACCATCATTCATTACAGACCAATCATCACTATGATATGGCGTAAATATAGAAACTATTAAAAATAATAGATATACAATAAATGCACTTATTATAAATAAAGCTTTACTATCACTAAACAAAACTTTTTTTAAACAATTAAATGAACTTTTAAGAAGAACATCATTTAAATAAATTTGAGTACTTTTATTTATTATAACTTTATATTTCAACAAAAGAACAAATGTACACAACCAAAAAGCAATTATTTTTGACAAAACAAAATCTTTTAAAGGAAAATATTTTCTCGCGCTAAAAGTCAATTCTATATTTTTGTTATTTTCAATATTAGGAACAATAAAAGAAAATCCATTATTATGATAAGTTTCAACATCTTTTTTAATCAAAGATCCATTAACTTTTATATCCAAATATTTCATTCTAGCAGGGACTATTCTTCCTTTATATTGCATTAAAGGAGATGTCATTTCAATCTTCAAATCATTAGTAGAATTATTTTCGCTTAAAACGTGTATATCTGCTTTCTTTTTCCTATTAAGACATGTCATTTTTGTTTTTGCAAACAAAGCATTATCTGTCTTAACAGCATTTTTTAATACCTTTATTCTTTTGCCTTTAAGTGTTATTGTTGCTGTGTCCTTGTTTATAACTTCAAGATTTAATAAAGCATCATCATTCTTTATAGTCATTAATCCTGCGTCATTTAACATAATTGTTGGACAACATAAGAAAACAACAAATAAAATTAAAAAAGAAAACAAAAAACTAGCTTTTTTAGACATAAACGAAATCCATTTAATTTATTAAAAATTCTACTACATTAGTTTAACGTAGAAACGCCTTTATATAACCAAAGTGGAATTTACACGTGCTTATTTATATTTGTCAATTAAAAAAATGTTTTGATTAAGCCAGCTTATTTACTAAAAACTAAAAAAATTTATGTTAATTTTTTTAACATAGTATATATTAGCAAAAGCTAGAAATTTAAGTTATAGGATTAACATTAATGCCTGATCTTGAAAAACGTATGAAACTCAAAAGAAAATTAATACAATTTTTCAGAAGGATTCCTCGCACAAAAGCTGCAAAAGAGTGGGAAATCAAACCTTCTGATAAAATACTAGTCATAACCCCTCATCCTGATGATGAATCAATAGGTTGTGGAGGATTATTAGCTAAATATGGCAAGCAATGTGATGTTTGTTTATTAACAGATGGAAGATTAGGTTGCCCTAACATTGAAGAAAATGAAGCTATACGAATTCGCAAAAATGAATTTGATAGTGTAATGAAATTCTTAAACGTTAATCATTATGAGTGTTTAGACATACCTGATACTCAAGTTATTTTTAATTTAAAAAAATTAAAACAAATTAAAACAAAAAATTATGATTATGTTTGCATTCCAAGCAGATTTGAAACAAGAGATCATGCTTGTGTATATCCAACAATTAAACGTTTTGGCGTAGGTAAAGCAAAAATCATGATGTATGAAGTTTGGGCATGTTTATCAAAACCAACACATTATGTAAATTTAGAAGGTTTAATTGATCAAAAAAGAACAGCTATTGATATGTATGAATCTCAAAAAAGCACTGAGTATGCTAATAGAATTCTTGCTTTAAACACCTATAGAGGAATAATCCCAGGAAAAAAAGCTGTTGAATGCTATCAAATGACAAAATAAAATTAGAAAAATAAAGAAGGATAATTAAATGTCTTTATCAAAACTTTTTAATAACATTAAATATTTAATGAAAACAGATCTTCGCCGCTATGATGTATCAAGAATGACAGAGAGCATCATAGAAGAAACACTAATTGAATTATCCGATAAAATACCTGATTTATTTAATCGTAAGCCTAAATTTTTATCATTTGAAGAAACATTAAAAGAAATTATTGAAAACAAAAAATCTATATGCCGTTTTGGTGATGGAGAATTTAACAATCTAGTTGGAAATTCAATCCCCTTTCAAAAAGGGAACAAGATATTGTCAAAACGCTTAAAAGAAGTTTTATCTTCTTGTGATGATAATATTATAATTGGAATTAACGAAGAATATTTTACACCAAAAAGAAATCGTCCAGCAGAAAACAGAGCTTTTGATTATAGAAACTGTAGTTTTCTACGTGGCATTATTTACGCAAATATTCATTTAGAAAGAATTTATTGTCCTTCAAGTATATCTATGGGGTCTTCTCCTGAATATTTCAACCAAATTCGTAAAATATGGCAAAATAGAGATGTAACCATAGTTTGTGGCAAAGGTATTTTTAGTAAATTTAAAAATGATATTTTTGATAATACAAAATCTGTAGAATTTGTTTATGGAGAACGTTTAAACGCTTTCGCTAAATACAATGATTTACTAAATCGTTGCTCAAAAATAGATAAAAATAGATTAGTAATTATTATTTTAGGACCAACTGCAACTGTCCTAGCATATGATATGGCTAAATTAGGTTACCAAGCTTTAGATTTTGGCCACGTTGCAAAGAAATACGATGTGGTTATGGGAAATACAGATTTAGCAAAGAACTTTTTTCAACCAGATTAAGTGGGAGAATTAATTATGGAAATTATTAAAACTTTAGGAAATGGAAAAAGCTCTAATGCTTATTTAATTAAAAATGAATTTCCTGAATTTGACGAAGAATATGTTGTTTATAAAGAACCTATTGCAACAAAAAAAATTGGCAAATGGTTAAATGAGATTCATAGAGAAACATGTATTTCTAATTATATGCCTGATGTAAAAGGATGCCACATAATTAGGACAAAATTATATTATAAAAACAAAAAATGGTTCTCTGTTGCATCTTTCATTAAAGGGGTTCCTTTTACCTTAGAATTGTTTAATACATTACCTAAAGAAGAACAGGACGATATATTATACAACACAGCGAACTTTTTATATAAAATGCATGATGTTAATATTACACGTTTTAATGAAACATATGCTGATGTCAATGATACAAAAGGTTTTGAAAAATTGATATTTATTTTAAAGTCTATGTTCTTTAAAGCAAATCAATTTAGAAGAGCTTTCTTTAAAAATAAGAAAAAACGCCCTACTCGTTTTTGGAAAAAGTCTTTTATTAAACTTATGAATAAAAAATTTGATCAAGAAAATATTGATAAAAATTATAGAGATATTTTTTGGAATCAATGGAAGATTTTAAGAAAAGAACAAGGACTTCAAAAATATTTTGGATTGTGTCATTTTGATATGTCTTCAAATAATATTGTTTACGATACAGAGAAAAAGTCTATTGGCATAATAGACTTTGGATTAGCTTCTTTATATGGAAATGTATATGAAGAATTTACAGAATGGCAAAATGAAGATTGTGTATGTTTTTTAAAAGATAATAATCTGCGTGATAAAGTTATTGAATTATATAATCAAATAGCAAAAGAGCACAAATCAAGCAAACGAATTGATCCAAAACTTGTTGATTTATTTGCTCCTTATAGTCATATTATTGCTGTAAAACGAGGCTTTTTATCTGATGTAGAAAAGATTGTTAAAAACAGTAAAGAAATAAAATTATAAGGCATTAAATTTAAATAAAAAGACCCAATTATGGAAAACAATAATCTATCATCTTATCTTGAAACGACTTTTAATATAAGCGTTAAAAATTTAAGTAAAATTGAAGTAAAATCAGCTACTAACAATTATAAAGCTGAAATTGTAGATAATGGAAAAGCTTCCAACATATTGGTAAAATTACTACCTCATAAATTATTTTATGAACGTGAAATAATATCAGCAAATATTAATTCTATACATTTTGGTAATGAAGTACATTTCCTTTTTAACACCGACAAAAAAGATTTTATTTTCGAGAATTATTTAATTTTAATATTTAATTATATTTCAGACGCAACTTTAAAAGATATGCATTCTTTGTCTAATGAAGAAGCTCTTGATTTAATTAAATTTTATATAAAATTTTCGAATTCTTTGACACCGAATGAATTTATACGAAATCCAAAATATAATAGTCATAAAATAGAAATGATGCGACAAGCAAATAACTATTTTGTTAATAAATTAATGGCAAAAATGAACCCTGAAGACATGGAAATTAATGAAAGTTTATGCCAAATTATTCATGGTGATTTAAATTATAAAAACATATTTTTCAAAAATGAGAAAGTATATTCATTTTTAGATTATGAGGATTTTAGAATGGGATATCCAACAGAAGATCTTATTCGCTGTTTTATGACTTGCTATGAAAAACAATCTCTATTTTCTTTTCTAAAAAGAAAGAAAATATTAAAAAATTTAAAAATTGTTGTTGAAAACTCTAATTATTCAAAACATCAATGGTTATATGCTTTGAACTCATATATATCTAGAAAACTCAGAACAAAGTTAAAGAAAAGATATTTTATTTTGTTTGAAATCTGTTATTACGGATTTATTTCTATGTACACAAAAAAATGTAGAGACACCATAACAAATTGTTTTAAACAAAGCTAACATCCAACAACTTTATTAAGTTGCACCAATATACAAAAATCTTTCTATAATTTTTATATGTATAAAATCATAAATATATGATACATTAGTAAAAATTTAAAAAAGGAACTCTTAACAACATGACAAAAAATATCAGCAGTAGAAAAAGCATTAGTATTATTGTTTCCGCTTATAATGAAGAAGGAAACGTAAAGCCATTATATGATGCTTTATTAGACGTTTTACCAAAATTAAAATTAGATAATTATGAAATTATTTATGTAAATGATGGTTCAAAAGACTTAACAAAAGAAAAAATATTAGAATTACAAAAGAAAGATTCCCATGTAAAGCTAGTAAATTTTAAGCGTAATTTTGGACATGAAATAGCTATGAGTGCTGGCATGGATTATTCAAATTGTGATGCTTGTATTTTTATGGATGCAGATTTACAACATCCTCCTGTATATATCAAAGAAATGGTAGAAAAATGGCAAAAAGGTGCAGACATCGTACTTACAAAAAGAATAGATAATGTTGCAACATCTGCTTTATACAAATTTATGTCAGCATGTTTCTATCGTATTTTAAATTTACTTTCTGATACAAAAATACCAGAAAAAACACCTGACTTTAGATTACTAGATAAAAAATATGTAAACTTCTTAAAACAATTTAAAGAAGGAGAACGCTTATTTAGAGGTCTATTAAATTATATTATGCCAATTCAAGGAGTTGAATATATTGAATTCTCAGCACCAGAAAGATTTTCTGGCTCATCAAAATACTCTTTTAAAAAGAGCTTTGCTTTAGCATTTTCCACAATTGTTCAATTTTCTGTAAAGCCTCTACGTTTTTCAATTTATTTAGGTTTGTTTACAGCGTTTGCTTCGTTGTGTTTAGGCGGATACTTCTTCTTTGAATACTTTTTCTTAAACAATCCTACACCAGGTTTTGCAACAGTTATGGCGACAATGGGCTTTTTAGGTTCAATTCAACTTATTATGTTAGGCATCTTAGGAGAATATATCGGAAAAATTCATTTAGAAGTAAAAAGGCGTCCTTTATATATTGCTGATTTTATAGAAAGCAATCCTTCGAATTCTGAAAAAGAAGAAATCATAGCTAAACCAACAAAGAAATCTTCTACGAAAAAAGTTGTATCTTCAAAAATAAAGAAAATTTATAAAAAGGCTTCCAAATAATGGTTAACGTAATTGTAAACGCAGATGATTTTGGGGCTACACTTGGTTTAAATGATGCAATTATCAAAGCTCATAAAAATGGGATTGTAAATTCAACATCATTAATGGTCACATTAAAATATGTGAAAGAAGCTGTAGAAAGTGCAAAACAATTGCCAAATCTAAAAGTTGGTTTACACTTAAATTTAACTAATGAATATTGTGCATCTAATCCAAAGAAAATTTCCTTGCTCGTTGATGAAAAAGGAAAATTTAAAAACGGATTTTTAAATTTATTAATTTTATCATTTTTGCATCCTTTTAAATTAAGAAAGCAAATATTACATGAAACAATAGCACAAGTATTATTATTCAAAAAAACAGGCTTAACATTATCTCATATTGATTCTCATAGGCATGTTCATGCTATACCCGCTATCTTTAGCATAGTAAAAAAAGTAGCAAAAAAATACAACATTCCAAGAATTCGTGTGATTAATGAAAACTTTTTACATACAATAAAATGTAATAACGATAAATCTTATTTGTTTGATGGCGGCCTTATTAAGCTAATCGTTTTAAAGACTTGTTATTATTTAAATCACTATAAAAATGGCACTTATTTTTATACGATTATGTATACAGGTAAAATATTTAAATCTCGCTTTAAAAATTTTAAAATGCCTAAAGGCTATGACAATTTAGAAATAGGGATACATCCTGGTAATCCTCAATTGGATAAAGAAGATAAAACAGGTGTATATGATCCTTATGTTTTATTAGAGAATAGAACTAAAGAATTTGAAACTGTAATGGATAAAACATTATTAGAAGAAATAATTTAAATAGAGAATGAATATGTCTAAAATTTCAATAATAATTCCTGTATATAATGTAGAACAATACCTCCCTGAATGCTTAGATAGTGTTTTAAATCAAACTTACACTGATTTTGAAGCTATTTGTGTAAATGGAGGCTCAACAGATGATTGTGCAAATATTTTAAAAAGTTATGAAAAAAAAGACAAACGTATCAAAGTTATAACATGTGAAAATTTAGGTGTTTCATTTGCTAGAAACAAGGCTCTTGATGCGGCTACTGGTGATTATATAGCATTTTTAGATAGTGATGACGCTTATGCTCCAGATTTTTTAGATAAGTTATTTAAAGCTCTTAAAAGTAATGATGCTGATGTAGCTTGGTCAAATTTTTATGCTAGCGAAGAAAATCCTTTCAAACAAAAATCTGACAAAAAAACTTCTCCTATTATTTCTTATTATAATAATATTTTTAATCAATATATCTTAGAAACAGCTAACTTAGGTCAAGCTATTTGGAACAAACTTTACAAAAAAGATATCATCGGTAATTTACGTTTTAATACAAACATTGCAATTGCTGAAGATTTATTATTTTTACATCAAGTACTATATAATGCTAAAGTTGGAGTTTTGGTAAATGAAGATTTACATTTTTATAGAAAACGCCCACAATCAGCAATGAATAGTGGATTTTCTAAAAAAATTATTGATGGAAATATTCAAATGGCAGCATCTGTTTATGAATATTTTAAAGAAAAAGAAATGCCGGAAAACATTAAAAAGGTTTTACAACAAAAAACATCCAAACGTATCTTTAAATTTGCAGTTTTAGAACCTGCTCGTAAAGATAAAAAGAACAAAGATACATGGTACAATTATACAAGGCCTATAATTAAAGAATTAATCGATAATGGCAATTTCAATCCAAAAACATTATCCTTAAAGCATAGAATAAAGCTTAAGTTTTGGCTTAAGAAATAACTCTTTAAATTACAAATATTTTTTATAGTTCTTAAATCCTAGTTTACCTAAGAAAATACGCTTTTTCATTTTAGAGCAATATTTTTTGTATGTATTAGTGTTTTCTTCTTGTACAAGCATAGGCAATTCAAGAACCTTTAATTCTGAATGACATGCTAAATAAACAGACATTAACCTTTCGGACAAATATCCATAAACTCTTCTTTGAATAGCATCCCTATTTTCAACGTCTTTTTGAATTTTATTTTCAACAAAAAACAATATGTCAAACAACCATTTTGCATAATTATCAAAAGCTTCTTTTTTTGCAATAATCATATTACAAAAATGTCCTCTTGTTGAATTTTCTAAAACTTTTTTTGCTGTTTCATAATCATTAGGATAAACTTCTTTAATAGCTTCTAATGTAGCATCCATATCCGAAGATAAATGATCTCTATTATATTTTTCTCTCAAAGAACAGCCTATATCCATAGTCTTTGGAACTATTATATCGTTTTCTTTTATCAAATTTTCCAAATTAGTTTTGTTAATACCAAATTTTTCAGCAAAATCTGGATTAATTTTATCAAACATAGTCCATAAATTTTTAAAATTGAAATATCTACGATAATGACATAATCCAACAACATCAGCTGTTGCATTTTTCCAAATCCAATATGTTACTGTCAATTCACAAAAATTAAGGTTTTTGGATGAAATATTATCACCTGTATCATCACCAATCATTTCAAGCTTATTTTTTGCAATAGATCTTCCACCTTGAATTGGAACAATAATATCACTATTAACTACTGGAGCTTCTTTATGATAGCATGTAAAAATTTGAAAATTCATTGTAAAACCTTTCTTTAAATTTTTAACTTTCTACTATATATTCCGATTTTTTTCAATATTATCTACCAAATTAGATTTACTTTTTCTGTTTATAGAGATATTCTTTTTTGACCATTTAAGGAGCCTATTCATGGATTATTCTGATACTAAAATCGCATATAAAATTTCAATAGTAAGTATCATAGTTAATTTTCTACTTACTATTTTTAAATTATTTGCAGGAATAGTTGGCAAATCAGGAGCAATGATTTCAGATGCAATACATTCTGCATCTGATGTTTTTAGTACATTCATTGTTATGATTGGAATACATTTATCCAAAAAAGAGTGCGATGACGATCATGAATACGGACATGAACGTTATGAATGTGTAGCCGCAATCATTCTTGCTACTTTACTTGGCTATACAGGCATTGAAATTGGTTGGTCAGGATACAAAAAAATTGTTTCCAATGAAGAAATTGTTATTCCAAAAACAATAGCTTTAATTTCAGCTTTAATTTCCATTTTAACTAAAGAAGCAATGTTTTGGTATACAAGACATGGAGCAAAAAAAATTAATTCTTCTGCGTTAATGGCAGATGCTTGGCATCATAGATCTGATGCATTATCATCAATTGGTGCTTTTATCGGTATCTTAGGAGCAAGAATTGGTTATCCTATACTAGAGCCAATCGCAACAATATTAATTAGCTTTTGTATATTATACGCAACATATGAAATCTTTATAGATGCCACAAATAAAATGGTTGATAAATCATGTGATAAAGAAACTGAAGAAAAAATTCGTCAAATTACTTTAAATCAAGAAGGGGTAATATCTATTGATTGGTTATCTACTAGATTATTTGGCTCAAAAATTTATGTAGATATAGAGTTTTCTGCTAAAGGAGATTTAACTTTAACTGAAGCTCATGGTATAGCTGCAAAAGTTCATGATGAAATTGAAACTCAAATGCCTTATGTAAAGCATTGTATGGTACATGTAAATCCAAAATAGCTTTTATACTTTTTTACTATCTCTAGCAGAATATGGACAGCCACAATAATTTTGTGAATACATTTTAGTTTCTTTTATTAAATATTGACGACGTTGTTCCAAACCACCTTTACGCCAATTTGTTAAATCGTATTCTACACCAGTTTTAATAGAGGCTTTTGTAGCTTCTTCATTTACTTGGTCTAAGTTCTTATACCTTGAAATTCCAAGAACAGAAGACACCTTATCAAACCCATGTTCTTTTGCATATTCCATTGTTTTTTCTAATCTATAATAAAAACATTTAGAACAGCGTTTCCCTCTTTCAGGTTCATTTTCTAAACCTTTAATCACGTTTTCCCAATCTTCGTGGTTATAAGATAATTCTATAACGTCTACATCGTATTTTTTACAAAAATTAATCTGCTCATTTTTTCTTTTTTCATATTCTTCAAATGGAAAAATATTAGGATTAAAAAACATAACAGCAAATTCTACTTTATCTATTGCTAATTTTTCAATTACAGCACAAGAACAAGGTGCACAACACGACAATAATAGCAATTTACTCATTACAAATTTCTTTTAAATAAATTGTTCGTCCATAATACGATCTTGCAAATTATACTTTACATCAAACAACAAATGTATTTCTACAGATTTATCCATTAAAACTTTAACTTCACTAACTTGTTTTAATTCCATATAATCAGCCACCGCATTAACTGGACGTTTATAAGGTTGATGTATTTTAAACAACACCTCTGTATCCTGTGTCAAAATAGATCCTTGCCATCTTCTTGGCCTAAATGGACTTACAGGTGTTAATGCTAGAACATTTGAATTTAAAGGTAATACAGGTCCTCTAACAGAAAAGTTATATGCCGTGCTTCCTGCTGGAGTTGAAATCAATACACCATCACATATTAAGTCTGCTAAACGTTCTATACCATTTATTGAAATAGAAATATCAGCTGCTTGAGAACTATGTCTAAACAATGAAACATCATTTAAAGCTAAAGCTTCCATTTCCTTATTAGCTGAAATAGCTGTCATTTTAAGAGGATGCAAAATAGCAGATTGAGAATTTTCTAAATCTTCCAAAAATCTATCAGGATTATAATTGTTTAATAAAAAACCTACATTACCTAAGTTTAATCCATAAAAAGGAATCCCTTTTGTAATATACTTATGCATTGTTTTTAATAAAAAGCCATCGCCACCAAGAGGAACAATTACATCTGCTTTAGATGCACTATATTGTCCAAAAGTTTTTGTTAAATAAGCAAATGCATCTTGAGCTTTTTCTGTTTTATCGGCCGTAAAGTAGAGCTTCTTCATATATTTTTCCATTAATGCCTAATAGATATACAACTATTTAATATAGACTTTTTATATTAAAGATAATATAACATAAAAATAAATAATTTATAAAGTATTACGTGGATTTATAAAAAATGAAGTCTATTTTAAAATTTTTCTTATTTACTATTAGTTTTTTTATCTGCTTAGATGTTGAAGCAGCATCAGAAAGTGCTAAAGAATTTGCAGCTCAACCTGATCAAGCAAAGCCATTACCTGCAAATGCTACAAAATTAACAGAAAAAGATATTAAAGCAACTAAGCCTATGGATTTTAAAGAATTGGCCCATTTTGCTAGAGATTGGCGTAAATATCAACAATGGTTAAAACAAAACAACAACCAATATAGTGCTGTTGCTTATTTAGGAGTTTCAAATTCAACTGATTATCCTCCTGAAGTATTAAGATGGGTAGACGAACATAATTGGACTGCTGATAGATTTTTCTTATTAGAAGCAAAAATAAGACAAACTCTTGTTATTATTCGTCAAGAAGAAAAACGTGAAAGTTTAGTAAACCACTTACGTCAACAAGCAGAAGATATCAAATCTAATGATTCCTTAACAAAAGAACAAAGAAAAAATTTATCAAATCAAATCTATGATGATATGCGTAAAGTTAGAAAAGAAACTTCTGAAAAAGCTCCTGTAACTCCTACAGAATACGATATGATTAAATTAAATAAAGAAGCTTTAGGTGCTATCTTAAATGAGTAGTTTTTTAAAGGCTTTGTTGTTAAAACAAAGCCTTTTTTATAACTAACAATTTGTTCTAGTTTCTAAAAATTCAATCTTTGGATAGTCCTCTTTAGCTTTACCTAAATGCCATGCATTTCTTGCTAAGAATACCCAATTATTATCATGATCTGTTGCAATTGAACCTTTATTTGTATTTACAAAATTTTCTAATGTAGCATTATCAGGAGCTTTAACCCAACGTGCTGTATACAATGTTGTAGGTTCAAATATTACAGGTATCTCATATTCAGTTCTAATACGATCAGCCAAAACATCAAATTGTAACGCGCCAACAACACCTACAATCCAATCTGTACCAATTTGAGGTTTAAATACACTAGCTCCGCCCTCTTCAGCAATTTCTTGTAAAGCTTTGCCTAAATGTTTTGCTTTTAAAGGATCTGTAGAACGAACTTTTTGTAGCAACTCTGGAGCAAAGCTTGGAATACCTGTAAATGTTAAGTTTTCACCTTCACTTAAAGCATCACCAATACGTAAATTACCATGATTTGGTAAACCAATAATATCTCCAGGTAAAGCTTCTTCAGCTAATTCACGTTCTTGTGCTAAGAACATAATAGGATTATGCATTGGCAAATATTTTCCAGAACGAACATGTAATAATTTCATACCACGTTGAAAATGTCCTGAGCATAAACGAACAAATGCTATTCTATCCCTATGTTTTGGATCCATATTAGCTTGTATTTTAAATACAAATCCAGCAACTTTATTTTCAACAGGTTCAATAGTTCTGCTTACAGCTTTTTGAGGTCTTGGTGATGGAGCAAACTTTACTAACCCATCAATTAATTGACGAACACCAAAATTATTCACAGCTGAACCAAAAAATACTGGTGTCATTGTACCTTGTAAATAAGCCTCTACATCAAATTCAGGGCATAAACCTCGAACCATTTCAACATCAGAACGTAATTTTTCACATTGATCTTGAGGAATTAATTCATCAATTTTCTTGTCTTCTAAGCCTTTGCAAACTTCACCCTCTTCAGTAGAACCTTTGCTAATTAATGCTAATCTATCATTTAATAAATCATAGCAGCCTTTAAAATCCCTTCCTGAACCAATTGGCCAACTAACAGGAGAAACATCCAAAGCTAACTCTTCTTCAATTTGTTCTAATAAAGCAAAACAATCTCTAGAATCACGATCCATTTTATTAATAAATGTGATAATAGGAACATCTCTTAATCTGCAAACTTCAAATAACTTTCGTGTTCTTTCTTCGATACCTTTTGCAGCATCAATAACCATAACAGCAGAATCAACAGCTGTTAACACACGATATGTATCTTCAGAGAAGTCTTCGTGCCCCGGTGTATCTAATAAATTGAATGTACATCCATTATATTCAAATGTCATAACAGCAGAAGCAACAGAAATACCGCGTTCCTGTTCTACCTTCATCCAGTCTGAATGAGCTCTACGTTGTTCACCACGTGCTTTAACAGCACCTGCCATTTGAATAGCACCTCCGAACAACAATAATTTTTCTGTTAATGTTGTTTTACCAGCATCCGGGTGAGAAATAATCGCAAACGTCCGGCGTTTCTTTGTTTCTTCCGCCAAATTCATTTTAATACACCTTAAAAAAAATAATTAATCTAAAGGACCTTTTTTATTTTGAACAATACCAAGAGAAATTATCATTTTTAATCCCTCTTCCACTGGTATATTCAAAGGAATAACATCTTCCTTACGATATATTCCCCAATAACCCCCTGTTGGGTTAGGTGTTGTAGGAACATATACAGAAACATAATCTTGTTTAGGTAAAGCCTCTGTCACTACTTGAGGAACATCACCTGTAACAAATGCCATAGTCCAAACGTCATCTCGTGGAAATCTTACCATCACTACCTGGCGAAAAGCATTTGTCTTCTTTGAGAAAATTGTTTCAAATAATTGTCTAAAAGTAGAATAAATACCATTAATAAAAGGTATTTTTTCCCATATTTTGTTCCATAAGCGAACAAGGACTTTTCCAATATATCCTGTTGTAAAGCATCCAAGCAAAATCAAAAAAGCAATTATAATTACAAATCCGACACCAGGAACTGTAATAAATTTATATTTATCAGCTAACTTATCAGCAGGAATTAATCCATCAATAAAATTTATAAAAACAACAGCTAAATAAATAGTTAATGCAGGAGGAGCTGCTACTAATAAACCAGTAAAGAAATAATTACGCAATCTACCTAAAATTCTACCAAAAAAACCAGGCTTAGCTTTTTGAGCTTCGACTACAACTTCGTTTACTTGTTCAGCACTCATAGTTAAAATCCAATTTAAATTAAGCTAATTCTAACAATCCTGTATCAATAGCTTTTAACATAACAGCAACATCTCTCCAACCAGGAACAGGTTTGCCGTCATCCATAAACAAATCAACGCCTTTACGGAAGCAATATTCATAAACTTCTTCAGGATCTGATTCTAAAATTTCATCCCATAATGACTCCATTTTTGGATTATCATAATCAGGAACGTCACCGAAAATACCATATAATACACTATCACGATCATCTGTAAACATCATTGCTGCCAAAGGCTCTGCAGAAACTTGTTCAGCACGTTTTGCCTTTTCTTCAGGTGTAGGAACATAAATAGCAGCGTGTATTAAATTCTCTTCATTATATTTATTTGACAAAACAATATTCCTTTATAAATATATTTTTCTTGAAATTACTTTAACCGAAAAACACTTAACGAATCAAGCATTCTTTTAATAAAATCAATGATTTTTTCTATAATAAAAAGAAAAGAGGAAGCTATTATGCCTCCCCCTCTCTCTTTTTTTACAATTGGAGAATTAAATGTAAAATTTTATTATCTTGATTGTCCAGCTATACGAGCTTTTACAGCTGTATTCAATTGAGCTTTAGACTTTTCTTCTTGCTTAATACGTTCTTCTGTTGTGAATTGGAAGTATTTTGGCAATTCAGTAAAGCCTTTATATAAAGGAACCATCTTTTCTTCATATTTTGCTGCAACTTCAGGTTCTTTTTCTCTAAAGCCAGCTAAAGTTCCTAAATGTCCTGCTGCTCCTAATTTATAGTCAGACATTTCATTAATTTTGTTGTACATATCTTGTGTAGCAGGTTCAACTTCTGAGCCATGTGCTTGCCATGCGAAGTTTACACCCATACGTACGAATCCACCATCAGATTTAATGTTATCACCAACCATAACTGTTGTATCTGGTGTTGCTCCATGAGCTTTAATGATAGCATCCATAACACCTAAATTTGGTTTCCATACGTCGCCACCATTAATCATCAACTTATCGCCTAATTTTTCAGCTAACTTATCACGATAAATTGTGCAATCGCTTCCTGTTACTTGCATTGGAGCATCAACAAACTTGTATTTTCCATCAACCATTTCTGTTGTGCAGTCTGCACGGCATACTAAACCATCAATCATATCAATTGGGAAGTTCATATCTTGCAAACGTGCAATAGCACCAGATACTGGAGAATCTGTATACATAACAAACTTTGCTCCACCTTGGTGAATTTTATTAATTGTTTCACGAACACCAAAGTATGTCTTGTTACCAGAGTGGTAAATTTTAGCAACTTCGTGTTCTGCACGAGCATCTAAAATAGCTAATTTAGCTGCTTCTTCTTTTGATTTACCTTCATATGACAATGCTGGTACTTGTCCTTGAATATCTGAGAAGTTATGGAAACGTGCATAACCTTCTGCAGTATCACGAACTTCTTTATATAATTCATCTTTATCCATACCACGAGCTTCAGCCATCATTTCGATGCCCTTATCCCATGCTGTTGACCAGTTATCGAAGTAATCAGAGATTGTATTATCAATATCGCTAACTACTAATGATACAGCTTTCTTTTCACTCATTTTATTTGCCCTTTTGTAAAAAAATAATATTCGTTCTTATTATCTATTCTTATACAATGTTTTTTTTCGTTTTTCAACACATTTTTTTGTCTAAAAGCGTTTTTTTTGAAAAAATATAGACAAAACAACATTATTTTTGATTTTTTCATAAAAACGAAGTAAATACCTCATTAAAATACATTATAGGACACGTAAAATGGCAGTAAATGACTCTTTATTAAAAGACAAAACAGGATTTTTTAGAAAAATAGAATCAGACAAACCCGAAACTATTAGAGCCCTTGAAATTTCTACGCTTGCAACAGACGTAGGTTTTGAATGGGATAATGCTTTTCAAATTTTAGACAAAGTTTATGAAGAATTAACTGAGCTAAAAATTGAAATGGAATCCGTTAATCATACTAAAGAACGATTAGATGAAATGGGCGATGTTTTCTTCGTATGTGTAAATCTAGCTAGAAAATTAGGAATAAATCCAGAAGAGGCTCTTCATCATGCAAACGAAAAGTTTATGCGTAGATTTTCCTACATCGCAAACACTTTATCTGAACGCGACATTAAATTCGAAGACACTTCATTAGATCAAATGGAAGAATTATGGCAAGAAGCTAAAAGAATAGAAAAAAAATAAAATTTGCTTATTTCTTTTTCTTATTCTCAAAAGGATTCTTTGCTTTTCTCATCATAATTCGAATAGGAACACCTGTTATTTTCAAATATTGAGCAAGCCCTCTTATTAAATATCTTAAATAAGACTCTGGCAATTTTTCTGGATTTGAAGAAAACAATGCAAATGTAGGAGGACGAGACTTAATTTGTGTCATATATTTTAAAGGAATAGGTCTTTTTGATGCAGATAATGGAGGAGGCGTCATCTCTACCATTGCTGCTAACCAACGATTTAACTTACCTGTAGAAACTCTGCTTGACCAAATTTCATATACTTCATAAACAGCTTTCATTAATTTATCTAGACCTTCTCCAGTTCTGGCAGAAATCATAACTGTTTTAATATCTTTAACCTGAGTTAAACACATTTCTAATTTTTCATTTAAAATATCAGTTAGAGTTTTTTTATCTTTTACTGTATCTAATTTATTTACAGCAATAATCAAAGCCCTTCCTTCTTCCAATACTTGCCTTGCGATTGTTAAATCTTGTTTTTCTAAAATGCCATCAGCATCTAATACTAAAACAACCACTTGGGCTAAAAAAGCTGCACGACGTGTATCAGCACAAGATAATTTTTCTAGACTATCTTCAACCTTTGCATGTTTACGTAAACCTGCAGTATCTGTTAATCTTAATTTTCTTCCCTTATATTCCCAATTTACAGAAATGGCATCTCTAGTCAAACCTGCCATAGGGCCTGTTAACAGTCTATCCTGTCCAATTAAACGATTAACTAAAGTAGACTTACCAACATTTGGTCTTCCAACAATAGCTATATCTATAATCTCTTTTGAATGGTCAATAGGGTTGTCATCATCTATTTCTTCATCTTCGCCAAAAATTTCCGCTTTTTCTTTTGCTTTACGTTCAGCATTTAATTTTCTTTTTGACTTAAATTGATTTTCTTCAGCTTCTTTCTTACGTTGTCCTTCCTCTTGTGGATTTACAATATAAGGACGTAAAGCCTCAAATAAATCTCCCATCCCTATTCCATGTTCAGCACTTATTAAAATAGGTTGACCAAAGCCTAAAGCAAACAACTCTCTATCTGCTTGGTCAAACTTAGCCCCTTCAGCTTTATTTGCTACTAAAATAACTGGTTTTCCAACTTTACGAAGTAATCTTCCTGTCTCTTTATCTAAAGGAGTTACACCAGCTCTGATATCAACCATAAACAAAATAGCATCACATTGATCTAATGCTTTTTGTGTTTGTTTCCACATTAAAGCTGTTAAACTATCTGTACTTCCTGGTTCTAAACCTGCTGTATCAACAGCTGTAAAAGGAACCGCATATAATGATGCTGCACCTTCTCTTCTATCACGAGTAACACCTGGTCTATCATGCACAATTGCACGTTTTTTACCAATTAATCTATTAAACAAAGTTGATTTACCAACATTTGTCCTTCCGACTAGCGCAATTATACCACTCATCTGTATGCCACCAAATCACCATCATATGTTAAGAAAAACAGTGTCTCATTCGAAACAATAGGAATAAGTGTTCCAACATCACCAACTTCTTCAAATCCTATAATAGTTCCTGTTTGAGGAGATAAAGCAACAGCTTTACCTAAAGAATTAGTTAGAATCAATCTAGAGCCTGCCATAATTGGTCCAACCCATGTTATGACTTCATCATCAATTTTTCTTTTTAAATCGTTTTTCCACAAAACATCACCGGTATACTTATTTACAGCAAATACTTGAGCAGCATCAGATAAAATATAAATAATATCTCCAGCTATCCAAGGTTGATTTACACCGGCAATTTCTTGTTGCCATATCACACCAGCGTCTTTAATATTTATTGCAGACAACACACCGCCTGAAGATAGAACATAAACTCTATCTCCATCAATCACAGGTCTTGCCTTAATATCATTAAGAGCTACGATTGTATCAGATGAACGAGGTAAAGATATTGATTGTTCCCATAAAAGCGCACCATTTTCTGGTCTAAATGCAATAACAGATCCTGATGCAAAAACAGCAACTCCAACACCATTATCAATAGCCGGAGAAGCTCTACCTAACATTGCAACATTATCCATAAAAGATTTATAATGCCATGAAATATGAAGTTCTTTTTGTTCCAAAGCCCACAAGCTATTATCTGCCGTCATTACAAATAAACGACCACCATATACTGTTGGAGCTGAACGAACAGGAGATTTTAAATCTACGCGTGCTAATTCATCACCGATTTTTACTTTAGATGCTCTATCATTATTAATTGAATATGAAACTATTTCTCCAGAGCCCAATGCAACAAATAATCTACCATTATCTATCGCTAAACCAGCTCCAGCAATACTTAATGAATCTGGGCTATTTTTATTTAAAGCTGACTTTTTCCAAACAACTTTACCCGCCATATTAAAGCAAGTAATTACACCTTTAGCATCAATCGTATAAATAAAATTATCGTATACAATAGGTTCTGCAATTAAATAATGTCTTTTACTGCTACCTTTTCCAATACTTTTTTTCCAAGCTTCATGAATTCTATTTCCAATCAAAGGATTTTGCATTAAATGATTGGACATTCCACCTGCTTGAGCCCAATCATCATTAAATTCTGATGTTGGAATTTTAATAGTATTTATTAACTCAGATTTTACTACAATATTTTTAGGCTGTGCCATCAAAGAAATTCTTTTACCAACAAGAACATCTGAATCCTCAGCACAAGATGACAATAATGTTGTAACAAATAATGCAGATAAAATACCTACACGACGATTATTTTTCATTATTATTTACTCGCTACTTGCTTATTTAATAAATTTAAATATTCATTTGCACGTAATTTCTTTGTTTCACTAATTTTTGTAGAAGAAACAATTTTTTCGAAACTTGCTTTTGCCATCTCAACATTATTTTGACGCAAATAAATTAAAGCTGTTAATTCAAGAGCATCTGCACTCCATGCTGTATTAGAATTTACAACAGGTTCTAATTCTAATCTTAAAGCATCATAATCTGGATTATCATTATCAATAGCTAAAGAAACTTTATCTAATTTTGCCATTGTTTTTAATGCGTTAGGAACTTTTGAATCTTTTGATAATTCATCTAAAGCTTTGATAGCTTCATCAATCTTTTTTTGTTGAACTAAAGCTTTAGCATAATGCAAAGATGCCATTGCATGATAGCCTCTTGCTGAACTGTTCTTAATTTTTTCTAATAAAGCCATACCTTCATCTAACTTGCCACTAGATAACATTGATAATGCTGTTTGCATTTCATTTACAGCTTTTAAAGATTGTTGTTGATGATAATACTTATAGTATTCAATTCCGCCTGTGATAGCCAAAGCTAAAACAGCTAAAGAAACAACTATAGGAGCAACTTTTTTCCAAAGCTTTTTAAGCTTTTCTTGCTGCATTTCTTCTTCAACTTCACGCAAAATTTCTGCTTGTAATGGATTAACTTCATCATCTAAATTTTGATTTGTCACAGCACATGCTCCTTATAATAAAAAAATCATTAGTTAAAATTATAATTATAATTGGTTAAAAACAAGGAAAATATCAAAAAAAACTTTTTTTTATTCATTAATTATATATTTTTGCAATAATTCATTGTTATTTAATAATTTGTTTTATAAAATTAATATGTGATTTGTAGGATTTATTTTTTATGAACTTAAGAAAGAATTTATTATTGTCATTCTTAATTTTAAGCGGATTAACAACATCTGCTTGTAGTTCTGTAAGTAAAATAAACAACTATGCAAGACCTGATGAATCTTTACCTTGGAATATGTCAAAATTAACAGCTTTTGGCATTCTTGAAGGAGCATCCTATTTAGCAACAGATAGGACTGTAGGAGATCATATTTCTAGTTGGATTACAGGCAAAGATTGTTCCATTGTTAGAAGTATCACAGGTGAAGGAAAATATTGCATGAACGATGTTGAACTTTACCGTGCATCTTTACCTAAATATTCTACTCAAACAATATATTGCTATAAATCATTAGCTTCAAATGTTTGTTATACAGAACCTAGTAAAAATCCTAATGACGTTTTAACAGGAACTTATGAACGTCCTCTATATTAATACTTATCTAAGAGCCTCTCTTTGATCAGCTATAGCTTCTCTAGCTAATCTATCGCATTCTTCATTTTCTGGATGACCTGCATGACCTTTTATCCAATGCCATGTAATTTTATGCATTCTGTTTAACATTTCAATATCTTGCCAAAGGCCACTGTTTTTAACAGCTTTTTTATCTTTAGTTCTCCACCCATTAGCCTTCCAGCCTTGCATCCACTGTGTTGCTCCTTTAATAACATATTGACTATCAGATGTTAAATCAACTTCACAAGGCTCCTTTAACAACTTAAGAGCTTCGATTACAGCTTTCATTTCCATAATATTATTAGTTGTAGAAGCAGCTGCACCTTGAATACTTTTCTCACTATCTTTATAGCGCAAAATTGCACCCCATCCTCCTATTCCAGGATTTCCACTACAAGCTCCATCTGTCCAAATATCAACATGTTTCATAATATATTCTTTTCTAAATTTTTATTTCCATAATTGTTCATATAATTTATTTGGCATATCAATTAAAATTTCAAGATTTTCTTTAGAATATTTTTCTATTAAAGTTTTTTCTTTTGAAAAAATAGATGTTCCTATACCTAATCTATGACCAGGAACTTCAAATCCTATCGCCTCTAAAATAGAAGGAAACAAATCAATTTGAGAAAATCTTTTATTAATGTTCAAAGGCTCAATTTTTGAATTTATAAATAAATTATAAACAAATCTCTTTTCAGGAACCTCAAAAAATACACCTGACCTTAAATGATCACCAATTAAAACAATTGTCGTGTTTTTAGCGAATTCTTGATTTAAAGCCCATCCAACAAAATCAGCTGTTTCTTTTGCAGTATTATATATTGTATTTTTTAAAATATTATTGAAGCCATAATTTATATTTGTTTTAGGAATATCTTTTTCATGTGTATCCACAGTACGAATATATAAAAAGAATGGGGAAGCAGTTGTTTTTAATTTATCTTTTGCAATACTAAATACAGTTTTATCTGAAAATCCCCAAGAATTTATTTCTTTATATTGAGGATAATTTTTCTGTATATATCTAGCATCTATTCTTTCATCTATTCCGTGATTTTTTTCAAAAACATCTACACCTTGAAATCTTGAATCACTTCCTTGAATCGAAATTGTTTTATAGCCACTACTTTTTAAAACATCTCCCAAAGCTTTAACATTATTAAAACAATGATCTTTAAGCCTTAACCTATGTGTAAAAATTTTTTTTGTTGCCGTGGAAGGTATCCCCATCATTGTTGCAAACATTGAAGGAGTTGTAGGAGTTTGATTATATCCATTTTCATAGTTTGAAAAAGAAAAACCTCTTAATTCTATATTTTCTAATGGTTCAAGCATACTTCTTTTATAAAAAGCTCTATCAGCAAAGTTTTTTTCAAAACTTTCTAAAGATACTAATATTAAGTTATTAGGATTTGATTTTAAATTTATATTTGCACTATCAACAGGCACATAGTGCTTTTCATAAAAATCCCCATATTTTGTTTCATGGAAAAATTTTATATATTTAAAATTACACAAACCCAATATCAGGCCACATAAAAAAACTGAAGAATGGATTATATATATATATTTCTCTAAAGATTTATTCTTATAAAAATAAAAACCTAAAGAAACTATTTCACTAAATAATAATGTTTCTATACATATTTTTTGGGGAAGATATAAACAATATATACTTAATATTAAAAGAACAATTCCACCTAAACTAAATCTAATATATTTATTAAGTTTATGTACATAGAAATTTATTAAACATAAAGCTAAAGTAATGATAAAAGGAACCAATACACACTCTAACAAAAAAAGGTTCACCATCCTTGGATTTGAACCACTTTTAGGAGAAAGCATAAAAATCATTAATTCATTAAAAGTATAATCTCGATAAAAATAATCTATAAAATGGCTACACGCACATATAAAATAAAAAAACAAAATTAAAATATAAAAGATAATCTTAAACATTACGATACAATCATATAAACAAGTCGAAATATACAAATTTTATATTGGTACTTTTTATAAAAAATTTCCATAAAACATTCAACAAACAATTTTCTTAAAATGACTCATTTTTTATATACATTGAATACTAAAACAGACCGCATAACGCGGTCTGCTTTATTAACTTCATTCCTAACAAATATAAATTAGTTAAATGTCCAAGAAACTGAATTTGTTGCTGTTTTTTCTGTGCAACCTTTTGTAGCAACATCAGAAAATGTTGGAGGACATGTACCCTGTTGAGCGTTACACAACATTTCACTTGCAGCCGTTCCACCACCATTAACTGTTAACAAACCAGATGAACTTCCTGATCCCCAATCTGTCATAATTAAACGTGAACATACTTGCTTTGTTAAGTTTTTGTATGTAATTGTAAATGTACGGTATGGCGTTGCTGTTGTAATTGTAACATCTGTACCAAATGGGCTTTGTAATTCACTACAACTATCTACTTCTTTACACATTTCCTGTGGAATAATTGTTGTTCCCTCAAAAACAGCTTTAGTTTCTCCTAAACCATAATAGTTTCCTTGTGTGAAGTTTTCACGGATACCTTGAATCAATCCTGCAATTTGTTCAGTTGTTTTATTAACTTTAAATTTAGCCATAGCTTGGCCATAACCAGCGATACCACCAACTGTCAAAACGCCAACAATAGCCAAAACGCCCAACATTTCGATCATAGAACGACCGCGTTCGTTAGAATTTCTAATCATTTTCTTTCCCCCTCATAGAAATAACATTTATTTGATTCTTATACGATTTTTAGCAAAAGTCAATAAATTATTGCATTTTTGCTACAAATTTTAATCATTTAACCGATTTTTCTCCGACCCATTTAATAATAGTTGTTGCAATATCAAATTGATCCAAATCTGTATGTCCCCCATTTTCATATGATATAAGTTGTTTATCCTCTGATATTGTTGCATTTAGCATTTGCTCTGCCATTAAGAATGGAACTGTTTTATCTTCTTTTCCATGTAGAAACAAAACTGGATTTTTATAATTTTTGATTTTTGTTAACGAATCATATTTGTCGCGAATTATAAACTTTACAGGAAGCCATTTATACTTATATTGTCCAACATTGGCTAAAGATGTGAAACCTCCTTCTAAAATCATTCCCATCGGTTCTATTTCTGTAGAAAGCTTTACACTAACTGCAGTTCCTAAAGATAAACCATAATAGAATATTTTTGCTTTTTCTCCACTTTGCGAACGAACATAAGATACAGCTGCCATAGCGTCTAAAAGCAAACCTTCCTCAGTTGGTTTTCCAGGATTTTTATCAAAACCTCTATATCCTGCAATCAATACTCCAAATCCTGCTTCTACTAACGGAACTAATTTATACATATGGTCTTGAGGATTGCCTGTATTTCCTTGGAAGAAAATTATAGTTGGCATATCTTCATATTTTGGTGCAGAATAATAAGCTTTTAATGTTAATTTATCTCCAGTCTTTAAAAAAACAGTTTTATTGGGAAACTTTATATTTTTAAACTCAGGATGAAATGATTTATTTGGATGATACATCATCTTTTCTTGATTTTTATAAATACAAATACAAATTAATAAATATATAAGTAAAATTGCACCTAAGATTACTAAATATAATTTCATTTAAACCTCTCAAACTTTATTATTTAAAAGCATGTAAATGTGTATTGCATTACATTTGATGATGATATGACTTGGGCTTGATTTCCTTTTTTAGTAATATCATATGATGATTTTGCCTCTTTTATTTCAAAATAGCTAGAATTACATGTTTTTTGCATCATTTTTCTTGCTAATTTTCTATTTATATTGCCATCATCTTCACCAAAAATACGAACACGCATTTGATATTCTTGATCTTTTATAGTTTTTATTAGATCAACTCTACCCGATATATTATCTATTTTTTCTAAAGATGTTTTAGCTCTTTCCCATTTTGATGTTTCTGTTTGTAAATACTCTTGTGAACCTATTTTATCAGATTCTCCAACACATTTAAATCTTACAGCAATAGAATATTCATTTACTTTATAAAAATATCTATCTATCCTTGTCTTTCCTGGCAAATCAGATAAATAAGCTTTGAAATTCTGAGCTCCACAAGTTTTCGTCATAATTTCAAAACCTGTATCCATTGCAGCCTCTATGTATCCGGGAAAAGGAGCAACATTCCCATGTTCATAAGGAGTTAAAACAACCTTCATTATACCATCATTGATAGTCTTATTTGCTAAAACATTATAGCCACCAAAATGATACCAATCTTCATCTCCAGTTTCCCAATTATGAATCAATCTATAAGCCATCGGATCAGTTTCATTTAATCCTGCACAACCACATAACAAAAAGGCTACTAATGAAAATAATTTAATTCCTTTAAACATTTGATTCTATCCTTGATGCTAATGATGCTTCTAAAAACAAATCTATATCTCCATCTAATACACCTTTTGTATCTGATGTTTCAGCATTTGTTCTTAAATCTTTTACTAATTGATAAGGACATAAAACATATGACCTAATTTGATATCCCCAACCAATGTCTGATTTTGAATCTTCTATTGATTTAATTTTTTCTTCTTTTTTCTTTAATTCAATTTCATAAAGTCTTGCACGAAGCATTGACCATGCAACATCTTTATTTTGAAATTGAGAACGTTGAGTTTGACAACTTACAACAACACCTGTTGGAATATGTGTGATACGAACAGCTGATTCAGTTTTATTAACATGTTGTCCACCAGCACCACTTGATCTATATGTATCAATTTTGCAATCAGCAGGATTAATATCAATCTTAATAGAATCATCAATTACAGGATATACCCACACAGAACCAAAACTAGTATGTCTTCTAGCATTTGCATCAAATGGGGAAATACGTACTAATCTATGTACTCCTGACTCTGTTTTCAACCAACCATATGCATTATGACCAGAAATTTTAATAATTGAAGATTTAATACCAGCTTCTTCGCCCTCAGAAGCTTCTAAATATTCAACTTTAAATCCATGTTTTTCAGCCCAACGCATATACATACGTAGTAGCATCTCTGACCAATCTTGTGCTTCAGTTCCACCAGCACCAGCATGAATTTCTAAATAAGCATCATTCTTATCAGCTTCACCTGATAATAAAGCCTCTAATGTTGCTTTTCTTGCTAATTCTTGTGTTTTTACTAATGACTCTTCAGTTTCTTGAATTATACCTTCATCACCTTCTGCTTCCCCCATTTCAATAAGTTCAGCAGCATCACTAATATTTTGTTCTATTTTTTTACATGTACTAATAGAGTCTTCTAAAGCTGTTTTTTCAGCCATCAATTTTTGTGCTTTTTCTGGATTATTCCATAAATTTGCATCTTGGGTTAAAGCGTTAATCTCTTCTAATCTTAAGAGAGCATTATCCCAGTCAAAGATACCTCCTTAGCAATGCTAATGATTGCTTAATTTCTTCAATTAAATTATATGTTTCAGCTTTCATCAAAATACCCTATTTATAAATTTAGAAAATTGTACCAATATCAGGAACGTTATCTTCAAAACTTTCTGTTGTTTGGTGAACAGAAATTCCTTGTTCAATAGAATCTTCAGTAGATGCATCAGAAACGAAAATATCAGTTCCTTCTGTACCATCAATATATCCACCTTTTAATTTTCCTTGCCAATCTTCTCCAGATTTAAAGGCTTCTAAAACAACATCTTTATCTGAACCTTGAGCAGGTCTTCCTGTTTTATGGTTAACTCTCGCTAATCTGATGCCATTAGGTACACGGAAAGGAATTAAAGCTTCATTCTTTAAAGCTAAATCAACAAAGTGTTTGAATATAGGACTTGCAATTGTGCCACCTGTATCATGTTGACCCAAGGTTCTTGGTTCATCAAATCCAATAAATATAGCAACAACCAAGTCTGGTGTTACACCCACAAACCAACCATCTAAAGAATTATTTGATGTTCCTGTCTTACCTGCATATGTTCTTCCTAATCTTCTCAAATTAGAAGCTGAACCACCAGGTTGTAAAACACCTGTTAAAATATTGATAATTTGATATGCACTTCTAGGATCTTCTATTTGTTCTCTTATATCTTGGATTTTTGGAGACTTAGAACTCTTATATTTTATATATCTGCAATTTGGACAAGGTCTTGAATCTGAATTATATACAGTCATACCTGTTCTATCTGTAATCCTATCAATCAATATAGGACTAATTTTTTTACCACCATTTACAAGCATACCATAAGCGTTTGCTAAATTTAGCACTGTAGTTTCACCGGAGCCTAATGCTACAGACATTTGATGAGGTAAATCTTCAGATATACCGAATTTCTTCGCATATTCTACAACTTTTCCTATACCAATAGCTCTTGCAACACGAACTGTAATTAAGTTCATAGATTTTTCAATACCAACACGCAAGGTAGTTGGGCCATGGAACCTATTTGAAAAATTCTTAGGCTTCCATTTTCCAAGTCCTGGCCCTTGATCCATCACAAAAGGAGCATCAAGAACTAACGATGATGGTGTAAAACCTTCATCTAAAGCCGCCAAATAAATAAATGGTTTGAATGAAGATCCAGGTTGTCTTTTTGCTTGAGTTGCACGATTAAATTGAGACTTTTTAAATGAATAGCCTCCAACCATTGATAATACTCTACCTGTATGAGGATTTAACACAACCATAGCACCTTCAACTGCAGGTATTTGATTTAAAGCGTATGTATTTTCCGGATAATCCTCACCTTTTGCATCCTTTTTAACTAAAGAAACAAAAATCACATCACCACGTTTTAATACATCCTTAGCATTTCTAATTTCTGGTCCTAAAGTTTGATCAGAGGTAATATCCTTTCTTGCCCACTTTAATTCAGCTAATGGGATTTTTCCTGTTGTATTGTCTGTAAAGCCAATTTCAACTTCTTCTTTTTGTACATTTAATACTAAAGCAACTCGCCAATTCTTAGGTATATAAACTGGAGCCTTAATTTCTTCTAATGGAGCAACCCATTTTTCATTCGGTACCTTTTCTTCAACAACTTCTTCGTTTTCAGCAACTTCTTCATCATCGCTATCTTCATCTTTTGCATCTTCTTTCTTAGGTTCTTCTTTATCCTGAACTACATCAGGAATAGCATCTATATCAATATTAGCAAAAGCGCCACGATATCCATGTCTACGATCATATTCTATCAATCCATTTCTTAAAGCAATAGAAGCAAATTTTTGCATTTCTGGATCAACTGTTGTCATAACAGCAAGGCCACCTTTATACAAAGCATCTTCACCATATTTTGAAACCAACAATCTTCTTACTTCTTCAGCAAAATACTCACCTTCTTCAACTTTTTCAGAACTTGATCTTTTAACTACTGTAATAGGTTGTTCAATTTCAGCTTTATACTGTTCTTCAGTAATTGCTTCATCTTCTAACATTCTTGACAAAACCCAATTACGACGTTTAATTGCTTCGTCGTATTTTTTATCAGGGTCGTAGTTATTAGGACCTTTAGGCAAAGCTGCTAAAAAAGCACATTCAGAAATAGTCAATTCATCTAAAGATTTATTAAAATAATTTAAAGCTGCAGCAGCTACACCATAAGAATAATGTCCCAAATAAATTTGGTTTAAATACAACTCCATAATATATTCTTTAGAAAAGGCTCTTTCTATACGAACAGCAAGAATAGCTTCTTTAATTTTACGTTCAAAAGATTCTTCATTCGTTAATAAGAAATTCTTTGCTACTTGTTGTGTAATAGTTGAAGCACCAATCATACGACGGCCTTTGCCAGCATAACGTAAATTTTGGAAGACAGCTCGGATAATACCAACAAAGTCAACACCGCCATGTGAGAAGAATTTTTTATCTTCAGCAGAAATAAATGATTTTACTAAAATTTCTGGAATTGTCTCATAAGGAACAAATGCTCTTTTTTCTGTTGCATATTCTGCTAATAAATGTCCATCACTTGCATATAAACGACTTGTAATAGGAGGTTCGTAAAGCGCTAATTGTCTATAATCAGGCACTGATCTTCCAAAATGAGAAAAGATTAATAAGCAAACTATTAAGCCTAAAATAACCATAAGCAAAGCATAGCTAAACAATGTAGAAACCATTCTAGCCATTGCATTTTCACTTTTTTCTTCTCTTTTTAACATTTCTTTTAAAAATTTAAACATCGCTTCAACCTACGATTTACATTCTTAATAAATATGACGATTTTCAAAATAATAATCTATTGCTCTTACTATTAAAGATGCCAATTTTTCTCTATACCATGATTGTTTTAATAATTTTTCTTCTTCTCTATTTGAAAGGAATCCCATTTCAACCAAAGCCGATGGAACACCAGGATCTTTTAAAACAGCAAAACCCGCAAACTTATGAGCATTAGACGATAATAATTTAACAGATCCATCCTGTTTCAATTCATCAACAACAGCATCAGCAAATTGAACAGAATAATTCAAAGTTTCTCTTTGTGCTAAAGATAATAAAATATCCTGAACTTCTTTTGTATTATTACCAAAATCAACACCATTAATTATATCGGCTCTATTTTCACGTTCAGCTAACTTTTCCGCTTCCTTATCTGATGCCTTATCTGAAACTGTATAAATTGAAAAACCTCTTGCATCAGACCTTCTAGTTGAATCTGCATGAATAGAAATAAACAAATCAGCATTTTGCTTTTTAGCGAACATACGTCTATCGTACAAAGGAATAAACACATCTGTTTCTCTAGTAAGCAAAATTTTATATTTACCTGAGCGTTCTAATATATTTCTTATTTGTTTTGCCATAGACAATGTAATATTTTTTTCAAATACTCCAGATACTCCTAATGCACCAGGATCTACGCCTCCATGACCAGCATCAATAACAACAATTTGTTTTTGAGATTTTTCAGTTTTTGGCTTCGTTTTCGCGTATTTAGGAGCTGGATAATATTCAACTTTTTTCTCAGGTTTAGCAACTTTTAAAGGTGCATAATTATTTGCTGCTTTAGGATTTGCCTTTGGGTATTCCTGAGTTTTAGGCTTTACAGGCTCTTCAATATTAATTGCTTGACTTACAAGTTGATCTAAAGTTTTAGCTGGACTTTGACCTATTTTTGTATCAATAACTAATCTATGTCCAAAATTACCTGACGGTTTTAAAGCAAAATCTCTTGAAATAAAAACAGGACTATCAAATTCTACAACAATTCTAGTTCCATTATCGGTATTACTTGAACGAATATCTTTAATAAAATCTTTTTTTTCTATATTTGTTTCGCCACTTACTTTTGCATCATCAAAGATGTCAATTACTAGTCTATTCGGCTGTGTCAAAGTAAATGCTTTATATCTACTTTCCTCAGATAAATCAAATACCACACGAGCTATATCGTCTGTTGACTTTGCACCAACTCTAATACCTGATACACTATTTGCATATGATATATTTGTAAAAATCAACGAAAGCAAACAAAACAAACTTGGAATAATAAACCTCTTTATTCCAATCAATTTTGTAAAAGCAACAATGTTTTTTATTCTAAAAACCATTATTCTTACCGAAATTTTATGCATAAATATCTATATATGTAAAAAAATATCATTAAAATATTAAAAAACAATTGTTTTTTGTTAAAAGTTGATTATTGTTATACCGTTATCTTTAATATTTTAATTTCAAAAAAACTTTTTATTAATAAATGAATTTTAAAATATGCAGGTAATCTCAACAGTTTTCTGATGGGCTTTTTTGGATTCAATTTTTTTATAGGCTATAAGAACAGTGCAAGTTTTCAGTTCATATAATTCAAAAAGAATGCCGGTTTTATCTAATAATTGTCCATATTTAATCAATTTATCGGAACATAATTACATTTCCGATTTTAGGAGTTTTAACATTTATGTCAAAAAAGATGCTTATCGATGCAAATCACATCGAGGAAAAACGTGTAGTCATTATAGACGGAACGAAAGTTGATGAATTAGATATCGAATCTTCAACAAAAAAACAAATTAAGTCAAATATCTATTTAGCAAAAGTTGCTCGTATTGAACCTTCATTACAAGCTGCATTTGTTGATTACGGTGGCAACAGACATGGTTTTTTACCTTTCAATGAAATTCATCCAGATTATTACAAAATTCCTGTTGCTGACAGAGAAGAATTAACACAAATAGTAAATCAAGAATATGAACGTGTTAAAGAAAGAGATGCTCATGAAGATGATAATTCTGAACAATCTTCAGAAAATAATGGTGGTGATGTAGAAACAGTTTCTTTGAATGAAGCTGATGAGTTTTCTCATTCACATATTCGTTTAAACAAACGTTATAAAATCCAAGAAGTTATATTCCCTGGGCAAGTATTATTAGTTCAAGTTGTTAAAGAGGAACGTGGAAACAAAGGCGCTGCTCTTACAACATATTTATCATTGGCTGGTAGATATTGCGTATTAATGCCAAACAATGCAAGAGGCGGTGGTGTCTCAAGAAAGATTACCTCTGCAGCTGACAGAAAACGCTTGAAAAAAGTTGTAAATAAATTGCCTTTACCAGAAGATATGTCTGTTATCGTAAGAACAGCAGGTAAAGAAAGAACTGCATTAGAAATCAAACGCGATTATGACTATTTAATTAAAACTTGGGTACAAATTAGAGATAAAACTATTGTTTCTAATGCTCCAATGTTAATTCATGAAGAAGGCGATATTATCAAACGTGCTTTACGTGATATGTATACACGTGATATCGAAGAAATCTTAATTGAAGGCGAAGACAATTACAAAGTAGCTAGAGATTTTATGAAAGTACTTTCTCCAAGTCATGCTAAAAAAGTTAAGCTTTACAAGGATGAAAAAATTCCATTATTCATTAGATATCAAGTAGAAGCTCAATTAGAAGCCTTACACTCAAATATCGTACAATTAAAATCCGGTGCATATTTAGTTATGGATCAAACAGAAGCTTTAGTTGCTATCGATGTTAACTCTGGACGTGCTACAAAAGAACATAACATTGAAGAAACTGCTTTAAAAACAAACTTAGAAGCTGCTGATGAAATTGGAAGACAATTAAGACTTCGTGATATGGCAGGCATTGTTGTAGTTGACTTCATTGATATGGAAGAAGCAAAGAACAACCACGCATTAGAAAGAAGAATGAAAGAAGCTTTAAGAAAAGACCGCGCTCGTGTCCAAATGAGCAAAATTACAGGTTTTGGCTTAATGGAAATTTCTCGTCAACGTATGCATTCAAGCTTTATTGAAACATCATATAGCGTATGCCCACACTGTCGCGGCAAGGGTATGATTAGATCTACACAATCCGCAACAATCCATACATTACATGTTTTGCAAGAAGAAGCTATTACAGGTCAATATAAAGAATTACATATCACTGTTCCTACAGATACAGCTTTATATGTTTTGAACTATAAACGTGAAAACATTGCCGCATTAGAAAAGGCTTACAACGTTAAAATCTGTGTTGAAGCAGATAATACAATGGCATTCCCTGCTGACTTTAGAATGGAACGTGTTTTAAGAAGTCCTGAAGAAATGTTAGCACTTGCAAACAAAGAAGCTGAAGAAGCCGAAGCAGCTAAGAAAGAAAAAGTTGTTGAAGAAAAAGCTCCTAAAAAACGTGGCAGAAAATCAAAAAAAGATATTGAAACTGAACAAGAAAATTTAGAAAATCAAAATGAAGAATTAAATATCGAAAAGAATGAAGAAATTTTCGATAATGAAGAACTTCTTAACAATGATGAAAATGAATTCGAAGAAGAAAACAATAATCATCATAACAAAAAAGAGAAATTTAAAAAGAAATCTCGTAAACAGAAATTTTCTAAGAAAAAGCATCATGATCAAACAGAAGAATTTGATGAAAATTCTCAAAACGAAGAGAGTTTTTCTGATGAAAATTCTGAAGAAGAAGTTATTAATGCTGATGAAGTTTTTGAAGAAGGACTTCAAAAAAATAATTATGAAAACTCTAATGATGAAGAAAATTCTGAAGAATTTAATGAAAATTCTGATGAAGAAAGTGACGATGGCGAAAACCATGAAAATAAGCATCATAGAGGACATAGAGATCGCAGATTTGGAAGAAATCGTTGGAGAAAGCGTTTTCACCATCATAAAAAACACTTTGAAAACAACGAAAACTCAGAAAATCAAGAATAGATAATTAAGGCGGAATTAAATTCCGCCTTTTTTATTTATTTAAATTACATTATGTAAATAAAGACTTATCAAATTAGTCTCTTCCAAACAAATCTCTAGTATAAACCTTTTTCTTAACATCATCTAATGAAGCATCGTACCTATTTGCTAAAATAGCTTGAGATTTTTTCTTAAACTCATTTAAATCATTAACCACTTTACTGCCAAAGAAAGTTGTTCCATTAGGTAATGTTGGTTCATAAATAATAACCGTTGCCCCTTTAGCTTTAATACGCTTCATTACACCTTGAATACTGCTTTGACGGAAATTATCTGAATTACTCTTCATTGTTAAACGATATACACCAATTACGCATTCTTTTTCATTTTCAGCACTATATTCGTTTTCATTTGCATAACTATAATATCCTGCAATATTTAAAACCTGATTTGCAATAAAGTCTTTTCTTGTTCTATTACTTTCAACAATAGCTTGAATTAAATTTTCAGGAACATCTTCAAAGTTAGCTAAAAGTTGTTTTGTATCTTTGGGCAAGCAATAACCACCATAACCAAAACTTGGATTATTATAGTGAGAACCAATTCTAGGATCTAAACAAACGCCTTTAATAATATCTTGAGTATTTAGTCCCTTCATTTCAGCATAAGTATCTAATTCGTTAAAATAAGATACTCTTAAAGCTAAATAAGTATTTGCAAACAACTTAACAGCTTCTGCCTCTGTAAAGCTCATAAACAATGTATCGATATTTTGTTTAACAGCACCTTGTTGTAGCAAACTTGCAAAAATATATGCTTTTTCTTTTGTTTTTTCATCGCAAGAAACAATAATTCTTGAAGGATATAAGTTATCATATAATGCTTTTGATTCACGCAAGAATTCAGGACTAAAAATGATATTTTCAGAATTATATTTCTTGCGTACGCTTTCTGTATACCCTACTGGAATAGTTGATTTAATAACCATTATAGCTTTAGGGTTTACTTTTAATACTAATTCAATAACAGCTTCAACTGCTGATGTATCAAAAAAGTTTTTTTGAGCATCATAATTTGTAGGAGCTGCAATAACTACAAAATCAGCATTTTTATAAGCAGCTTCCCCATCTAAAGTTGCTGTTAAATCTAGATCTTTTTCAGATAAGTATTTTTCAATATATTCGTCTTGAATTGGAGATTTTCTATTATTAATTAAATCAACTTTTTCAGGAACAATATCTACAGCCATTACGTGATTATGCTGAGCTAATAAAGTTGCAATAGAAAGACCTACATAACCAGTTCCTGCGACAGCTACATTATATTTTTTTAAATTAATCTCTTCTTTTTTATTTTCTTCTAAAAACAAATCTGTAATATCAAAGCCTAAAACTACTGATAGCTTTTCTAATTGTTCAATTGTTGGAACATAATCCTTTTTTTCAATTCTACTAATCATAGTTCTATGAATTCCAGTATCTTTAGATAACTGTTCCATAGTAATTTTCTTTGATTTTCTTAATTCATTTACTGTCTGAGATAATTTTGAAACTGATAATTTTTTCATAACAATCGCCTTTAATGTTATTTTAAATTACATTTTTATAACATTTTACAATTTTTATGTCAATAAGTTATTATTTGTGTTATTTTAAATCACATTTAATCTATTATCAGCTTTAATCTGAAACTTTTCACTAAATACTATAAATCTTTCATGAATGCCACTAGCTATTCTTGATTGATTATCAAAAGCTTCAAATTCAAAAGTTAGCTTTCTTTCCTCTATTTTTACTAACTTTGTTTTACATATTATTTTTCCATTAATTGGAGTTGGCGCTTCATGATTAAAATTTACAAAAGTTCCAACACTTGTTTGATCCTTTTCTAAAAAATTAGAAATGCTTTTCCATGCTGTTTCCTCAACAAATGCTAAAAGCATTGGCGTTGATAAAACATCCAAAGTTCCACTTCCAATATTTCTTGCACTATATTCTTTCTTTACAACGTAATTACTTTCTCCAATTATTCCTACTTCTAGCACTTTCTTTCTCCATTTTTTGTATAAAAAAAGCAGGATTAAACAACCCTGCTCTTTTCAAAATTAATATTCAAATGATTAATCTGCAGTTACAGATTTAGCACATGGACAAATCTTATATATGATTTTTTGTAATCCACGACCATATTTAAATACAACTGTTGCCCACAAAGCTGACAATACAGAACCACCAATTACGCCCAAACGAATTGCTTGTTGTAAAGTTTCATCTGTAAATGAAATCTTTCCTACGAACAATGCCATTGTGAAACCAATACCACCTAATACTGAAATTCCATAAAGATCCATTTTTGTAACTGTCGCTGGGAACTGACAAACTTTAATCTTCATTAAAGCAAGTGTTGTTGCAAAAATACCAATTTGTTTACCTAAGAATAAGCCTAAACCTACACCCAAAGTAATTGGATGAACAAATGTTTCACTTGTTACACCACGTAAATCTAATCCGGCACTTGCAAATGCAAACAAAGGTAAAATGAAGAAGTTTACCCAAGGTGTTACAGCTGCTGATAAACGGTGTAAAGGAGAAGCTTGTGTGCCTTTTACATGCATTGGATAAGCAAAAGCTACAACTACACCAGCAATTGTTGTATGAATACCACCATTATAGAAGCATAACCATAATCCGATACCCAATACCAAGTATGGCAAGAAGTTAACAACTTGAGCTTTATTTAATAAATATAACAAGGAAATAAAGATGCAAGCATATCCTAACATTGCTAAAGATACGCCTTGTGAATAGAACAAAGCGATAATAACAACTGCACCTAAGTCATCTGCAATAGCAATTGCTAAAAGGAACATTTTTGCTGACTTTGGAATATTCTTTGAAACTAATAATAAAACGCATACTGCAAATGCAATATCTGTTGCTGTTGGAATAGCCCAACCAGCCATAAATTCAGCTTTTCCATGATTCAAAATTGAATACAAAATAGCTGGACAGCAAATACCACCTAGAGCAGCTAAACATGGAGATAATCTTGATTTAGCGTCTGACATAGATCCTTCTACCATTTCACCCTTTAACTCAAGGCCTACTTGTAAGAAAAAGAATACCATTAAAACGTCATTTACCCACCATTCAATGGATTTATTAAAATTAAATTCGCCAACACCTAAGTTTACATTTGTAGCTAATAAGTGTTCAACGCCTTCTTTGATTGGTGTGTTTGCGCAAATAATTGCTGCAACCATTGCCAAAATCATAATTACACCGCCTGTTGCTTCATTATTCAATAAAGCAGCCAAAGCTTGTTTAAATGTTTTTTTCTCGGTTGTCATAAAAAAATGCCCTTAAAAAAATTGTTAAAAATAAAACATATTAGTAATTTTTCGCAAAAAATGGTAAAAAGGTCAAGCTTTTAATCAATCTTTTTATAAACAGCTATTACACCTAACACCTCTTTATTATTTTCTTTTCGCAGAATAACGCGTTTTATATCAATTATTTCGAAAAGATTTTTAGCTAAAGACTTTATGTAATTAATGCCGTGTGTAAATCTTCCAGACATCTCCATTTCAAAGGAATCGCTATTATTTTCTGTAGTTGACGTCGAAAAAATAAAAATTCCACCTTTATTTAAGTGATTATATGCATTTTTAAATACATCTTTTAAATCACCTATATATGTCATTACATCTGCACTAGTAATTAAATCAAATTTTTTTCTTAATTTGAAAGATGTAATATCACCTATAACAAAATCATCATACACATTAAACTTTTTTGCTTTTTCAATCATGTTTGATGACAAATCTATACCTATTAATTTTTTGGGCTTTTGAATTTTTAAAATCTCTCTACCACACAATCCGGTTCCACAACCTAAATCTAATACTGTTGTTTTTTTATTTAAATACGGCATAGCAGCCTTAGCTATTTCATAAGGAGCTTTATATTCTAATTCTTTTAAAACACCATCAAAAGATTCTGCAAAAGCATCAAACAATTCTTTTACATATTCTTTACTTGCTCTTAAGCCCTGCTCTCTTTTTTCACTTTTTAAATTTTCGAAAGTTTTTTTTGTATGTAATGCTTGTGCGTTATCAGGGAAACCCTCTAGCCACAAAGATAGTATATTTGATATATCAATATTCTCCATCATCATACAATATAGGCAATTTCCTAAACTTATATGATTTACAGGATCATTTTGAACTTTTAATAACCTTAAATATGTCAATGAAGCCTGTTCATATTGGTTACGTTTTTCTGCTATTTGAGCTAAAGCTAAAAGAATATCCGGCTGATTTGGATTTATTTCTTCTAAATCTATAAAAATTTCTTCAGCTTCATCAATTTTTTCTAATTCTAATAATGAACTAGCCTTATTTGATAGTATAATATTTTTACTATCATCGTCAGCAGCTCTACTTAATGCTATATCATAATATTCTATAGCTTTATTATAATCATTTTTCAGATAAGTAAAATTTCCTAAATGCAGCCAAGCTGTCCAACTATTTATATCTTTTTCTGTAGCTTTTTTTGCATTTTCAAAACCATTTTCAACATCATTTAATTCATAATACACACCAGCTAAGTTATTATAAGGCAATGCATAGTCTGAATCTAATTCTATTGCTTTTTTATACTCTTCAATAGCTTTTATATATTTTTTATTTTTATAAAATTCGTTTCCTTTAATTATATGTAAGTCAGCTTTTGAAATGTTGTTTTCTAAATAGTTATTGCTCATTTTTCAACCATATAAACAACACAATTTTCTTGAATATCTAACTCACTTCTTAAAACAGTTTCTTTTCTAATAAGAATCTTAAATTTTAATTCATGAAGAAAATTATCCATAATTTCTGCATTATGTTTAAACTGTCCATTATATCCTAATGTATAAGGCTCATCATTTTTGTTTTTCAAAATTTCAAAAACAAATATTCCACTTGGAATCATTGCATCATATATTTGCTTAATCACATTATTCAAATCGGCAAAATAAGAAAACACATCCATACAACATATGAAATCATATTTATGTTCAGCTTCATTAAGAAATGTAACTATATCTTTTTGAATAAGTTTATTATAAACAGCTTTCTTTCTTGCTTCATCTAACATAGCACCAGAAACATCTACGCCTGTTAAAACTGATTTAAATTGCATTTTTTCATGCAAGAAATCACCCATTAAACCTGTACCACATCCTAAATCTAAAATAGAATGGAATTCTCTCTCTTTTAAAAATTTACTGTCAAAGAGTTCTATTAATAATTCAGGACCTTTATAATTTAATTTTCCCAATAAGACGTCTTCAAAATCAGGAGCAAAAGCATCAAAAAATTGTTTTGCATACATAGGATCTAAAATTTGTTTATTATTATCTCCAATAATAGCATCACAAGAATGACATATTAAAACGTCATCAAGATTTTCACTACGCCATTTAATAGCCCTTGGTTTTGCTTCATCAATATTAATTTTAGCTATATAATATAAATTCTTTTGTAAAAATGATTTTATTCCATCATAAAAATAATATTCTTTTGAAATTGTACTTGCGACATCAAAAGCCTTTTCAAACTTTTTGCACCCAAATAGTGCATCTGCCCATTGTGATTTTTCTTGATCTGAAAGTTCATCTTTCATTAAAGCGTATTTTTCAAAATATTCTAATGAAGTCTCTAATTCACCCGCTAAAGCAGCTCCCTTAGCCATGCAATAAACTATATTCTCATCATAAGGATTATATTTTATTGCCTCTTTAGCATAGCCAATTGCTTTTTCTTCATCATTCAAAGCAATCCAATAGTTATAAAAATCAGCTCTTGTTATGGTATATAATCTATTTATTTTTACAGCTTGTTTGAATAAATAATCAGCTTGTTTTTGTTTTCCATACTCAATTGCATAACTAGCAACAATACATAGAACTCTAACATCATTTTTATATTTAGGAAATATTGAATTTATTAATTTAAAAATCTCATCTCCATTTCCCAAATTTTCACACAAATCTATTTTTACTAAAATAGCTTCTATATTTGAAGGATTTTCCTCTATAGACAAATTAATATAATCTAATGCATCCTTAAAATCTGAATGAAGAGCACATTCTTGAGCTAAAATTCTATATGCTAAAGATCTTTGATCATTTGATAAATCTTTATCTTTAATAAAATCTTCAAACTCATAAAATTCTTCTTTAGTAAACGCAATTCTCTGTCTTTGTTTACTAGAGAAATAATTTATAACAGAGGCTATATCTGTTTTGCCTGATAAAGCCTCTGTCAATTCGGAAAATCTATCCGTAAAAATTAATTCTAATTGCTTAGATTTTTCCATTACATTCCATTTGCTATTAATGACACAATACCAACAGCATACCTGCTGCTGCAGCTGAACCAATAACACCAGATACGTTAGGTCCCATTGCATGCATCAAAATGAAGTTTGTTGGATCTTCTTCTCTTGCAACTTTATCGCATACACGAGCTGCCATAGGAACAGCTGATACACCAGCGGCACCAATTAATGGATTAACTTTTTCTTTTGAAAATACATTCATTAATTTTGCCATTAAAACACCCGATGCTGTAGCAATTGAAAATGCAATCAACCCTAAAACTAAAATACCTAAAGTTTCTTTTGCTAAGAATTTATCTGCTGATAATTTTGAACCTACTGTCAAACCAATAAAGATTGTAACAATATTACACAATTCATTAGCAGCACATTTTGCCAAACGATCAACAGCTTTTGACTCTTTAAGTATGTTACCAAACATCAACATGCCCATTAATGGAGCTGCTGATGGAATAAATAAAATACATAGCAACAATACTAAGAATGCAAAAATCAATTTTTCTTTTCTTGATACTTCACGTAATTGCTTCATACGAATTTTACGTTCTGCTGATGTAGTTAATGCTCTCATAATAGGAGGTTGAATAATTGGAACTAATGCCATATATGAATATGCAGCAACAACAATAGCACCCATTAATTCTGGAGCTAATTTTCCTGTTAAGAAAATAGCTGTAGGACCATCAGCACCACCGATAATACCAATTGAAGCAGCTTGCTTTAATGAGAAATTTACCCATCCCAAATCTGTCATTGCAAGAGCACCGAGTACTGTTGCAAAAATACCAAATTGTGCAGCACCTCCTAAAATTGCAACCTTTGGGTTAGCAATCATAGGGCCAAAATCAGTCATAGCTCCAATACCCATAAAAATAATTAATGGGAATATGCTAGGTGGAGCTATACCAATATTATAGATGTACATTAAAAATCCTGTTGTGCCATCCATAACCTCAGCAACACCTGCAAAAGGAGCATTTGACAAAATGCCACCAAAACCAATTGGTATTAATAATAATGGTTCAAATCCTTTTGCTACAGCTAAATAAATTAATAAGCAACCAACACCTATCATTACAAACTGACCAACACCAAATGGCATAACCATTTTTGCTGATAATTCTGCTGAATTTTGTGTTAAGAAGCCATAAATACCAGTTGATTTAATAAGCTCTGCCATTGTTTCATGATCAGCCATCCAAACATTAACAGCTGCTTGATGTGCCGCAACAAAACTCATTCCACCCTTTATAATCATACTGATAATAACTAGTGCTAGTAATGAATATATTACGAACTTCTTTTGATGAGCTTTTTTAATTTCAATATCGTTCATAAATAGCGTCCCCTTATGCCAATGTCATTAAAGCTTGACCTGTTTGAACTTGGTCGCCTTTATTAACCATAATCTTAGAAACAACACCATCAGCAATTGCAGGAACTGGACTTTCCATCTTCATTACTTCAATCATTGCTACAGGATCGTTCTTCTTTACAGCCTGTCCTTCACTTACTAGAACTTTAACAATTGTTCCAGGAACTGGAGATGTAATTGTTGCTCCATTTCCATTTAATGAAGCTGCTTGAGCTGCAGGTTTTGCATCACCAACTTTAACATCAAAAGTCTTACCATTTACAACTATCTTATCGCCATCAACAGATGCATTGTAAGGTTTTCCATTTACTGTTACACTAAAGTTTCCAGATTTTGCAGTTGCAGGTTTTTCTTTATAACGAACACCAATCTTACCTTCACCACGTAAGAATGCTAAACCTTTTTCTCCACAACATGCACAAATGAATACGTTTTCTTCATTTACTTCTAAGTTATTTTGACGCAACAAATCTTCAAAATGCTTAATTTGCTTATTTGGATCAGCATCATTAATTTCAATTGGAGATTTTGTTGTAGGTTCTTTACCAAGTTGTTCAGCAGCAATCTTAACAACTTCAGGATCTGGAGCAACAGGTGTATGACCGAAATAGCCAAGAACCATCTTACCATAACCTTCAGCAATCTTCTTCCATTTTCCTTGCATTACATTATTGAATGCTTGTTGGAAATAGAATTGAGATACTGGCGTTACTGATGTACCAAAGCCACCTTTACGTACAACTTCTTCCATAGCATCAACAACTTCTGGGAATTTATCTAAAATACCATTATCACGCATCATTTGTGTGTTTGCTGTTAAAGCACCGCCTGGTAATGGAGACCATGGTACACGTGGATCAACTTTAGTTGCTTCTGGAGGTAGTAAATATTCAGATAATGCATTCTTTAACATTTCTTCTGTTTCACGAACTTTATTTACATCTACATCCATTGTATATTCTGTACCACGTAAAGCATGCCACATAGTCAAAATATCAGGAGAGCATGTACCACCAGAAACTGGAGACATTGACAAGTCTACTGTATCACAACCAGCTTCAATAGCTGACATACATGTCAAAATTGAACAACCTGCTGTTTCATGTGTATGGAATGAAATAGGCTTATCTGTCAATTTACGAATACGTTTAATTGTTTCATAAACAATGTGAGGGGTTGTTGTTCCACTTGCGTCTTTCAAACATAATGAATCAAAAGGAACTCCTGCATCCATAACAGCACGCAAGCGTTGTTCATAAAAATCAGGATCATGAGCCCCTTCACAACCAGGTGGCAATGACATAATTGTAATTGTCATTTGATGTTTTAATCCTGCTTCAACAATAGCTTTACCACTAACAATCAAGTTTTGAGGATCGTTTAATGCATCAAAATTTCTAATTGTAGTAATTCCATGCTTTTTAAATAATTTTGCATGCAATTTAATCAAATCAGTTGACATAGAATCTAAGCCAACAACATTGATACCACGAGATAATGTTTGCAAATTAGCATCAGGACCAGCAGCCTGTCTAAACTTGTCCATTACGTCAAAAGCATTTTCATTACAATAGAAAAATGCAGATTGAAATGCTGCACCACCACCCGATTCCATATATCTAATACCTGCATCACGTGCGCATTCTACAACAGGTAAATAATCTTTAGGTAATACACGCATACCGAAAACAGATTGGAAACCATCACGGAACGCTGTGCACATAAAATTAACAAGTTTCTTAGCCATATCTTAATTCCTTATCTTCATATTGTTTGATCTAAATTTCTAACCATTTTTTAGTTTTAACGCTATTGCTGCAGCAACCATCTCTTCATCTGCATTGTCCTGTTCAGATTGTGCAGACTTATCGCTGATTTTCAAATACTTGAAAATTCCAGCTTGTGCGTACATTAATGAAACTAAAAATAATAGGAATAAGAAGACCCCACCCATGCCATAGACAGTAACTTTTAAACCTTCTGCCAACATATCAAAGCCTCTTTCATTTATAAAAAAATATTATAATTTCAACGATTTGTATAATAACATACATTTTAACAAATATCCAACAATTGATTTATTTTATTTAACTTTACCTATTACCAATTTTACTATATTATAATGGCGTTTTTTGATTCTACTCAAAATAAGGTGATATATGGTTGGAACTTTAGAACTAATTGTAGGTCCGATGTTTGCTGGAAAAACGTCAGCTTTATTGAAAAAAGCTCGCGAATTTAAAGATGAAATGGTTTTAATTAAGCCTTCATTTGACACCAGATATGGAATTTGTGAAATTAAAACTCACGATGGTGTTGCTGCTTCAGCTTTCAATTTATCTAACACAACAGAAATTTTAAATTCACCTGAGATAAACAACTCTAAAGCTGTTTTTTTCGATGAAATTCAATTTTTTACAGCCCCTTTATTTGACGGAAATATTATTGAATGCATTCAAACATTGCGTCAAAGAGGGATTAACATTACTTGTTCTGGCCTTGATTTGAATTGGAAAGGTGAAGCCTTTGAAATTGTTTCACAATTAAAAAAGGTTGCCACTGTTGTAAATTCATTAAAAGCTCGTTGTGCAAAATGTGGCGAACCTGCTATTTATTCTCATAAACGCACATGCTCTGGTTCTGATATTGAATTAGGAGCTAGTGAATTATATGAACCAAGATGCGCAAAACATTTTCCATTTTCTCCTGTTTATGACGAATCTGACGAAAACCTTCCAGATCCAAATCAAAGAGATTTATTTTAAAAAATGACTAATACAAAAGAAAAAAAAATGCTTTTGTTTTTAAAAAAAGCATGTATGGCTATTGATAATTTAATTTTTAATCAATGGCAAATTTGGACTCCAATTTTAGCTTTTTTGATGATGCATATACTACAAATATCATCAACAAAACCTATGATGCTTTTTGAAACAGATAGTTTCGAACATGCTTTAAGAGTTTTTGATTTGTTAAAATCTGGAATTTGGTCTGAAAATCTTTTTATGCACGATAATTATCCATATGGACAATATTTGCATTTTACAAGAATTACAGATATTTTTATGGTTTTAGGAACACTTCCTTTTTTACCTTTTTTCCCATTAAAACAAGCTGTTTGGATGGGATGTGAAGGGTATCAAATCATAATTGGTCTATCAAGCATCGCTACTTTATTGTGGATTGCTCATAATTTTAAATTTAGCAGATATTTAACCTTATTATTTATTTATGTTTTCTTCTACCAAATCTCTGAACCTTTGTATTATGCTTTTCACCCTGATCATCATAATCTATTTAACCTTAGTCTTATTTTAACATTAGGATTTTTATTTAAAGGATTTAAAAGCCAAAGGATTATTGAATTTGAAAAAGCTGGTATTGTTGCAGGTTTAGGAGTATGGATATCACCTGAAGGTTTGTTATCTACTTTTGTTTTATTGTTTGCTCTACTTTTGGGATGGGTGTTAAACACTATTGACATAAGAAAAATACGTTTATTTACTCAATATGTTTCATTAACAGCTATAATATGTCTAATAGTTAATCCTGCAGCTCAAGGATTTTTCTATATTGATAACGGCAGATTAACTTTATTACACCCTATAATATTTGGCATGGCTACTTTATGTTTTTATATTTTAGAAAGACATAAAGCATTATGGGGAAAAGTGCACTTCATAAAGTCAATATTTTACAAAGGAATTCCTTTATTAATTTTAAGTTCTATAAGTTTAGGAATAGCTTATTTAATTTTTAAAGAACGTTTATTTCAACATCCTTTTAATAGCGAAATAAATTGGTATTGGGCAAAAGGAAACATTGAGTTACAACATATTGAAGGATTAAACAAGATAATTAAAATATTTTATTTTTTCTTTATTGGAATAATATTTATGACTTTAGGTCTAAAAAGAACTTCTTTATTAAAGAAAAATATATTTTTAGTCTTAACCATAACACTTATTTTCTATATATTTGCTGGAATAAACACAATTAGAATGTCAAGAACAGGAACTCCTTTTTCTGCTTTAGCTGTTGCATTTGGTTTATTGTGGACTAAAACCAGTTATAAATTATTTGATAAAAAATATATTTTAATTCCCATCAAAATATTAGCAGGATTTGTAATAGTTATTTTTTATCTAGGATCATTTATTGACTCTATAAAAATATATAAAAACATGCAAAACATCATAATGCAGGATGATGAAGTAATTAAAATAACAAAACAAGCAAAAGGAAGCATTATAACAAACACAACTGACGGTCCTTATTTTGCATGGTTATCAGATAGTTTTGTTGTTGCTTCACCTTATCATACAAATGCCCAAGGCATTATGGACACATTTTATCTAAACAACAGTACAGATGAAAAATCAATCATAGAAACTTTAAAAAAACGCAACGTATCACATTTAGCTCTTCGTTATCCTTATCAAGAAAGTTATGAGGTTCATGCCTGGATTACAGAACAAAGTCAATACAGACCTTTAGGCTTTGCTATGGGACTTATTTATGGACACAAATCTTATTGTTTTGTAAAAAGAATTCCTATGCCTCCAACACATAAGCAATATGCTTTATTTGAAGTTAATTTTGACTTGTGCAACGAAACAAATTAACCAATTTATCAAATAAAAATTTATTCATCTTTATAAATTCCACATTTTTAATTAAAAAAATGCAAATCTGTTTGCTTTAATACAGAAAATATGTTATAGACAAAAAAGTAATAATTTTTAGCCAAAAAAAGTGACAAGATAATGAGCACAGAAGCTTCTACATTTGATTGTTATATGAAAAATATTTCTTCTTTATATGCTATTAATTCAGCTGACAACGAAAATTTTAGCACATTAATGAGTATCGCATATAAAGCACCTGAAGGTGAAAAAACCATGAATTCTGTTGCATTCATGGGCTATAAGTTTATGTATCAACAACTATTCGGATTAAATGGATGTTGTGATTATGAAAACAAAACTGTTAATTTAGACTCTTTTCATACTCAACAAGATTTAGCTCCAATTTTAATTCATGAATGTACTCACATTAATCAAGTTGAAAGACTTAAAGAAGCAAAAAACATTACTAATGTCGATGAATATTTAGCTAAATTAAATACATACGATTTCTTTAAAATAAACAAAGCTTTTGAAGCCGATGCGTGTGCTCATCAAGCTGCATTAACATATCAATTAAAAGATATTTATCCTGAAATGTACAAAAAGGCTTCAGAAATACCTATGGTTCAAGCTTATGCTAGAGAAATGGATAGTTCTCATGATGAAACAAAAGCTATGCAACAAGCTTTTACTTCATGGTATTCATTTGCTCATTATCTGGATGCTTATGAAGAACAATATATAAAACAATTAAAATTCAATGCTGAAAACAATCCTGGTTCAAAAGAAGTAGAACATATTAGCAATGAAGAATTATCTAAAATATGTTTAGCTGATGGGAAAACTTATATAACAGCGGATTTTTTTGATTTAAAAGAAAACAATTCTATTTCTCAAAAAGGTAAAGACTCTTTAGCTTCATTGGAAGATACATCTATAGAAAAAATGGCTGTTCGTTCTAAAAAGACAGCTTCAAAATTAGAAAACATATTTAGTCAACCAAGATACAAACAGTCTGATTATGTAAATTTCTTTGGAAAACCTGATGTTGATTTAGAAATTAAAACACAACGCGTTGTTGATGTTGGCAGAATGATTAATTTAGTCAACAACATTTCCAGAAATTCTGAGTTTGGAAAAGCTGTATTAGAAAGCGCCGCTAAAGCAGGATATGGCTTAACATTTGAACACATGAAAGATGGTTGCGGTTATTGTGATCCTGATACAAAAACCATTGCATTAAATCAAAACATGTCTGACGATTTATTAACTGTGACATTAGCCCACGAAGCTAGACATGCTCAACAGTTTGCTAATGGTGCTATTCAAGATTTCGGACAATTAAATTTAAAATCTGAAATTATGTACACAAGAGCTGAAGAAGCTGACGCTGAAACTGCAGCAGCAGCTACATGTTATGAAATGAAATTAAATAACGTAAAAGGTCCTTGGGAAATTTTTGAAAAGGATAGTGAAGAAATAGCGACTGGTTTTAAAGAAGCTATTCCTTATGAAAATGCTCCAATTAATAATCAAATGCTTCAAGGTGCATTTAATGGTTGGTATAAAGATACTCGAATTGTTAATCTTTATGACCAAGATTATTACCAAGATGTTATGAAAGAAGTTTCTAGAAAAGGCCTAGAAAAGGAATATCCTTACAATAAAGATGTTTCTTCAGATGAAATCGTTGGTATGTTCTGCAAAAACAAAGATGGTAATTGTTATTTTGAAGACAGTTTAACTGTTTTATATCAAGCTGAGAAGCTTACTGTATCTGAAGACACAATTAAAGTTGCTGATGATTTCTTCAAAAAACGTGAAGAGAAACTTGGCATCAAGAAAGATTCTTCTTACAAAGACTTACCTATTCGTGGTCATAAAGAATCAGGCAAACAAAAATTGAATTTGAATTCAATTAAATTAAAGAACCAAAAGTCTAGATAATTTTACGTTTATATCGTTCTAAATTGCGTATAAAACCAGCTCTTGTGAATACCTACTATGAGCTCGAATGTAAAATTTATAGGTATCATCAACATGGTAAATAAACTTTGGAATTGTAATCAAATCTTCACGTTTATGATAAACACAAATTGTTAAAATAGGATGGTTCTTTTTAATGAGAGTCCGTGCTCCATTTAAAGCATCTAATTCCACACCTTCAATATCCATTTTTATAAAATCAACAGGTTCTTTAATAAATTCATCCATTTTAACAACATCTATAGTTGTTTCTCCATTTTCAACAATACCTGAAGATGTTGAATTCATCGAAAAATGCAAGGTTTCATTTTTTGCACCTACACCTTTTTTTAGACAACTAATTTTATCGAACCCTTCAAGATTTTTTCTCATTTTTTCATAATTTAATATATCAGGTTCAAACAATATTCCTTTTCCATCATATTTCTTTCCAACTGCATTCTCATAATTTTTCACAAAAGATAGAAAAGAATCCCCATCATAAGCACCACAATCAACAAAGCATTTTATATTATTAAAAGGAATTATATCCTTATCAAAATATTGTTCTTTTCTCCAAACATCTTTTAATTTATTAAAATCCCCTGTTAATTTCTGTTCAAAATAACGTGTCATAGACAATTTAGAATAATCATCTTCTAACCTGTCATAAATCCAATCAAATTCACTTTTATTATTTTGATAGAAATTCCAATCAAAAATTGGTCCTATACTCCAAAGAAAGAACAAATCCTTCTCGATAACTTGAACATTTTTTCTGTTACTTCTTAAAGAACAAATTTTTTGTGTAGGTAAATGAAAACAACTAACAATAATCATATTGTTATTAGCATCTTCTATTTCATCTAAAGAAACAACTTCATGATTATTAACAATTTCCCCATTTTTGTAGTATTCTTTATCAACACAAAAAGCTTTATATTCATATTTATTGTTATCTAAAAACCTTGCAAGTCTTAACCCCATTTCTGCACAGCCGTATATATAAACATTTCCATTATTTTTTAAATGTTTTTCTATGGTTTCTATTAAGCTGTTTTTTTCTTTTAATAAATTAAACATTTTCTTCCTTATTAGATGGAACATTTTTTATTATTATATTAACGATATGTAATTGATCGCAATAGGTCAAGACTAAATGATATCAATCTAGATATAACAAATACATTGGCTACAAACAATAACCAACATCAACAAACAACAATTTCATAGATTGGCGATCCTATCGGGATTCGAACCCGAGTTAACGCCGTGAGAGGGCGTTGTCCTAGACCACTAGACGATAGGATCATTTTAAACTCATGGTGCACCCGGCGGGATTCGAACCCACGGCCCTCGGCTTCGGAAACCGATACTCTATCCAGCTGAGCTACGAGTGCCAAGCACACTTAGATTTAAAATACTTATTTTTTAACAAAATACAATCAAAAAAGATTATCTTGTTAAAATATTTACAAAAAAATCATAAAAAACTCTTGACGAAATACCTAAAACAATATAAATATTCTTTTGTATTTGGAGCGTAGCCAAGTGGTAAGGCAAAGGACTTTGACTCCTTCATGCGCTGGTTCGAATCCAGCCGCTCCAGCCAGAGTCACAAAGTCGTCAGAAATGGCGACTTTTTCTTTTATTTTCAAGCATTTAATCCGGTTCGAAGATGAATATATTTTGAAGGCTAGTTTTGCTGTATCTTCGAACTTGCTTCTATATTTTTCAATAACTTAGCTAATTGCAGCCTTTTTTAAGCATAAAAATGAACCTCTGCTAATTTTTGCAAAGGTTGAACTTCTGACATAGCTATATGAAAGGTTGTTTAGCAATATTGTTAATAAAAACATTTGCATTATTTACTATGTCAAAATATGTCGTAACCTAAATGTATGTTTTATATAGGATGAATATTATGGCATATGAAAAGACTTTTAATTTGTTAGATTTGGCGATTTGGATGCAATCAACTCGCGAAGGAGTTAGTTTGTCAGATATTATGAGTCGCTTTCAAGTATCAAGAAGAACTGCCGAACGTATGCGAGATATGATATTAAGTCGATTTCCTCAAGTTGTTGAAGAAATCGGTGAAAATAATTCAAAACGTTGGTATATCCCGCAAGGCACATTAAAAGACTTTATTCAATTTTCGGCTGATGATATTGCTTGTCTTAATTTAGCCAAAGATGCCTTAATTAAAGAAAAACTATCTGATAAAGCCGACCAATTAAATGCTATTATTGAAAAAATTACAGCTTCCATTAAGCCAAATACTTTATTAAAAATAGAACCTGATGCAGAAGTTTTGTTAGAAGCTCAAGGTTTTGCTCGCCGTGTCGGTCCAAAAATTAAAATTGATACTCAATATTTGGAAACAATTAAAGAGGCTATTTTATCTAGCAAAGAACTAAAAATTAAGCATAATAACAAAACTCAAATTGTAGCTCCTTATGGTTTCTTATATGGTAATAAGCCTTATTTGGTAGCTTATTCCAATAATGCAAAAGAGTTCAGATATTATGCTTTACACAAGTTAAATTCCGTTCAGCTGACAAATAATCATTTTATTAATACTTTTTCATTAAACGAATTTACCAAAGATTGTTTTGGCGTTTATAAAGAAAAACCTTTTGAAGTTGAATGGTTATTTAATGCTGATGTAGCTAAAGATGTTGAAAAATATGAATTTCATCCATCTCAACAAATGATAAAAAATAAAGACGGTACTTTAACCGTAAAGTTTTTCGCAGGTGGTCAAAAAGAAATGGATTGGCATCTTTATACCTGGGGTGATAAAGTTAAAGTAATAAAACCAGAAAGGAAATAAAAATGACGCAAGAAGAAAATAAATTAAAGTACATTGAGAAAGATACTAAAATTGTAATTTTAGGAACATTTCCCTCTGAAGCATCAAGAGATACTTTCTTTTATCACAAATCAACCAATCAGTTTTGGACCATATTAAGTAAGCTTTATAATTGTAATGATATTTGTCATTTACAAAAGAATGAAACATCTAAAGACAAAGAAGAACAATTAATTGAAAACAGAAAAGCTTTTCTTAAAAAGCACCAAATTGGTTTATGGGATGTTATTGATAAATGTGACATAGATAAAAGCAAAGATTCCTCTATCAAAAATCCGACTTATAATGATTTAGCTTCATTAAAAACAGAATGTCCAAAGTTAGAGCACATTTATTTTAGCAGTAAAAAAGCTTTTCAATTTTATCAAAAATATTTGCGAGACAATTTAAAAGATTATGCAAGTAAAATTTGGTTAGAAAATGTTGTTATTAAAGAAGCATTACCATCTCCAAGTTCTGCTAATGCTCGTTTGACATTAGAACAAAAGCAAAAAAGATGGGGAGAGTTGTTAGGCTTATTTAATTAAAAGCAATCTTCTTCTAAATCGCTAAATTTTCCTATATCTCGGTCAAATAAGCATTTTATCCATCCGCAATTGCCATTATTGTTTTTAGCGATTATTATTTCACATTTATTTTCTTGTTCTGTTCTAGGCAATCTTCTTGCCATTCTTTATAACGTTTTTCAAAATGCTCTTTTGTTTCTCTTTTATACTGCTTTGGTTCTTTATCATACATATAATAACTTTCTCTATATAAAAATAAGAGTTTATCAGCATATGGAACGATATTACGATACCCGTCTTTAATATCACTATTAATTGGTATTTTACATTGTCTTTGCTCTAGGTTTCGGTTTAGTTGAGAAAGTATAAGTATTGGAACATCTAATTTTTCTGCAATACTTTTAATATCTTGCATAAATTTTTTATAAGCTTGATTTGACTTATCTTCTGAATAAAGTGATAAAAGTTGCAAACAATCTATAACGACAAGCCCGAATTTATTTCTATTTGCAAATGCATATATCTTATCTTTTATATCACTAATAGAGCTTATTTGATTGCATAGATATATTGGCAATTGATTTATTTCATTACCGGTAAGTGCTATTTTTTCAAATTGTTTATAGTTTTCTATGTTGTGTCTTAATTCATATAAAGGAATTCCGGAAGCTAAACTAACAAACCGTTGCATTATATTCTTATTATTGCATTCAAAATCAAAATATAAAACGTGTTTTATTTCTGAATTGTTTTGTTCTGCTTCTTCTTTGAATTTTTGTGCCACCTGATAAACACAGTTTATTGCAAATGCCGTTTTTCCCATTGCAGGTCGTCCCGCTATAAGAACAACATCACCACCTCGAATATATCCTAGTCTTTCATCTAATCTATCTATACCTGTTGACAATCCGAGAGGCTCACTGTTCATTTGATAACGATATTCAACTTCTTTAATATATTCAAGAAATGCATCAGATATATGTAATGTTTTATCCATTTTAATACTCCATACTAGTTTTTGTTGTATGGATATTAAACTAAAGATACGCCATATTTTGACAGATACAAATATACCAATATTGCAGATAGGTGAAATTAGTTAAAGAACAGGTTTTATTAGCAAACTAACATATTGTCATTAATAGTGGTAGGTTATAATTTACTTTTCTTAATGAAACATATATCAAAATCTAAATAGCTTATATGGGGCGAAAGTACAATTTTCTATTTTACTTTATTTATCGCTAGTATTCTGATTAAGTATCGATTCAAAGAATCTATCAAATTCAAAAATTTCTTCTGCTTTCACAATTACACCAATATTGATAGGGAAACTGGTTACTGGCCTTGGAATACACGGGATGTAATCAAATTTTAAAATTCCTTCAGCATTGTATTCAAGCCCCCCATACAAAACTCCAACAAATTTAATATTATTACCTAAATATGCACCACTTTTATCAGTATACAATCCTTCGTTTAAAACAAACACAGGAGAACCACTGCATCCGTGAAAACTTGCAATATCAATTAAAAATTCTTTTTTCCCATTGTAATTATTTTTAATATGCGTAGCAGTAATACCTTTACGAATAATTGGTTTGTGATTATATACATCTGAAAATCCTATCGGATATCCAACCATAACAATATTTTCAATAGCTGTCATGTTTTCTATTTCTTCTTGCGAAGGAATTAAACTCATATCCAATGGAATGTAAAAGGTGTGAATACCTTGTTTTATCACATTATCAAGTGCATCTGTTATTGGTAAGCAACATAAATCTACCGATAAACTTGGATGTTCTATCCAAGGACACCCATCATATGTAAATGGAGCTGTTTTTGTATTACAGATATTTCCATCTGCATCGCATGTACATAACTCAAATTGTGTCATTACACTATTCTTTACTACGTGTTTATTTGTAATAACGGCGGCTATATATTTACTATTATCTTTACTATTAAAATGGACAATAAAACCCGTACCTAAACTAACTTTATGATTTTTATCAGTGCATTTAAGCAGCACAGTAGAATAAGTAATTTTTTCTGATAAACTCATTTGTTCAATCATTTTTTATCTTTCAGAAAGGCTAATTACAACATTATATATTTAGGGTTTTATTTCTCAAAACGCAAGTATTTTATTGATTTGAAAATCTATCTCGGGTTCCTAACACCCCGAAGTTAAAAACAATTAAAATTTTAGCTCGAGAATTGCGAATTCACTCCAGCCAGACTTAACAGGTCGTCTTTAAAGACGGCCTTTTGCTTTATTTACAAGGCTTTCGGCTGGTCCGTGTGGTTAGCATCAAAAAACAGCCTTCCCGACAATTTACACGGACCAGTTATAGCAAGTTTCTTTATTTTTCAATCATTTATGAAATTTCATCTCTCTAAATATGCAATAACGCGATTTCGGGAGAAGATGGACTTCATTTACTTGAGGGAAAGATGTTGTTAATTTATTTAATTGATATTATTTTTAAAATATCCGTCAATTTAGTTTTTTCCATAATTATCAAGTTTGATTTTGTTACGTATATTTTCATTATCAATATTTTCTACATATTTAATTACATTATCTGGTGCACCATAATCACTTGCCATTTTACCTTTTTCAGTGTAAGCATTATATTCAAATTTTGATAATAATCTATCAAATCCCGTTACATCATCAATTTCGCATTTTAAAGTCTGAGATATCCTATATTTATAGATTAGATTGAATATCCCTAAATATTTTACAAGGTGATATTTAAGTTTATTATAGATAAAATCGGCTGTCGTTCTTATAGCTCTATCATAATCCAGATTTTTCTTCTCTATATAATATTTAACTTCGCCATAAAATCCTGCTTTAAGATAACAACTTACCATATAAACAAGAACAGAGAACTCTTTACCTTCGTAAGTGGAAGTCTTATTATTGATTAATGAGTATATCGGCGAATCTTTTGCAATATCTTTTATTGTGTTCAGAAATATTTGGAAGCCATCAAAATTTATAGAATCGTACATAGTAGAATTTACACAATTTTCAATTTTAGCTAATTCCTCAGATGTTAATCCCATAATTTTATGAAATAGCGAAACCTTATTTTGCTTTGAGATTGTCTTAAATTGAGTAAGTATGATACCAGGAAGTAAAGACGACAATCTATTTATTTCTTTTTTTCTTTCTAAATCTTGTTCCGATAAGTAATTATCTCTTGTATAATCTAGATCTATATCAGTTTTTGCAGACGTTTTATCATAATTTTTATGCTCTAAAATGGCGTCGTTTGCATATAACACATCCATAAAATTATTTTGCAGAACAATAACTCTTCCTGAATAATGATGAAGAAATCTACCAGCACGACCCGCAATATTTTTTGCATCAAATGGTTTTAATGGTTTAGGAGACTTTTTACATAGCGTTACAAGAATATTTTTTGCAGAGGTGTTTACTCCTTCCGTTATGGTTGTAGTTGTTGTTAAAACTTGTAATTCTCCTTGATTAAAAAATTTAATAATTTCTTTTTGAATATATTTTGGAACCAAGCCATTGTGTATACCCACACCTTTTTTCAGGGCTTTATATAATAACCAATCTTCTGAAAATGTACTCTTTATATGTTCTAAAAATAATGCGTATTGACTATCATAATCGTGAAGCTCTGGTAAAATATCTAATAAATATTTGGCATAAGACCTTGTTCCTTTTTTATCAGCACAATAGACAATACATTTTTCCCCATTATTAAGTAAGGTTTTTATAATTGATATAAATTTATCTGTTTTATTATTCTTACACATTTTTTAACTGTAAGATTACCACAACATTGGGAAACTACTAATTTAAATCATGCAATAGGAAGATTAAGACTTATTATGAAGGTATTTGAAAGATGTCTTATTAAAAATCATTGGAACAAACATCATTTACCTTTTATTGCTACTTCTGAAACAGGTGATGGTATATATTGGCATTTTCATATATTGTTTAATCAAGATAAATATACAGATGATATGTTAAATAATGCTATAAAGAAGACTATTAAATCTATAAGAGGTATGTCTGATTACTGCTTAAAATTAAAACATATTGAAGAAGATAATATAAAAACATTTGTAAAAGCTGTTAATGATACTGATTTTTATTGTTTAAAGGAGATAAAAGTTAATAGATATGGTAAATTTGACGGTGAAAGGATAATATTTTCTGATGATTTATTCAACTTGCCATATCAAAGCATATCCCATTGAGTCATAAACAACCCATAAACAGCCGGATTCATTTTTTATAACTAAACCTATACCAAAAAGTAGAATTGAATCATATGGTCAAAAATAGACTTTATCTCAACTATATAAAAATTACCTTATAATCAAAAAATCGTTAGTTAATCATATTTTATTATTGATTTATTCATAATTTAATCATAAAATAATCATAAATTATAGGAGTAAATCATGACTTTTTTACCAAAATATACCATTACCAAAGATATTTTAGCTGATTTAACTAAGATTGAAGCTGTTAAAAATTCGTTTGATGATAAACCTTTGTCACCGGTTTTGTTATCTTCGCTGCATAAAACTGCCAAAATTGCACAAAGTCACTACTCTACGCAAATTGAAGGTAATCATTTATCATTAAAACAAGTAGAAACGACGCTTTATTCTGCCAACAAATCGATTAAAGAATATCAAGGTCATGACGAAAAAGAAGTCAAAGCTTATTACAATGCTATCAATTATATGGAAAAAGTTCTTGAAAATGGTGGAGAATTTGATGAAAAGCTGGTGCAAAAAATCCATTCACTAATTGAAGGCAGTAAAAAAATTATTCCATATCGTAATGAACAAAATGCAATATACGACACATCTGACGGCTCACTTGTCTATCTGCCACCGGAAACTAAAGATGTTCCTGTTATGATGAAAGATTTGGTTGCTTGGGTAAATGATAACATTGATAAATTGCCAACACCTATTGTAGCAGGTTTATTTCATTATCAGTTTGTGACTATCCATCCTTATTTTGACGGTAATGGTAGAACAGCACGCTTGATGACAAGTTATATTATGCGTAAATTCGGTTATGGCTTAAAAGGTATTTATTCTTTGGAAGAGTATTATGCTAAAAATCTCAAAGATTATTATCAAGCACTGGCAACACATCCGCATCACAACTATTATTTTGGCCGGAACGTTGCTGATTTAACTCCTTGGCTTGAATATTTTATTAAAGGTGTGGCGACAGCATTTGAAAATATCAATATTAAAGCACAAGAACAGCAGAACACAGGTATTAAAACGGATATATCACCAATGTTGCGTAAACTGGATATTAAACAACGCAAAATTTTAGAATTATTTGTGGAGTTTGATCAAATAACCTCAAATCAAGCAGGTGAATATTTGAATTTATCATCACAATCAGCCAGACTTTTATTAAACAGATGGGTAGAAGAAGGATTTTTAATAATAGCAAATAAAGCGCGTAAAAACAGAACTTATGGTTTAGCACAAGAATATGAACAGCTGATATCATAATAAAGCGCTCTCCATTGCTCTATAAACAACCTAGAAACAAGCTATTCATTTTTTATAAGTAAACTTATATCAAACAGGTAAAAGGTTGCTATAGGTCAAAAAATGGACTTTCTTACCAAATGGAAAAGAAGTTTATATTAAAGATACGGTATCAAAAAAGGGCCCTATACAATCAAGATTCATTTCTACTGGTTAGTTTATAGTCAAAAATAAATCTATGCGTATAGGGCCCCAAAACAAGCTTTAGTGTTTGTGTTTAGTTAATTAGTTGGCACCTTCCAATTTGATGTTGCAATCTGATAAAAACTCAGCAAATCTTCTTAAAGGAAAACCTGATTTTAAGCAAAGATTCTCGCGGTATTGATATTCTTTTCTGGAATATGTGCGTTTTAATGGCTAACAGTTATATTTTAAGCCTGTCTGACAATGTTCGCCGTAGTCTTGAATATAACTGGAGCCAAGGCAAATGGCAGAGTTTGGCACCTATCGGATATCTCAATCAAAAAGATAAACATGGCAAATCCATTATAGTGATTGATGAAGAACGAGCACCTATTATCAAGCGTTTGTTTGAAGAATATGCTACCGGTCTGCATACCGCACAAAGTTTATTGATTTTGGCTTGTAAATTAGGACTTACCGCTAAAGAAACTTATTCAGAAGAGACACCTCAAAGAAAAAGATTTATCAGCCGTACCAAGATTTATGAAATTCTGCGTAATCCTTTTTATGCCGGAATTATGTGTGTCAAAGGAAAATTGATGCCACATATCCACGGCAAAATTATTGATAAAAAACTTTATGACCAAGTGCAGCAAATTATGGATGCTAAAGGTATGGAAAGAGAAATACATAAACATCAGCAAAAATACAAGGTTAAAAAGTTTGCATTTCGTGGAATTGTTTTGTGTGGCAGATGTCATCACTTAATGTCTCCGGATTGCAAAACCAAGACAAACGGCAAGCAATATACTTATTTAAGATGTTACAACAAATGCGGTCAAATGCCGATTAATGAAACCATATTGCTTAAACAGCTTGAAACAGAAGTATTTGCTAAATTTTTCATACCACCGCAAGATTTTAATAAGATAAAACAATCTCTTATCAATCATTATAAACGACCATCACATGCAAAAACAGAGCTTTTGAATAAACTGGTTAACCTGATTTGCAATATGCCAACCATTATGCAACAAGCAGATGCCGGCACCAAAAATGAAATATTGGTTATTCTGCTTCAAAATTTCACCTTAAATGAGCAAACACTCTCTTATTCTCTTCGCTCGCCGTTTGATAAGCTGATTGAGACAGATTATCACAATTGGAAAGATATTATTATACATAATTTCAAAGACTTATCGTCGATTGGATATAATCTTAAAGCCATCAACTTAAAGGAGGATTAAACTATGCGTAAAAAATACCAGAAGAAACTCATTGAAAAGTGTACCGAAGCCATAACATTTGCGCGTGTTTCTAGCGAAAAACAGGAACGTGGCGCTTCTATTGATGCTCAAAAAGAATTGATCTACGATTATTGTATGGAGAAAAATTTCAAAATCATTAAAGAGTTTGAAATTACCGAGAGTACAACTCGCGGCGATCGTGTAAAATATAATGAAATGCTTGATTTTATTCGTTCTCGCAACAAAAAGACCGCTATTGTTGTAAACTGCGTTGATAGACTTCAAAGAAGTGATGAAGATAATCCGGCACTTAATAAACTGCGCCGAGAAGGCAAAATTGAAATACACTTTATGAAAGAGCATATTATCTTAGATGAAACTTCTCCGGTACAAGATATTTTTGCATAGAAAATGAATGTGCTAATGGCTGGCAACTACACGGATTCATTATCATATAACGTAAAAAGAAGTTTGGTTAAAAACTGGAATTCTGGTAAATGGCAAGGCATGGCACCTCTCGGATATTTAAATCGCCATACAGATGATGACAACAACGAAGCCATTATTATTGTTGATCCTGTTCGCGGACCGATTATCAAGCATTTATTTGAAGAATTTGCAACCGGTAAACATACTTTGAAAACATTGTGGTATTTATCCAAAGAATTAGGTTTATATACCAAAAATAAAAAGAAAAAAGGCTGCTTTGTGAGCAGAAACACGCTTTATGATGTTCTGACCAATCCGTTTTATCATGGTTTGATGTGTATCAAAGGCGAGTTTTACAATCATATTTATGAGCCGCTGATAAGCAAAGAATTATTTGACCGTGTACAAGCCATTTTGACCGGAAACGGCAATCATAATCGCAATAACACCACAGAATATGCCAAAACACCTTACATTTTCCGCGGTTTGATACATTGTAAAGAATGCGGTTGTTTGATTACGCCGGAAAAGAAAATCAAAAAGAACGGTAGCACGTATATTTATTTGCGTTGCGGTCATCCTTGTAAAGAATGTCATCAAGGAATAGTTAACGAAAATGTGATTATTGAGCAGCTGAAAAAGGAAGTTATGGATAAAATATCATTACCGCCGAAATTGCAGGAAATCGTCAAAGAAAAACTAACTCAAGAATTAAATGATACATCGGCTTTTAATAAGACTATGAAAACCAATATCACGAATAAACTGAACGAATTGAAAGTTAAAGAAGACAATTTACTTGATTTCTACCTGGAAGGAAAGCTGCCACAAGCAACTTATGAAGCCAAACAAGAACAGATTGCCAATCAGCGAGCTGAACTTGAGCAGACAGCCGAAAAATACAAAAATATTGATGCCGATATGAAGAAAAGAGTTGTGCAGGTTATGGCTTTGGCAAATAATATCTCTAAGTTGTTTGATATGGCAACTCCAACCAGAAGAAACGAGTTATTACAATTACTTATTTCAAACTGTCAACTTAATGATTCAAAATTAGAATATACCGTAAACGCACCATTTAACTGGTTAATGGATAGCAATAATTATACCGAATGGACCACCGTCGTCATTGAGCATTTAGATGACTTTGAATGCGTGAAGGTGTAAGGATTATAATGGATGATATTTTAATAATATTGCAGATTTTATTTAATTTATCATATACAATCACCGTAAATATCCAGGAGATTGTACATGAAGATTATAAAAGAAATTACAAAATTGAAAAACTTTGCATCTTTTGAAGATTACGAATGGGACTGCAAAGCATTAAATGATTTTGAAAAATATAATCTATTTTATGGGTTAAACGGTAGTGGAAAAACGACTTTATCTCGTTTATTCTATTTTCTTAATGAAGGTATGATTTGTCATGAGGGGCACTATGATAGTGAATTTGGTATATTGCTTAATGACAACTCTTTAATTACACAATATGATAATAATGCATTAAAAGGAAAAATATGTGTTTTTAATGACTTATTTATTGAAAATTATTTAGATTTTAAGACCGTTAAATCAAAAAAAATTGTATATTTTTCTGCTGGAAAAGATGCAAAAATGTTATTAGAATACAAAAAAGACTTAGAGAGAAGAAAACAAATTATAGCTAATAAACTCCAAAAAGTAAAAGATGAGTATTCACAACTTGATATTAGTAATAAAAAAATTTATGGAGATTTTCAAGACAGCGTAGTAAATACTTTAGATATTAATAAAAATAAATTCAAAATTACTAACGCTATAAGCACATTAGATGTAATTCTTAAAAATCAATCTACTATATTCCTTTCAAATCAAGAAATTGATAACCAAAGAAATTTATATGCACAAACCCAACTCCCTATATTGGATTATTCGTATTTGAAATCATATCCGTTAACTGTAGATGATATAGAAAAACTATCAGATTTATTAAAAGAAAAAATTGAAAGAAAAAATCTCTCCGATTTACGGGATGAAATAGCTGATTGGCTAAATAATGGTATTACCTACCAAAATGAGCAATCTAACGGGAAATGTATTTTTTGCAATCAACCATTACATCCAACTATCTGGCAAGAAAGAATCAAACAAATATTTCATATGACTGAAAAAGATGCCATATTTCAAATTAAAGAACAAACAATTAATCGGTATATTTCTGAAATACAAAATATACTCATGTCATCATTCAACATAAAAGAAAATATTAATCAATTTTACCCAAAATATAAAGTTGCATTCTCTAGTATTATAGGATCTTTACAATCTGAGTTCGACAACCTTAAAAATTTATTAGAAAAATTGATAAGTTATTTAACTGAAAAATTGAAAGATACTAAACGTAACATTGATATATCTGAGATTATGATGGAAAATAATCTCAGTTTATATAATAATCTTGTTGTGTCTATTAATAATATAAATAGAACATTAGAAAAATTTGAAGATTTATTTACTAACAATAACCAACATAGTCGAGTAATATCAAGTGAACAGACTGAGGCTTTTAATAATATATGTAGTTACTGTGCAACCTCTTTTGTCAAAGAATTATTAACTAACCATGATGCATTAAAAAGAAATGAAGCAGCCTCCAATAAATATATTAGTTTATTTAATAAAATAGAAACGAAATTAAAGCAGAAAGCACAAGAACTAGCAAATTCAGAAGCTCCTATTAACGAAATAAATGATATAATTCAACAAATAATGGGAAAAAATAAATTTTACTTTGATAAAGATGGTGTCGATGGGCAATATAGAATAAAACGGATTGAACATAATAAAATAAATGAAGCCATAAATCTTAGCGAAGGTGAAAGAAATATTATATCTTTTGCTTTTTTTATCACATATATTAAGGAAAAGATTGAAGATAGCATCATTGTAATTGATGATCCTATCTCTTCACTAGATAGTTCTTATTTTTTCAACATATTGAATCTTCTGTTAAGTTCTAGATTAATAAGAAATAATAAGTTAAAACAAATATTTATTTTAACCCATAATTTTTATTTTTTCAAAAAGCTAAGAAAAAATATTAAAGGACAGAAATGTCCACAATTAGATGCAAATGGTAATATTATACGAGATTCAAATGGGAAAGAGTTAATTAAACTTTGTAAATATTCAAAAAAACAATCTCTCGAAAATAAGCAAATATACCAAATTGTAAAAAGTAATTACGCATCATCAATTCAGCCACCATCTGACTACTTACGCAAATACAACAGCGAATATCTCACACTAATTGAACAATTCATAAAATATAAAAATAATTTAGATATTACATCATATCAATATGATGAAGGTATTTCTGTTCTAAATACAATGAGAAGAATTTTAGAAACCTTTCTCGAAAACAAATACCCTACATCAGGAGGAGAAGGCTTTAATGCAAAATTCCAAGAAACAATCACTAAATTACACAGAGATGACTTATTATATTTAGCAGACATTCTTAATATCGGTAGTCATGGTGATAACCCTTTCCCCTCTCTTAACTATACTAAATATGAAGATTTCTCAAAGTTGACTGATGATTATCTTGATTATATTAAGAGCCTAGATATTGATTTCTATAGCAGTGTATTTGAGCCATTATTATCTATACATATGAAACCATAGAAATTTTATTCTTCTATCATAGTCCGTGTATTGCAAGCTCACTCCAGCCAAATTTTAAAGTCGTCAGAAATGGCAACTTTTTTTATAATCAATATTGATATTTTGAAAGTTTAAAATATGTTAAATCAAGATTTAAAAATGGAAAAATTTACAGAAAACGATAGACAAGAATTAATGAATATGATGATAGAATTCTTTTCTTCAGAAGCTGTATCTACAAATGGAAATCCTGAAATTTTTAAATCTACTATAGATAATTGTATATATAACCCTACATATGTAGAAGGATATATTTTAAAATTCAAAAATGAAAATGCAGGTTATATTATAATTGCCAAAAGTTTTACTACAGAATTTGGGAAAAATTGCCTTTGGCTTGAAGATTTATATTTAAAAAATCAATTTAGAGGGAAAGGCATCATTCCTTATTGCTTAGATCTTATAAAAACAAAATATCCTGATTATATCTTTAAATTAGAAGTTGAAGCAGAAAATGAACATGCAATACACGTATATAAGAAATTCGGATTTAAAGAATTTCCTTATTTTGTAATGCATACTTAATAGAACTAAATATTAATATATTTATATCTGATGAGAATATTCTGATTCGTTTGTTTCCACAAATTCATCATCATGATCAAGCATAATTTCAGCTAATACGTCATTATTAATCTTGTCTTCGCCATTTATTTTTTCATAACATACACGAGGACCTAGTTCTGTGTATTCTACTTTATACACCTTACTGTTAATTCTATAATACTTATAATCGCTCATTATCTTGCCCTTTTACTCAAAAGCAACGCTTTCTTTGTTGCATTATTTAATAGCTTTGGCTCTTCTTTTGTTTCTTGTTTTGTTTCTTCAGGAACATTCTTTAATTTTCTACCTTTTGTTGTAGCATTATATGTTCTTGCAGCTTCAGCGTATAAATATTTTTGTGCTTGAGAATGAATATTTAATGCAATCTGTTCACTAGGCGTCAAAGCTCTATCTTTTGCTCCAGCCATAATGGAACGAATTTTTTCATAATGTAAATGAGCTTTTTCATTTGCTTCTAAATAAGCACGTAAATGAATTTGAATTTCAACAGGAGCTCCACTAGATACAGCAACTACATATTTAACATCTCTGTATCCATCTTTATTTGGTTCATCCATACGATCTACTTTTCTAACTGTATCAGCTCTTTTATCTAATATACCTGTAACAGCATCAATTTGTTCCAAAGTATCACATACAATACGACCTCTAGCTAAATCCTGTAATCTTGAAGGATCTCCATCATATTTATGATTTAATTTTTCAAAAGCTCTTGCACGTCCCTTTAAAGGAGCTGCTGTATATGTAACCCCAGGAACCTCTTTAATTACATTTTCACAAAAAGCATCCAATTCAGGCTTTGATTTTTCAGCATAAGCATAAGCTTCATCTAAAGTTTTTGGTTTGTATTCAGGTCTCATTTTTTGTCTCCGATACATATTCAACTTTTACATCTTTCTTTTTCATTTGTTCTGCTTTTTTAAATTGCCATTGAGTTTTTGCGTATGTTCTCATATCAACAATTTTATCCGTTTCATCTACGATTTCTTTTCCTAGAACAGATTCTAAAATATCTTCCATGGTTACAATACCTAACCAAGTCCCAACTTCATCATAAACTACACCGATGTGAGTATGATTCTTCATCATATCAGCAAACACTGTTGATGCATTAGCTGTAGATGCAATTTCCAAAACAGAACGGATTACTGAATCTACTACTTCATTATCATCTTTATCAACGAAATCTGATTTATGAACATATCCAATAAATGTTTCTTCATCTTCATTTTTTTGTACAGGATAACGAGAAAAAGACTTCTCTTTCACAAATTCAGAAAATTCCGATGCTTTCATTCCAGAAACAACTGTTTCGCACACATTTCTCGGAGTTAAAACATCTTTTATTTTTATACTATCTAAATTCATTGTATTATTGATTACATTATATTCATCAGAATTAATACAATGAGCAACATATCCCATCTTTGTTAAAGCCAAAATTTCCTCTCTTAAATCTGCTTGATCTGAGTTTGTTTTAGGCTTTAATGCATTTGTTAATTTTTCAAAAATAAACAAAAATGGTTTTAAAACAAAAATCATTAATGGCAAAATGAAACAAAGGAATCCTATTAATTTTTTCCAATATGTTGCCCCTATTGTTTTTGGAATAATTTCACTGCATAACAAAATTAAAACTGTCATTACTCCAGAAGCTATTGCTACATAATTATTTCCATATAAATTTGCAACCTGAGCACCTATACAAGAAGCTCCTGCTGTATTTGCAACAGTATTTAACATCAAAATTGCAGCTAATGGTGTATCTACATGCGCTTTTAAATTTGACATTTTTCTATATACATTTGGGCGCTTTTGTTCCAATCCAGCAATGTATGATGGTGTTGTAGATAATAATGCTGCTTCCATCAAGGAGCATAAAAACGATAATCCAACTGTTAAGGCTACCGAAATAATTAAAAGAGACATAAATTCCTCTGTTATTAAAAAATACGTTGATATTCTATCACTATGTTTATTAAAATTCTATAAAAAATTGCTAATTTCTCAGTTATTGGTGCAAATTAATATCAAATTGTACCCGCTTGATAAAATTCTCCATTTATTATTTCTGGCATTGTAGCATCTGGAGTTAATTGAAATTCTACTTTTGTAACAAATGCTCTAGGAGAACCTTGACGACAAGCATTAATCATATCAGCAACATCCTTTTCATCGCCAACAAACATTGCCTCTACTGTGCCATCAACACGATTTCTAACCCATCCTGTTAATCCACGTGCTCTTGCTTCACTCATCGTCCACTGACGATAGAAAACACCTTGTACTCTTCCATAAACTCTAATATGTGTTGTTTCACTCATGATAACATTCCTTTATAAGCTTCTTTCGCCGCATCACGACGTCTGTTTTGTTCATTTATAATAATATCATCTGCTTTCCAAACTTTTTGCTGAAAAGTTTCTTCAATGCAAGACAAATCAAATGCTGTATCATAATCTAATACATTATTTTTAACAGCTAGTGCCAATAGAACTGATCTATAAACTCCTGCTAAATTTTGAAAATATAACAATTGTTCTAATGTCAAATCTGATAGTAATTCTCTAAGTTTAACCTTAGATTGTTCATCTAAATCTTGACAAAATAATCCTGTGGTTACTTGCACATTTAAACCAATTTTTTGAGCCCAAACTACAACGTAATCCCATTTTTCTTTTTCTAAATCGAACAACTCTTTTGGCTCTTCTTGCCTAAACAAAATGCAATCAGATGCAATATATTCAATCATTTTATTAACAATTGAATCTTTTGTTACTTTTTTTTGTTCTTGCATATTAATTACCTGCAGCTATAGCACAAACGTTCTTTAACTTACGTTCTTTTTCCATGACTTGTTGAACAGCTTTCTTTCCACCAGTCATTAATGCTTTACCAATTATTCCTAAACGTTCTATTGCTTTTTTAGGATCAATTTCAATTCTTATATTTCCTATTGGACCAACTAACTTAATTTCTGATAAAGCACTAGCAAAACTTACTTTATTAGCTTCAGATAAAATCATAGCATCCATATGATTTGTTTTTAAATCAAGCTTTCCATTAATCTGGATTTGTAAATTAGATGTTTCTGCTGCTACTTGTTTATTTGAACTAAATACTGATGCATTTACAGGAACATTAACAACCAAACATCCTACATCTATTATTTCATTAGTAGACATGCCCGGTATTTTTGCCAAAGGACCACTCTTTGCATTATATTTAATATTAGAACCTGCTAAAGAAATCTTTCCATTGATTGTCTTTAATAGCCCTTGATATCCAACAGCTACAGCACTCAAATCTATATTTCCAGAAATATTACCAGAATCTATACCTTTCTTCTTAAATACTGATAATGGAAAATTATTTAAATGAAATGATGTTTTAGCATCTAACATATCTTTTTCATTGGTTTTTAAAATACCTGCTCCTAATAAATTATCTCCAATTCTAACATTAGAAAGAGTAATAATTCCATTATGAGCTTCAAAAACCCCTGTTAAATCTTCCAAATTAAATTGCCTAAAATATTCTGATGATAAATCTGCTCTTCCATCTATCCAATCTAATCTCTTTAACATCGGATTAGCCTTTTCAGGCTTCTTAATTTTAGCATCTCCCATTGCTTTTACAATAACTTGTTCATTTTTCAAAACATCTAATTCAAAATATGAAATTTCAGGTTCTCTAATTTTTCCTTTTATTTTTGCATTTAACTCTAAATTAGAAAAATCTAAAGATTTAACATTAAATACAACAACATTTGTATTGGCATTTATATCTTCTTTTTTAGGATTATAATTTCCATTAGCTTTAAATACTAATTTGCTTGTTTTTGCTTCAATATTAAAATCTCCTATTTCTGATAAGCTCGATAAAGATCCGTGCATATCAAATCTTTCTTTATCAAAAACAAATCTACCAAACCATACATATTGATTTTTATCTTCTTTTTCTTCCCATTTTAAATGTAATTCAGGAATTCCAATTCTATGTTTTTCATAAAGACCTTTTGCTCTTAAAATATCTATATTATTTATCGTTAAATCTTGCAGGTGCTTTATCTTCTTAACCAAGTCAAAAATATTGAACTTTAAAGTAATACTTTCAATGAAAACAACTTCTTTTTTTCCTGTTAATCTAACATTTGTTAAAGTAAAACCTGATGTAATTCCATAGACAACATCATATTTTCCACCAACCAAAACATGAACACCTGCCTTTTGTCCAATCTGCTTTGTAATTGAAGGAAGCAATTTATCTTTTATAAAGCCTTTTGCCGCTAGTGATCCAAAAAAGCCTAAACAAACTATACAGCCTATACAGACAAATAATTTCTTATATTTTTGCATTTTAAATTCCTGCACATTATTCGATATATTCTATAAAATATAATACATAAATCATTCTACGATTGGAAATTTTTTAAAAGGATTCTTAGCATTTTTATAATCAAATCCAAAGAAATCAAAACTATCTTTCATTTCATCACATAACGGAGCATATACTTCTAACATTTTACCGTTTGGCAAAGGCATTTTTAATGCTCTTGCATGCAAATGCAATTTATTTCCATATTTTAAATAATCTGCATTCTTGCCATCGATTTTATATTTTCCATCTCCAATAATAGGATGTCCCATTACTAAACAATGAGCTCTTAATTGATGAGTTCTTCCCGTCAAAGGCATTAATTCCAACCATGAAGCTTTTTTATAGGCCTCATCTTCAACTCTATACAATGTGATAGCACTTTGACCATTTTTTTCATCAACCCTCATTAATTCGCCACCAAATTCACCAGAACATTTTAACAATTTGGCACTAATTTTTCCTTCTTTAATATCAGGATTACCATAAACAAGAGCCCAATATATCTTCTTTGCATCTCTTGATTTAAATGCATCTGCTAAAAATGCTGTAGCTGATGGAGTACGACCTAAAACTAATACGCCTGAAGTATCCTTATCTAATCTATGAACCAAACGAGGATTTTCTTCCTTCTCAAAACGCAAAGCTGACAACATTCCATCCAAATGTTTTGTTTGCCCTGTTCCTCCCTGTACAGCTAAACCTGCAGGTTTATTTAAAACAATTACATCTTTATCTTTGTAAATAACTAATGATTGAACAAATTTTGCATCAGCGTCACTTACAAAAACATTATCTCTTCTTTCTTTTGCATTAATCATAGGAGAGCCATGATCTGGTAAAGGAGGAACCCTAATAATACATCCTTCACTGACCCTTTGATTAGCTTCTGCCTTTTTTCCATCAACTTTAATTTGTTTTGTTCTTAAAAGTTTTTGAATTTGGCCTTGCGTTAATTGTGGATAATGACGTTTTAACCATCTATCCAATCTAACTTCACCATCATCAGCACTCACAGTTTCAAGTGTTACTGTCGTCTTTGTTGGCATTTTTTTCTCTCCTTAATTTTTCCCAATAAGCAAGTCTTTTTACTATTTCTCTTTCAAAGCCTCTCTCTATTGGTTTATAAAATTTTCTTCTTCCCATTTTTTCTGGAAAATAATTTTGTCCTGAAAAACCATCCTTAGTTTCAGGATCATATTGATATCCTGCATTATATCCTAAATCTTCCATAAGCTTTGTTGGAGCATTTAATATATGCATAGGTGGCATTAATGAACCTGTTTGTTTTGCTAGTGCAAATGCTTCATTCCAAGCTTTATAAACGCCTATTGACTTAGGAGCTGTTGCTAAATAAACAACTAATTGTGCTAACGCCAAGTCGCCTTCTGGTGATCCTAATCTTTCATAAGCTTTCCAAGCTGAAATTGCTTGAGTTAAGGCATTTGGATCAGACATTCCTACATCTTCAACTGCAAATCTGGTAAGTCTTCTTAAGATATATCTAACATCTTCCCCACTCGCAACCATTCTAGCTGTCCAATACAAAGCAGCATCGACATCAGATCCTCTCAAAGATTTATGAACAGCACTAATTAGATTATAATGACCATCTCTGTCTTTATCATATATAGCAGGACGTTTGGCAATTATCTTCATCAAGCGTTCATTATCTATCAAACCTTTTGCTATTTCAGCATCAGGTAAATTAAAAAGAACCTCTATCATATTTGATAAATATCTGCCATCCCCATCAGCCATAGATTTAACCAAATCTCTAGTTTCATCTTCAACAGGTAATGGCTTTTTAGTATATTCTTCAGCTTTTTCAATAATTCGTTCTAGAGCTTCATCACTTAATCTTTTTAATACAAAAACTTTACATCTTGAAAGTAATGCTGAATTTAATTCAAATGATGGATTTTCAGTTGTTGCTCCAATTAAAATGACAGTTCCATCTTCAACATAAGGCAAAAAACTATCTTGTTGAGATCTATTAAATCTATGTATTTCATCAACAAATAATATTGTTTGTCTACCTTGTTCTAATTTTTCTTTAGCAGCATCAAATATTTTTCTTAAATCAGAAACACCAGAGAAAACTGCAGATATTGTAACAAAATCCATATCTGCATATTGAGCAACTAACCTAGCTATTGTTGTTTTTCCACAACCAGGAGGTCCCCACAAAATAAAAGAAGATATATTTCCACTATTTAACATGCGTCCAAGTGGGGCATCATCAGCCAATAGATGCTCTTGCCCTGCAACTTCAGAAAGCTTCTTTGGTCGCAAGACATCAGCTAAAGGCCGTTTAACAGCCGCATTCAATAATGAAGACACTTTTTTCTCTAATTATTTAAAACTTAATAGATACTTCGTATGCGTTTTGAATACCATCTAAAATATTATTATCAGGATCGTTTGGACGATTCTTAATTAAATCTTCTAGGCTTTTATCCATTACATTCAATGTCTTGGCAACATTAGCTTCTATAACAAGAATTTTAGAAACCCCTGCCAATTCTTTCATAATTTCAGGATCAATATTTGTTAAATCAATATCACCCTTTGAACTACGTTGAAAGTGAAGTGTTGTTTCATTTTTCTTTGTAATTACTGGATTTTCAATTGGGCCAACAAATGCAGGTAAGAAAACACTAATCATACCTTTATCATTTTTTATAAACATAGGTCCTGATATTTCATTCATATCCATGGTATATACTCTCTTTTTTTGTTAACAAAATTTATCTAAATATAATATTTAATTATAAAAAAATCAAGAGATCACTATGAGCAACAAAGAAAACCAAAAACAATTTTATTAATTTACATCATGATGCAAACCACCAGACATAGGCATTTCTACGCCAGTAGTTGTCGGAAATGAATATGGTAACCCGTATAATGATCTTACAGATAAAAATGCTATTCCTTGGGCTTCCAAGAAATCTCCATTCCAACCAAAATTAGATGCATCAACTACAGGAGCTGATAATTTTTGCCTAATCATTCGCATCATTGTTGGATTATGAGCACCACCACCACATACTATGTATTGTTTTGGCATTTCTGGATAAAATTGTTCTGCAACTTTTATACATTCAGCTGTCCATGCAGTAAGAGTTGCACAGCCATCATTTAAAGATGTCGATTCCAAATTTTCCATAATTCTTGTTAAGAACTCATTTCTATCCAATGTTTTAGGAGGATTTTGTTTAAAATACGGACGTCTCATCATAGCATTTATAATTTTTTCATCAGCTGTGCCAACTGATGCCATCTTTCCGTCAAAATCCATATTACTTCCAGCTTTTTTGGAAACCCAATCATCTATTAAAGCATTACCAGGACCGGCATCAAAAGCTACTAATTGTCCGAAATCACCTATCCAAGTAACTGTAGAAATTCCACCAATATTTAAAATAACCAAAGGTTTAGGCAATTTATGAGTTAAAGCATCATAAAATGAAGGCATAATAGGAGCGCCTTGACCTCCATTAGCCATATCTGAATTTCTAAATCTGTTTATAACAGGAATTTGAATTTCGTGTGCTAATAAATCTCCATCACCTAAAGTAATACATTTATTAGTTGACGCATTATGAAAAATTGTTTGTCCGTGAAAACCTACCAAATCAACATCTTCTGAATATAAATCTGAAATATCTAATAACTCATCAGCAACTTCAGCATTAAACAAAGTTAATCTGCGCTCTAATTCAGAAAAATCTGTGTCAGGATCTTTTGCATATTCACTCATTGCTTTACGTAAATCTTTACGTAATTCGATATCATAAGGTCTATTAATAACCTTACCCATTTTAAAAATATCAATACCATCACTTACAATTAAAGCTGCATCAACTCCATCTAAAGATGAGCCACTCATTAATCCAATTGCTGTTAACGGTTTAATAGAATCCATATTACATATATCCATTTATTAATTTGAACTGATTCTAAATTACAGTATTTAAGTTAATAAAAATTGAATCTTCAAAGAAAAAAGGCTCCGAAAAATCGGAGCCTTAATTTTCAAACTTTTAATTAATTAGCGTGTTGCTTGTTTACGTGCTGCAATTGCTGCCATATCCAAACTATGACGTCTTCCGCCTTTTTTACCGCCTTTGCCACCTTTTCCGCCTTTACCACCTTGGCGATCGTTTTTAGCAACCAAAAGCTTCTTGTATTCAACTTCTTTAACATCTACCCATTTTTGAGCAACTGGGTTGTATGCTTGTTGAATGTATTGGAAGTCTGGGTTCATGAAGTCATCGTTCTTATCGATAACTGCATAACGGCAAGCTGTACCAACTGTCTTAGCAACTTCAACATTACCTTTAGATACAACAACTTTTTGTGCATTTGTAATGTGTTCAACTTTTTGACCTGCATTACGGAAGATTTCTTCTGTAGCTTGAGTTTGCTTTTCATCACCGTGAATTCCGATGAATGTGCACTTACGATCAGCTGGTTGATTTGCTGCTGCAATATCTGCAACTTTTTGCATATCACCTGCACGGCCGTGACCTGATACATAATATGTTTCACCACGAACAAATGCTGCACCACGTTTTGGAATCATAACTTCCCAACCTTGGTTCTTCAATGCAGCCATCATTTCGTCAACAACAGCTTGGTTATCACCTGATGGAATAACAGCTTGTTGGTTTACGCAGAGGTTTGGAACCTTTGTGCTTGGTCTAATATTACGGTTTTCTCCACGAGCTGTTCTAGCCATAGCAGCCATTTCTTCACCTTGTGTACCTGTTACAACATATACACGTTCACCAGGTGGAACAGAACGAGCAGCTGGAGATTTTGCATCCAAAATAGGAACTTCAATTCCAGTACGCTTTTTGCATTCTTGTGTCATTGATAAACCAGCTTTGTTTAATGCTTGGTTTACTTGAATTAAGCTTGCACCATCCAAAATCATTGTACGAGGTTTTTTGCCTGTATCTTTTGCTTCTTCAGCAATAGCAATTACATCAGCAAACAATTGTTCAGCAGAACGAGCAATTGTGCCAACCATCATTTGTGTATTTGGATGATCGTCTAAAATTTTTCTAAAGCCTTCTGTTACCATATCATAAGATGGTGTAACTTCAGCACTTGTTGTTGATGTAGAGTCGCAGAAGCATACGTCAACGCCTTTCTTGAAAGCGCTAGCAATACGATCATCTTCCCAACCTTTACCTAATGTAGCTTTTGTTGTCTTAAAATCACCCATATCCATCATACGTGTACCATCTGGTGATTCAACAACGAATGCAACAGCTCCTGGAGCAGAGTGAGTTACAGGAATAGCTTCAATTTCAAAACCATTTACATTGAACTTCTTACCATCTTCACAATCATGGAATTTTGGCATATTGTCGAGTGGTAAGCCTTGTTTGGTCATTTCTGCAAACATAAATTGATGTGTAAATTTATCTGCATAAATATTTAAAGGTTTATCTGGGTTCATTTGAATATGGTGAATGATACCTGCAATATGGTCTGCGTGGCAGTGTGTAATTAACAAGTCATCACATTCTAATGGTGCAATATAGTTATCTACACCTGTTAATGTCTTGTCAGAAAATTTCATACCACAGTCGATTTGGATAGATTTTTTTGTTCCATCTTCAGCTGTATATGTAATCTTTTTTGCGTTGCCGCCGATTCCGTCAAGGTTATTTCCGCCTAATGATTCGAACTCTGTTCTATTTTCAGCCATTGTTTACTACCTTTCGTATTTCTTAATTTAAAACTTTTGATTAGTCTTCAGGGTAACCAACATAAACCCAACGATTCCAAATTGCGCCCAAAACTGTTTCATCTGGTTCGCTCTCATCTTCGAAATCTGGTAAAGCACGAACTAAAGAAATTAATTCTTCGTCTGGCATATCTGTTAAAGCTTTGTCAGGATATAACTCGTTCAATTCATCTGCAATTTCAACGTAATCTTTCCATCTTAATGACATAGGCTTTCTCCTTTTGTGTAATACACGATTTGGTTACCTCCAAATCTCTTAAGTATTACTATAACCCTTTTTTTATCTTTTGCAAATCTTTTTTGTATATTTTTTCAATTTTTTTGACAAAAAATTATTTTTTCGCAAAAATCACTTTTTTTGTTTTTCAAGGAATACAATAAGGACCGTTATTGAAATAACGGCCCTTTTAACACTTTTATAAGATTTTTTTGTATATTATTTTTGACAAAAAAATATATTCATTCCCACGATTATTCACCCCTAAAAAAATCAATTTGGGGGAACATTTATTAATGCAATATATCCTGGAGGAATGGTTTGTGGTGCATACATAGTGTTATGAGTTTCAATTTGGAATTTTGGAACTTCTGTCATATCACTTGCCATTTGGAACAGATCTCTAGCAGCCATTTCTCTTCTTGTTGCATTCATTATATATAATACACAGCCTTGACCTTTTTGTGCTATACCACATCTTGGTCTTCCTGTTGGAATCTCGGTATTTTTAATAACACCAGGTAATTGTTCAGGTCCTGTAGGCTTCATTTGTCCAAAAAACCAACCAACACTAGCACCTATTATCATAAAAATAGCAAACATCGTAAACATCAATGGTGCACGAATAAATGCTGGAGGTAAACCAAATGTCGCTGCAAAATTTGTATCATAAGGATTTACATATTCTTCTTGAACCAAATCTGCTAAGTCATCAATAATACCATTTTCATCTGGCTGAGCTTCATCTGTTTGAGCTACATTTTCTGATGCTTCTTCTTTAACCTCTTCTTGAGGGGCCTCTTCTTTTACTTCTTCTTGTTCTTCTTGAACTGGTGCACCAGGTTGTTGTCCGTATGGAGTTTGAGGGAATGCTTGTTGCATTTGTCCTGGCATCATTGGCCTTGGCATTCCACCTGGCATTTGCCCTGGCATCATTGGTCTTGGCATTCCACCTGGCATTTGTCCTGGCATCATTGGTCTTGGCATTCCACCAGGCATTTGTCCTGGCATCATTGGTCTTGGCATTCCTGCTGGCATTTGCCCTGGCATCATTGGTCTTGGCATTCCCGCTGGCATTTGTCCATATGGATTTGCATAGCCTGGCATTTGTCCTGCCATTTGATCATTCGGATTTGGAATCTGATTTCCCATATCTCCCATAGGATTATTATCTGGGATTATTTGATCTGCAGGATTACCAAAAGGATAATATTGATTATTATCAGGCATTATAAATCTCCATTATTCTTCTGAAATTTGTTCAACTAATCTAATTAAATGAGGTGTCAAAACAACTACAGTTTCATAGCCTTGCAATGATGTACTAAACGTTGTTGAAGGAACACCAATTAATACAATGCTATCGCCAATTGAGCTTTTTGCATCGAAATGAGTTATCTCACCATTCATAGAATCTAAAGTCACCTCTGTTTCTAACTTATCAGATCCTTTTAATTGTGATTTAGCTAAAATACTTAATTGTGCTTCAGGCATTGAAATATATCCACAACGGCCAACGTCAAATCTTGCACGCCATCTATTTGGTGTAAAGAATACACCTTCAGAAATCATCGTTGTGTTTGCTCTAGGAGCTAAAAATTCACGCAAAGTATCAATATTTATATCATGAGATGTAACTATGAAACGACCTAAAACACCATTTGCTATATATTTGATAGAACGTGTTCCAAATTGTTTTGTTAAATCTTGCCAATTGATTTCTTTTGAGAAAGGTTTTACTCGTAAAACTCTAGCATCAAATACTATCAAAATAGGTTCTTTATCAAAATCTGCTATTAAACTACGAACTTTTCTTTCAACAGCTTTATCACCAGAAAATTGAATTGTATTATTTTGCCAATTTACTAAAAGGTCTTGCATACCTTCACCACGTAAAGCATCTAAAACAGAAACCATTACTTCACGATTTCCTGGTACCTTTAATTCCCATTTAACTTCACGACTAACAATTAAAGTTTTTTGTTCTCTACTATATAAATAATAAACATCTGCAGCCTCTGCTATCTTTTCCATAACAAAAGCTAATTCTCCACTAATTGACTCAACAGACAATGATGGGAATGGGCCATCAACACCTTTAACTTTAATTTTTGCATCTTTTAATAATTTATAGAAAACACGTTCTGCAGTTTCATTTTCAAAAGAAAAATCTCTAACTTCATATCTAGGTAATGGATCTGAAATCTCTGGACGATTTAACTTAAAAGCTTTTGATTCAAAAGGTAATGTCGAAACTATTTTTTGTTGATTATCACCTATATTACAACGAATCGGTGTTTCTAAGCTCAACATCTGAGCAGAATGTGTTGTAACTGGTTCTGTTGGCATATCATCAGCACGAACTAAATTTACAATAGGACGTCCAGCCTGCATACCTGGATCAAATATCTTAGAACAAGACATTAACCCTATTGATACTGTACTAACTATTCCAATAGTTAAAAATGATTTGAATGTATTTTTAATTCTTTTATTCACTTCATTTACCCTTTGTTTTTGCTCTATTTATTTGTTGGATGTAAAGATTCTACATGTTCTTCAACTTCAACAGGTACATCATTATCAGGATCAAAACCATCAGGAGCCGGTCCTATATCTGTTTCTTCCTCATTTGCATCTGCTAAAATTCCTAAACGACCCTTAATTTCATCCATAGAAGATTCTTCTTCAGACAACATTTCTGGAGGAGCATTCGTTTCGAATTCACGTTGGAATTGAGATAAAACTTTACGCAATTCCATCTCCCCACCTTTAAATCTATCAGCAACAATCTTTTTATAAGGAGGAGTCAAAATTTCCATACCAAATGTCAAAATTTCATCTAGCAAATCTAAAATGTATCCATAATAAGGATATTGTGTTAATTCCAATCCACCCAAATGAACACATCTTGCAGATGTTCTTGAAATCGTTTGATCATAATATGTTTTCAATCTTACAAAATGATCAAAATTCCATAATTGATTCATTGTAAGTCCATATGGATTTCCACCTTCTCCACGTGCAGCTAAAGCTTTTCTCTCACTATCCACACGTTGTTGCAATTTTGCAAACATATCAGCGCCAGCTTTACCAAAAACTGATAACCATTTTTGGAATTCACCTAAATCAGCTTCTACTTTCTTTAAATCCATAGGACGACGAGGATCTATCAGTCTAGAAGCTTCAACCCACATTGAGCCAGCTTTTTCATATGATAAAGCTCTATCTATATTAGCTTTTAATTTTGGAGCTAATTCAGACGGAACATCTTTTACCATTAATCTTAATTGTTCACGCCATTTGTCACCCCATGCAGACATAGCTGTTGTGCGCACACGATTTAAGCCCTCTTGCGTGTCTTGATACGCTAAGACGGCTTCTGATACTGCAGCTAATGCTGGTGGTAGTTCTTCCTGAGCCATTCTAAAACCTATAAATCCTTTATAATCTTTATATTATTTGTTATCAAAAAAATCAATAATCCTTTTATTTTTTCTTATCTTTTACTTTTTGGTAAATAAGCATCGTCATTATTTTTCTTAACATTTAAAACAACACGATTTTTTGGTGTCTTGTATTTCCTGCGTTTTTTCTTAACCTTTTTAAATTCAGTCAACATTACAGGATGAGATTGAATAGCAACTTTTGAAGCCAAAACCGATTTATATTCTCCACCAAAATAAAGCATATTTGGCAATATAATTGGATTTTCTACAGCTAATTTAATCTCATCTTTTACTTGTTCCAAATCAACTACAATTTTTTCTTTTTCATTATCCTTAGACACAAGTTTTTGATTTTTAATATCTTCTTCAGTATTTTCTGCTACTTGTTCCTCAACAGGAACTTCTTCTTCGGCATATTCATATTCTACATTTTCTTCGGTTGTACCTTCTGGAACTTCCGCTACTTGTTCTTCAACAGGAACTTCTTCTTCAACATACTCGTATTCTACATTTTCTTCAGTTGTACCTTCTAGAGCTTCCGCTACTTGTTCTTCAACAGGAACTTCTTCTTCGACATATTCATATTCTACATTTTCTTCAGTTGTACCTTCTGGAGCTTCCGCTACTTGTTCTTCAACAGGAACCTCTTCTTCGACATACTCGTATTCTACATTTTCTTCAGTTGTACCTTCTGGAACTTCCGCTACTTGTTCTTCAACAGGAACCTCTTCTTCGACATACTCGTATTCCACATTTTCTTCAGTTGTACCTTCTGGAACTTCCGCTACTTGTTCTTCAACAGGAACTTCTTCTTCAA
>JAKSVT010000040.1 GCA_024407875.1 Alphaproteobacteria bacterium
AACTTCCACATACTAGTGCATGTTCACCAGAATTAATACGTGCAACATTTAAAAAATACATTGATATGGGCATGGACATTATATTTCTTGGTTTATCAAGCACAATGTCCAGTAACTTTCAAAATGCTTTTATCGCAAAAGCAAGCTTTCGAGATGACAGAATTTATCTAGTTGATTCAAAAAGTTTATCCACCGGCACTGGTTTACTTGTTTTAAAAGCTGCAAAACTTGTTGAAACGGGTAAATGTGCAAAAGAAATAGCTGAGGAACTCGAAAAAACTGTTCCAAATGTTGTGGCTCAATTTACTATTGAACAGCTTGAATACCTGCATAAAGGCGGAAGATGCTCTGGTGCATCTAAAATATTCGGTCATATTTTCCATATCCGCCCATACATTAAAGTTAAAGATGGCGAGATGTATGTATATAAAAAGCCTAGAGGGCCTATGAAAATTGCAATTAATGAGCAATTAGCAGACGTTAAAGAAAACTTACCTAATATTGATCAATCCGCTGTTATTATTACTCATTCGCTTGTAAGCAATGAATTACTTGAATATACAAAAGCTGAACTAGCAAAAATTGTAGATCCAAAATCAATAATTGTTACTACTTCAGGATGCGTTATCTCTTCACATTGCGGAAAAGGCTGCATCGGAATACTTTACATCAAAAATTAGAAATGCTAATTGCGTTTTGAAAAATTTTTTTCAAAATCAATACAAATCTTTACCTTCAAATTTGTAATCGATTGAAGGAATATCATCCTCATATCCATTAATTGAAATAAATCCAATTTTATCTACTTTAAAATCTTTAATTTCTTTTATTTGAGAAATTTCTTTAAAAACAATATCTTTTGAAAGCTTATTTTTTAGATATTTAGCATCTATTACATCAAAACAATTCTTTTTCTTAATAACTATATCAAATTCACCATTTGTTTTGGCTATTGGGTCATCATAGTAATAACTTCCCACCATAATAGCATCTTTAATTTCACCATTTCTAACTTTGTTTGATATGAAATTATGACCAATTGATTCGAATCTATATGAAATAAATGTTTTTAATGATGGTTCAATTAATTCATCATAGAACGCATCTAAATTCATATCTAACATGTTTGACTTATTTTTTGCAATGTAAGTATAGAAAAACCTCAATACATTATCATTAATCTCATATCTACCATTCTTTTCGTTTGGTTTTTTGTTGATTGGCACTCTTTTATTTAGTAAATCCATTTGAAGCAATGGTTTGATAATCTTAGAAAGATTTCCGGTTTTCTTTGGATCAATAAATGTTTCTAAATCAGAATAGGTCTTTTTTGAATTCCCTATTACATTTAAAAGCCTATTTACCTGATATTCATTAGAATAGTCCGACAACAAGAAGTTATCAGCATAAATAAAGACATGCGATTTAAAATCCAAATAAAGATTAATAATGTTTTCTTTTAATGATTTATCTGGGTCAATGAATGACAATACGTATGGAGATCCTCCAAATACAGCGTAAAAGCCCACTTTCTCATATGGAGTCTTTTTAGAGTAAAACTCACTCGCTTCTAAATAATTTAGTTCTTTAAGATTGATAACTAGAGTAAATCTTCCAAATAAAGCATTATTTTCTTCAAGCAATGATTTCATAACGCCTATATGTGAACCAGACAAGAAAAGATTAATATTTGAGAGATTATTATCAACAATAGACTGGAAGGTTGAATCCACCACTTTTCCATTATCGCCTTCTTTTAAATATGAATATTCATCAATAATAACCACAAAATGTTTATTTAAACTATTTAGATATTCAAATACACCAATAAAAGTTTTGTTTTCTAAGCTTAAAGCTTTATCTAATAAACCTAAAGATTTGAGCTTTAAAGTAAACAATTCAACATTATCTTCTAAAGTTGATTTAATACATTCAAAATAAATAATTGTTTTATCAGTAAAGTCTTCACACGCCTTTCTAATTAGAGTAGTTTTTCCTACTTTTCTTTTGCCATACACTAAAATTGCAGAACTTTGTTTGTTCAACTCATTTTTTATTAATTCTAGCTCGCTTTTTCTACCAATAAACATAGTTTAACCTCTACTGAATTTATTTTCACTGAATTATTTTTCAGTAATATTATAACATGGTTATTTTCAATTACCATAAAAATTACGAAAAAATTAAATTCTTTAAAAATTAACCGTATCGAATTTGACATAGTTAGAATTTTTGCTATTCATTATTTGCTATCTATTTATTTTATAGATTCATATGTATCAATAATTTGCTTTAAAATATTTTCGTCTACTATTTGCTTATTGTATAAAAGATTAATTTCTGCAGTCATATATAAGTCTTGAATAGGTTTTGCAACTAATGTTTTATTCTTGATCTCATTTAAACAAACAGATTTAGGTAATACCGAAATGCCAATATTTTGCGCGACTAAATCTTTAATTGTAGATGTATTATCAATTTCAAGCATTGTTTTGAAATCATCTAAAGATAAACCAAGTTCAAATAAGTTCGCTGCAAATAAGCTACGTGTAGCAGATTTAGAGTGTCTTAAGATTAATTTTTCTTTCTTAACATCTTCAATTGTGATGATTGATTTATTTGCCAAAGGATTATCTTTTGACATAACCACCATCACTGAGTCTGTATCTAAAAGTGTTTTTGAGAACTTTGAAGATGTGATTCTACCTTCAACAATTGCAAGGTCTAATTCAAAAGTATTAAGTTTATCATAAAGATTTTTTATATCGTCAGAATAAATTTTTATGGTTGTGTTCTTATTATTTTTGGCCATTTCTGCAAAAACTTGAGGGATTAAGTTGCCTTCCAATGAGTGAGTAATACCAACCCTAATTAAACGGGCTTCTTTCTTCTCGTCGCTGATCTTAGTTACAGCTTCCTTAGATAAGGCTTTTAACCTACGAGCATACTTTATAAGTATCTCTCCTTCTTTTGTTGGTATTAATCCAGCAGAAGTTTTGTTAAAAATTTTAATATTAAATTCCTTTTCTAATTGGGAAATATGCTGAGATACAGCAGGTTGTGTAAGATTTAAAATCTTGGATGCAGTAGTAAAACTCTTGAATTCAGAGACTGCAAGTAATGTTTCTAGTTTGTTATCTAATAAGTTCATATTCACTATTATAAGCAATTTTTATAGGAATGAAAGAATAAATTAATTTTTCTTATATTTACAATCTATATAATTTTGCTCATGGAGAAAACGAGCAAACGCTATATTTTTGAAGATATGCCTGTTCTTAAGGCTGTTTTAAAACTGGCTATTCCATCAGTTATTGGTCAGTTAATTTTAGTTATCTACAATTTAGCAGATACTTTCTTTATTGGTTTAGCATCAAATTCAGAATATTTCGTTTCAAGTGGTTTAACGAACGCACTCGTATCAGGTGTAGGGATTTGTACGCCTGTATTTATGATAATAAGCGCTATATCAAATCTATTTGGTATTGGAGCGGGATCTGTAATGTCTCGTAGTAGCGGAAAGAAAAACTACGCAAGACACGACAATGCTGCAGGATTTGCTATATATGGGTGCTTATTCTCATTAATTATTTATTCTTTACTATCACTTGCCCTTGTAAATCCTATTACTTCATTCCTTGCTAGCGGAGACCAAGCTATTATGGGTTATGCAAGAACATATATCATTGTTACAGTTGTTATATGTGGCATCCCTACTGGACTTAATACGTTATTCTCGCATTTACTACGTGCAGAAGGCAAATCATTTAATGCTTCAATTGGTATTGCTCTAGGTGGAATTTTAAATGTTGCACTAGATCCTTTATTCATGTTTGTTATTTGTGATATCAAGGATGCAGCGTTAGCTGCTGCACTTGCAACAGGCGTTTCAAACATTATTGCACTTCTTTACTATGTCATTTACTACATTAAGCAAAAGAAAGAGATATACATTCCAATTAAATTCTCAAAAGATTACTTCAAAGAAGGTATTCCTGGGGAAGTTTTACGTATTGGTCTTCCAGCATGCTTAATGACACTATGTGAAAACATTTCATACATGGTTTTAGACTTCTTAATTGGTAGCTTTGCTGCCGAAGAAGCTACTAGACGTGCTGCTTTAGCAGGCGTAAGTGCTGCAAAGAAAGTTAATATGTTTGCACATAGCATTGCAAGAGGTATGACACAAGGTGTCCTACCATTAATTGGCTACAACAAGAGCTCTGGTAAACGCCAACGCATGAAAAAGATTGTTTTTACATCTATGGGAATTACCACAGGCGTTGCAGTTATTTGTATGCTCGTTAATATTTTCCTTGCTTCACCACTTTCATCAATCTTCTTACATGAACAAAGTGCTCTTGAATTCTCAGGCTTATATTTGATCATTTTCTCAATAGGCGCACCATTCTCTGCTGTTGCCTATTCAGTTATTTCGTTCTTCCAGGCTGTTGGCAAAGCATGGAGAAGCTTGATTTTAGCATTACTTAGAAAAGGAATACTTGATATTCCATTAATGTTCATCATTCCACTTATTTACAATAACGGAAAAGGAACAGGAATTGTTATGGCTACACCTATAGCAGATATTGTCTGCTGTATAGTAGCGGTTATTTTATTCGCTTATTACCTTAAAAAGCATGGTAAAGATAAAATTCATGTAACTAAAGGAGAAATACAAAATGAGCCAGCTAATTAAAAAGCAGTTAAAATCTAACTTCTTAAGATTTACTAAGGATGAATACAGCTATAAGAATGTATTTATTGAATCTTTCAAAGAAAAGCTTCCTTTATTTATTTCTCTCTTCTTCATGAACATTGTCTTATTTGTGCTTTCTGCAGGTACAGATTGCATTGTTTGGCTATTAAATGTGCCATACTGGTATTCATTATTAGCAAGAATACCTGTAATCATTTATGCTTTTCTATCTTTACAGGTTTGGAAAAACAAAGGAGGCTTGATTCTTGAAACATTCTTCCTTGTTTGTTCAGTCTTTGTACCTATTTGGTCAGCATTTAT
>JAKSVT010000041.1 GCA_024407875.1 Alphaproteobacteria bacterium
CTACATCAATAATAACACGTACGCGTTCGCTGCTATTTTTATTAGCAACCAAATTGGTTAAGTATTGCAGAGAATCAAGAGTTTGACCATGCTTACCAATCATGATACCCATGTCGTCACCATGCAGCTTAAAGGTAACAGTGCCATCATTTTTATTAATGAATTTTTCCATAACAACTTCAATTTTCATTGCATTAAAAACTTTTTGCAAGAATTCTTTTGCAGCTGTTACAGACTCATCACTTACAGCATATTTACGAGCTTCTTTAACTTTGCCTTCAGCCTTTTCGCCTTTTAAAGCCTCTACCTTTTCAGTAGCAGCCTTCTTTACTTCTTCAGCTTTAGCTTGTAATTCTTCTTTTTTATCAGCAACTTCAGCTTTGATTTCTTCGGCCTTTTCTTCAGCTTTAGCTTTCAGCTCTTCAACCTTTGCTTCAGTTTCTTCTTTAACTTCTTCAACCTTTTCACTAATAGCTTCTGCAGCTAAAACGCCAACGGTTTTGATAGCTTCCTTAGCATCTTCTACTGCTTCGCTCAAAGTTTTTTCAGCTTTTTTCTCTACAGCTTCTTCTTTTAAGGTTACGCGAACTTTTGCATCCTTACTACCGAAACCGAATAAAAAGCCTTTTTTACCTTCTTCTATAACTTCTACATTTACTTGTTCTTCAGTTACATTCAGTTCTTTTAAAGCCTTAGCAACAGCTTCATCAACACTTTTGCCAGTCTTTTCGATAAAAGTCATTTTAATCTATCTCCTAATAACTAATTATAAAGATTCTCTCATCATAAATTTTTGTTGTAAAATTTGAACAACGTTCATTACTACCCAGTAAATAATCAGACCAGTGGGGAAATCCAAGCTGATATAACCAATGAATACAGGCATACCATAGGTCATCAGAGCATTGTTCATGCCAGGAGCAGATGCACCATTACCAGGCATACTCATTTTAGATACAACAATGGAAGATAATGCAGATGCAACAGGCCAGAATAAATAAGGCATAGCTGCAGCAAAGCCTTCAGTACCATTAATTGCATTGAAGCTTTTAGCAATATCCCAAATCAAAAATTCGGACGGTCCTACATAATTAAAATCACGAATACCATAGAAAATACCAATCATAATCGGCATTTGTACTAACAGAGGTAAACAACCAGCTAAAGGATTAATATTTTCAGATTTATAAAGATTTGCCAACTCCATATTCAGACGTTGTTTATCATCTTTATATTTTTCTTGCAAAGCCTTCATTTTAGGTTGAATGCTTGCCATGCCTTTCATTGATTCAATCTGTTTTTTAGTAAGAGGATACAACAGCATCTTTACTACAATAGTCATTAAAATAATAGCTACACCATAGTTAGGGAAGCCTAAGGTTTTAGTAAAGCTATAAAAAATAGCTAAGACCTGTTGGACGATATTACTGAGAAAATCCACAATCTTCCTCCTCGATCATAAGAAAATAAAAAAATACTACAATCCACTATTCAACTGGATCATAACCACCGGGATGAAAAGGATGACATTTAGCAATTCTTTTAATTGCCATCCATGTCCCAAGTAAAACACCCTTTTTCTCAATTGCTTCTATTGCATAAGCTGAACAGGTAGGGTAAAACCTACAACGAGCTGGAAACAGAGGTGAAATAAAAATTTGATAGCATCTTATGAAGAAAATAAATATCTTTTTCATTCACCAGCACCAGATTCCTGAAGCAACGCTGCTTTTTTTGCCAATCTTAAAAATGTACGTTCAAATGCTTCTAAATCAGCCTGAACTAATTTACGACGAGCTACCCAAACTATATTTGAACCATTTTTCAATTCGTTTTTATGCTTGCGGAAAACTTCACGCATCATTCTTTTCAAATGATTACGCACAACAGCACAACCAAGTTTTTTTCCGACAGCGAGACCAAGCCTAACATTTTCATCCTGATCCCTTGTTACATAAAAAACCGACATTCCGTCTACATAAGAATGTCCTTGATTATAAACAGCTTGAAAGCTCTTTTTAGATTTTAAACGATCAATTTTTCTAAAAGAATACATTTTCTAACATTATAAAAGAACATGTCTGCATGGAAAAAATAGGCCACTTTCGCGGCCTATTTTTATAATATTATGCAGAGATTCTCTTTCTGCCTCTAGCACGTCTGCTTTTAAGAACTTGACGACCGCCCAAAGTTTTCATTCTTTCTCTGAAACCATGGGTTCTTTTTCTTCTGAGATTGTTAGGCTGAAAAGTACGTTTCATTCGATATTCCCTCCTTCTTCATTGGAAATTGTTTATCAAATTCTATGTTATTGAATTGATAGCTGAAAATTATATTGGTTGCGATCAAAACCAGAAACAAAAATCGCTCAAGATAAATATAATTAGCAAAAATCATGACCATAAATAGGCATAAAATTTGACATAAGTAGTGTAATGTAGACTATTACCAAAATATTATATTTTAAATATAAAAATTCGTCAAGTAAAAATTTGATTTTTTTCTACAAATATGCAAGTTTTTACCTATTATATGATGTTTACAAAGAAAAAAATTATTTCTGTAAACAACAGGAAAAAGAATTGCGAAGTTATCCACAGTCTGTTAAAATATATAGTGATTAACTGACTGCATTTAAAGCTAAATTTTTGAAATTTTGTAAATTACATATATGAATTTTTCCAATTTCTTCTTTAATGTTTTTGGAAAGAAAGGACAAAAAATTATGTATGATATGTTTGAAATTTGGTACAAATGTACCGAAAAACTTAAAGAATCTATTAATGAAACTATCTTCAATATATGGATAAAGCCTATTGTTCCAATTGAAGCAAATGATACATCTTTCAAAGTAGCTGTAAAGAATGATTTTTTTAAGAAAATGCTAGAAGAGAAATATGCTCCTATTATTGAAGGAGCCCTTTCAAGCATTATGGGTAGAGAAATTTCTTTAGTAATAGAAACTATGGAAATGGGAACTATAGAACAAGAACCAAAAATCAATGTTACTACCCCACCACAACTACAAACTAAAGAACCTGCTTCAGACCAGTTCCAATCCCACCTCAATCCAAAATACATATTTGAAAACTTTATTGTTGGTAACTCTAATCGTATGGCTTTTGCAGCAGCTTCTAGAGTTGCAGAAAAGCCTGCTATATCCTACAATCCTCTTTTCATCTATGGTGGTTCTGGCTTAGGAAAAACTCACTTAATGCATGCTATTGGCAATCGTATTTTGAGTAACAATCCTAATATGAAAGTGCTTTATATTTCTAGTGAAAGCTTTACGAATGAAATTGTTACCTCCATCTATAACAAATCAACTGAATCATTTCGTCAAAAATATCGTAACATTGATTGCCTGATTATAGATGATATTCAATTCCTGAAGGGTAAAGAACAAACACAGGTTGAATTCTTCCATACTTTCAATGCACTTCATGATGCAAATAAACAAATTATTATTTCTAGTGACCGTCCACCGAAAGAAATAGAAACCCTTGAGGACCGTCTACGTACTCGTTTTGAATGGGGATTACAAGCAGATATTCAAGCTCCTGATCTAGAAACACGTATGGCAATTATAAGACAAAAAGCTGCTAATGATAATATCGAGCTACCCAGCGATGTAATAGCCCTTTTAGCAACGAATATTGCTACTAATATTCGTGAAATTGAAGGTGCTTATACAAAATTAGTTGCATACACATCACTAATGGATATGCCTATTACCATCGAAACAGCACAAAAAGTTCTCAACGATATGAAAATAGACACAGTTACAAGAGTAATTACTTTTGAAACAATTGTAAAAACTGTTGCTGAATATTATAAAATTAAAGTTGAAGACCTTTCTAACAAAAAACGTACTCAAAGTATCGCCTACCCTCGTCAAGTTGCTATGTTCCTTTGCAGAGAATTGGCAGACCTTTCCTATCCTAAAATTGGTGACTTATTTGGTGGTCGTGACCATACTACTGTAATCCATGCATTTGAAAAAATAAGTGGAAGTGTCAAAACTGATCCAAAAGTCAAGGAAGATATAAATAGAATTACAGAAATTATCAAACAATAAAGTTATCCACTTTTTCTGTGGATAACCATCAAAAAATCTGTTGATAATTATGAATTTATTGTTATCAAAATTTTATATTGTTCTTAGTGTGGATTTTTAAACATCAATATCAACAGGCTTATAAACATATCAAAAAGTGCTTAAATATTTAGTATTTTAAACTTTTCCACATTATAAACATCACTTACTACTACTTCGACTACTTTAATAAAAATATAATAGTTTTAGTTTATTAGGAGGTATGTGTATAAATGAAAATTACTTGCCAAGCTGAAGCATTAAATAAAGCTATTCAAACTGTTCAAAAAGCTATTATTTCTAAACCGAGTACTCCTATTTTTTCTGGTATCCATATTCTTACCTTAGATAATGCTATTAAGTTAGAAGCTATGGATTTAAATATGGCTATTTCTTGTACTACTGATGCTGTTGTAGAAGAGCCAGGTGAAATTGTTGTTTCTGCAAAATATTTATCTGAGTTAATTCGTAAATTTACCAAAGAAGAAATTACTATTTGTAAAAATAGCGAAGATAGAATTATCACAATTAGTTCTAAAGGTTCTGAATTCAAGCTACTTTTAATGAATGAAGATGACTTTCCTAAATTCCCTGCTTTTGCAGCAGAAAAGGTTATTAGCATTCCTGATGAAAAAATCAGAGAACTAATTAGAAAGACTATCTATGCTTGTTCTACTGATGAATCTAGACCTTTGTTTACAGGTATTTTATTTGATGTAAACAATGAAGGTATTACCTGCGTTGGTACTAACACCCATAGATTGGCAATTAAGAATGTTCAACAAGCTGGTGAAGAAGAAATTAAATTAATTATTCCTTCTAAGGTTTTAGCAGAAATTGCTCGTAATTTAAATTCTGATTTACCTACAGAAG
>JAKSVT010000042.1 GCA_024407875.1 Alphaproteobacteria bacterium
ATTATTAAAATATGGAAATCTTATACGATTACAAGAAGCTTAATAAGCTCTTAACATCTTTATCTGCAATAATTAACTCCAATATTTGTATTTACGATGAAAATTTTAATGGTACAAATGTGGCCAATCTTGAAGATGTTTTCTGCTCAACATACATAAAAAATGGTAAGATCTGTGGTGGTTCAGATGCTAAGGCATTGCTTCATTCTACATTAACTAAAAAACCTTTTTATTACGAATGCCCTTTTGGCTTTATAGAAATGCTCATTTATTACGAATTGGATAAGCAAACAGTTTTCTATGTCTGTGTTGGACCATTTAGAAACCCAGAAAAACGCGAAGCTCAACTTAAAAAAATCAAAGCTTCATGCAAAATAAACAATGAAAGTTTTGAAGATGCTTTAAGAGACTATGATAAGGTCGCAATCTTCTCAGAAAAAATGTATAATAATGTATTGAACATTATTGATTCATTTGTTTTACTTTCAAAGCATGAAAAATATATCCATATTAAAAACAACTTTTTAGCAGATCAATTGGATCCATATTTGCTTGAAAACATAGAGAAAAAAATCAATATCGATGATATTGCAAAACATTTCTATTTTTCAACAAAACAACTTGAATATTCAGTCAAAAATTTAAGCGGTATGTCGCCAAGAAAATACATCACAAAATTTAAGATGAATATCGCAAAAGAAAAAATCATCACAACCGACTTATCACTACCTGAAATCGCTGCATCAGTTGGTTTTGATGATTACAATTACTTCATTAAAGTATTTAAAAGTTTCTTTCAAGAAACACCTTTAAAATATAAACAAAAATTTTCATCATAAGACTTATTTAGAAGTCTTTTTATAACAATCAAATAACACTGCACCAAAGACTGATGCAAAACCATGGTTACAGCTTGCTTCTGGTGCTTCTTTTTCCCATAGCGTTCCTGTTATGTTTGCCATTTTTTCAAAATATGGCACAAATTCATCAATAATAGCTTGATATTTTTCTTTTCTATATAAATTCAAAAGGCGTAAGAATTTACCAATAAAAACAGCGCTTCCTACAATTGTTTTATCATCTTTTGCATTAAATACATTTTCAAAATATTGATCGTCATTTCTAATATTAAAGAAGAAAGCGTAATATTGAGCAGTCTCGCTTATTAAGTTTGGGGTGACAACTAATTTATCATCTATTCTTCTCGCATTATCTCTAAAATATTTTCCATTAAATGATAATTCATTTATTGTCTTACAAAGATCTTTAGATTTTTCTAAAAGATCTTTGTCGAAATATAAGTTTGCTGCACTTTCAATTGCACCTTTATAAAGCATATTCGTGACAAAAGAAACAGGCTTGATGTATCTGTCTTCAGTAGCATCGCTCCATTCAATAAATTCCCAAGACTCTAGATTTTCAAGCAATCCATATTCGTTTTCAAACTTTTTAAAATAGTTCAAGATCTTATAAACTTTTTCTTTTAATTTGTTAATTAATACAAAATCTTTAGAATCATTAAAATATCTTTCAATCTCAACAATAAACCATAAAGACCAGTTAGGAATAAATGTATGGTCTTGATGAATAGAAGGATAACACATTGGTACCATTCCTTCTGGTATTTCAGGTGAAGACTCATATAGAAAGTTTTCTAAAAATGCTTTTTCTATATTGTGGTTACCTGTATAGAAAGGTTCAGCAATTCCTGAAAAATAACTATCGCATAACCATCCAGCTCTTTCTCTACCCGGACAATCTGTAAATAAATCAACAGCGTTTTGTGCGAATGTTCTTGAGGAAGCTAACAAAATATTATCTATTCTTTTATCGCCTGTTAATTGAACTTTAATCATGTCGTTTTGAATAAGAACACTTTCAAGATGATTAACAACAATCTTATGCTCGCTGATTAACATTACATGCATACATGTGTATGGGACATTAGAATAAATTGCATTTATTCCTTTATTTAATTTGATTTCGATCAAATCACTACAACGCGCTCTAAAGAATTCCCATTTACCTAAAGGCAAATATTCATCAAAAACTAAATAGATTGTTTGAACCTCAGAAGATTCAATTTCTAGATGAAAAATACCTGTCACATCACTATTAAATTGATATTGATAAAACAAATGTCCATTATCAAGAGAATTTAAAATGTCATCCACAATAAAGTTGCTAGTTTTATCGTAATAATTATTTTTACCTTTATAAGACTTGTTAAAGCCTTTAAAACTACCAGAATCTTTGATGACTGGTTCTTCTTTTTTGTATAAACAAGTATCTTTGTATTCACTGATAATTTCAAATTTTGTAGCTTCTTCCAACTCGATGTATTGAATAGGTCTATTTAAAGTTAAATCATATCTTTCAACAAAACCTCTTTGGAAAGAATATTTGTTTGATTCAGAAATATAAGTTTTATCAAAGTACAATTTAATATCTTTAGAAGAAGTCACAAGTTCACTATTTTTATAAAGTTCAATTCCAAATAAAAACTCCCTAGTCTCGATATCAAATGAAGGAACTCCATAATATGTAATTCTTAGTTCTAATTCATTTGTATTGCCTTCTAACTTTAGACTATTTAAATTTAAATGATCACAAGTCCTTCTATATGGCCCAAATTGAACTAAGTCTCCATCAAAAAAGATTGAATAAAAACATGAAGAAACTATTTTAATTTCATCAAATTCTATTCCGCTAGGAAACTCAACTTGTAACAATGAGTTTGGTTTAATTGAGTGTTTTAGTTTAAAAACTTCCATTATCTA
>JAKSVT010000043.1 GCA_024407875.1 Alphaproteobacteria bacterium
CTACATATTTATTCTAGAATAAATACTTTAATTAAATTTTAATATTTTATTTTGATTTTTATTTATTTAAATTATCAAAATGCAAAAGCAATCTTATTTCTCTCATTACGGTGGATTTAACAACCTTCTAAAATCAGGTTATCGTCATTACAAAGGAAAAGCTCAAACTTTGATGAAAAATGTCGAAGCAATTAGTGACATGGCTGAAATGACTCGTACATCCTTAGGTCCAAATGGTATGAAAAAATACATTATAAATTACCTTGACAAAATCTTTTTGACAAAAGATGCAAATGTTATGGCAACTGAATTAGAAATTAATCATCCAGCTGTTAATGTATTAGTAGATGCTTTGAAAGCACAAAATGCTGAACAAGGTGACTTGACAAATTTTGTAGTTACTTTTGGTGGTGAACTAATGTCAAAAGCAGGAAACTTAGTCTCAGAAGGAGTCCACGTAGCTGATGTTAGTGAAGGATATGAAAAAGCTTTTAATTACTCAATGGAATTATTAGATAAAGCAAACACACACAAAGTCGAAGATGTTAAAAATCTTACTGAAGCAACAAAAATAATCAAACCAGTAATTGGAAGTAAATTAGCACATGGCCAAGAAACATTTTTAGCTCCTCTTATTGCTCAGGCATGTATAAATGTAGTCCCAACTCAAATTGAAAAATTTGATGTAGATAATGTTAGAGTTGCTAAAATTTTAGGAGGAAGTTTGATGAAAAGTGAAGTCATTAAAGGAATGCTTGTTGTAAGAAAAACAGAAGGTGTAGTTCAACATGCTGAAAATTGTAACGTTGCTGTATATAACTGTGAATTCCAGACAAAAGGTGCTGAAACAAATGATAGCATTGTATTTAAAACCGCTGATGAATTGTTGAATTATACAAAAAGTGAAGAAGAAAATATGGAAAAAATTGTTAAAGAAATTGTTGACTCAGGTGTTAAATGTATCATTACCGGAGGTGCCATAAGTAACATGGCAATTCACTATTTAGACAAATATGGTATTATGGCACTTAGAACTATGAGTAAATTTGAACTAAGACGTATTGCTAAAAGTGTCGGAGCCACTTTATTAGTGAGATTAGGTGCTCCAACTAAAGAAGAAATGGGATATGCTGATGAAATTAAAGTTACAGAAATTTCTTCACAAAAATGTATTTTAATTAGAAAAGAAAGTGAAAATAATAAATTAAGTACCATTGTTTTAAGAGGAAATACAAATGATATGTTAGATAATTTAGAAAGAGTTGTAAATTGTGGTGTAAATGCTTACAGAGCAGTATGCAAAAGTCCTCTTTTCGTTGCTGGAGCTGGTGCCATTGATATGTATCTAGCAGAACAAATTAAACAATATGCTTCTACTGTTAAAACTCTTGACCAATATGCTATTGAAGCCTTTGGTGAGGCTTTTGATGTTATTCCAAGAACTATTTTGGAAAATTCTGGATATAATGTAAATGAAAAACTACCAACATTAAGAGCTAAAAATAATAAGAATCCAAATATGGGAATTAATATTGAAAATGGAGAAATTGAAGATGCTTTTGAAATAGGAGTTTATGACCATTTAGAAACAAAAAGATGGGCTATTAAACACGCTTATAATGCTATCAAAACTATAATTAAAATAGATCAAATTATAGTTGCTAAACCAGCCGGAGGTCCAAAGATGGGTCCTGATAACCCAATGGCAAAAAAACAGAAACTTGAAGAAGAAGAATTTTAATTATCAGTTTAAAAAAATTATTAAAACAAAAATTTAAATTTAAACTATGGAAGATATTAATGTTTTATTAAATTAATGGGGATTGGGGATTGGGGATTGGGGATTGGGGATTGGGGAT
>JAKSVT010000044.1 GCA_024407875.1 Alphaproteobacteria bacterium
CAAGAGAAAAGTTAAACTCACGAGTTCTATTGTATGCTTTATGTGTCCTTCTCATGCTAGTCAGAAGTAATGCGAATGTGAATTCCCCAATAGCGTATGGTGAATAACTAGGCACACGATAGAAATCAATCTTACCTTTAGCTTTCTTTAGATCAACATTGTTATATCCTGAACATCTGAGGAATACAGCTTTCTTTCCTTGGTCAATAAGTTTTTCAATAACTTCTTCGCCAAGGTCATCGTTCACAAAGGTTACAATTGTGTCGTAATCTTTTGCGAGTTTAACAGTGTGTTTATTTAATTTAGTATCCACATATGTGAATTCAATACCATCATGTTCAGTATTTTCAAATGCTTCTTGAGTGTACGATTTAGAATCATACACGAGTGCTTTTATTGTTCTCATTTGTTTGATCTCCTTTCACACCTACATATTAATTTTCGGAGATCAAAAATAAAAATATCAAAAAAGTATATTAGTTATAGCCTATTGCTTATCAATATATGTGTTTGCGTAAATAAAAAGTCGCATTTGTTTTATAACATTTGCGACATTTTACTTAATCATCCTGCTTATCGAATCTTGAAAGGTATTTTTCGTGTGCCTTTTTAAAATCTGATTTAGAGTACACGTAATAGTACTTATTATATTCTGCAAATGAATTAAAAACATGAATGCATCTATCCTCTACAATAACAAATTTCCAAAAGTATGTTGCTAAAGGAATTGAGGATTTTATCTTCTTTAAGTCTTCTTCAGTTAAACTCTTCGATACATAAATAAAGCTAATAGCGTATCTTTTTCTAAAAGCGTATGTATTTAATAAACTATCTTTAATTATCTTTTCAACTTGGTTCATCGAATCTGCTTTACTAGCGCACACAAAAGTATCCTCAGATTCAAAGAAACTAAATGTCTCAACCTTATAAACTAGATTTGACATATAGTTATTAGGAAAAAGCTTATTATAAAGTTCAACAGAATGGTAAGAAAGTTCTTTGTTCATTGCTTCTTTTAATATGTTTATATTTGAAACGCTTCTTTGTTTTCTTAATGCATTTTGAGATTTGTTAAAGTCATTCAAAACTATTTCAACAACTTCCTTTTCATCGATAATATGAAAATGATCAAAGTGAGAAAGAATGTATTCAAATGGCATGTATTGCATTATTTTATTTGGAAGGATTCCTGTTAATAAATAGAAATTAACATAGATATATGCGTAATAAGCAACAATTATTTGATCTAATTTATTCTCGGTTTTTTTAACTTCTACTTCTGAAGTGAAATCTGCAATTACGCTCGGTTCATTAAAAAAGTGAACACCGCCATTCTCGAAAATCTTTTTGCAAAGCTTAGAAGACATGAATTTATTTAAAAAATCTTTCATGTCATAGTCTGCTTCATTAGCTAACAAGAAAATGTCTCTAATTAATTTATATTTCAAATATGTATTAATCTTGTTCATAATTTCCTTTTAAAGTTTTAAGAACTTCACCAAATGTTAAGCTATCATCTTTTTTATCTTTATCTAATAAATTTTTGTTGCTCTTTTTAATGCTTTCATTTTGTTGAATATGCCAATCATGAATATAGTCTTTAAGTTTTGAATCTAAAGTAAACTCATCAACATATTTAAGTTTGTTTGCATGCT
>JAKSVT010000045.1 GCA_024407875.1 Alphaproteobacteria bacterium
CGCTACCATCTTCAACATTAGGGAATACCTTAGATGTGAGTGCGATAAATTCTTTTGCTGTGCTATAGACTTCGCCATTAGCGGCAAATTGGAAGTTAAATAAGTGAATGTTAAGAACTTTAAAGAACCCAAAGAAATCGGTTGTAAAGAAACGAAGAACAGTGAAAATAGCAGTATCAATATTGAGTCTAGATAAAATAACCGGATTAGTAACAAGCCATGACATACCTTCTGAATAAGCTGCTAAGCAGTTAATCATTACTGAAATACCAAATAATGCTTCGACAAACGATAAAAGAGGGGCAATCCATCTTTTGTTTGCGTGGTCCCATTTTTTAGGGATAGCAAGTTTAATAAGTGGCCATGTAATTAAAGTAACAAGAGGTGCAACAATAATGTCTAATAAAGTTAAAATTGCTAATGACATAGAGAATGTAATTGAATAACCTAAGTTATAAGCAAATTCTTCTGTGTATTTGGCTTCATTTGCTAACGCTCCAATAAATGAGATTAAATCACCGAAATTATTAATTTGATATACTTCAACATTTTCAACAACAACTATCGTGTTTAATCCAAATTGAAGCATAGCCTTTTCATATATCCAGGTGCTAAGCATATCAGCAAAAACGAAGTATGAAAGAACAAATAAAACAGCGAAAACCACTATTTGCCATAATTGCATAAATGTTTTTCTAATAAGGCCATTAACAACCGCAAATACCAAAATACATAAGATTAAAATTATCCCAACAATGCCTCTGGAAGCGAAATCTAATAATGTTTGTAAAAATATTTCTAACATACTGTAAATTATTAGTCTTTAAACTGACTAATACATATTTTAGCAATTACTTTGGATAATTCCTAAAAGTTTATGAAAAAGATTGATTTGTAACATATTAACAAAACAGCCATTTTAAAAATTTTGCCATTTGGAATAACAATTTTCTCTTTTTGAATACATTACTCAAAAGCAAAAAAATACTATCGATATGATATTACCACTATGGAACAAAAGATTGCTGTTATCGATATGAAGGCTTTCTATTCCTTTGTTGAATGTATCGACCTTGGAGTGAATCCTTTTACAACCCCACTTGCTGTTTGTGACGCTGAAAGAGGCGATGGCACAATTGTTTTGTCTGTCTCCCCATTTCTTAAAGCTATGGGTGTGCCTTCGCGTTGTAGAAAAAGAGAACTTCCAAAAATTGATGGAATGATTTTTGCCACGCCAAGAATGTCTTTATATTTAAAAAAGTCCGCAGAAGTCGTATCAATTATCTTAGACTTTGTTGGCGAAGATGATATTCATGTTTATTCAGTTGATGAATTATTTATTAATCTTGGTCCGTATTTAAAAATGTATGATTGCACTGCTTACCAACTAGTAAGAAGGATCCAAAAGACTATTTATGATAAAACAAATTTAGTTACCACTGCCGGAATCGGACCTAATATGTTTGTAGCGAAAGCCGCATTAGATCTTGATGGCAAAAAGAAACCACCATATGCAGTTGAATGGAAACAATCTGATATCAAAAAGAAACTTTGGCCAGTTAAACCACTTTCTAAAATGTGGGGCATTTCAAGAGGATATGAGT
>JAKSVT010000046.1 GCA_024407875.1 Alphaproteobacteria bacterium
GTGTTGGGATAGGAACAGTTATTATGGCATTTTGTAACGGAACTCTTATTGGCTTTTTCCAATCTTTAATGGATAAGTATATATTATGTGTCCCACAATTAAAAAAATTATATCACTATTTAGAAACAGAAGGAGGAAAGAAAAATGGGATTTAGAAAAGATTTTTTATGGGGTGGCGCAACAGCTGCCAATCAATGTGAAGGAGGATATAATGAAGGAGGAAGAGGACTAGCTAATGTTGATTTGATGCCTTTAGGAGAAGATCGTTATTTAGTAGGTACTGGTAAAAAGAAAATGTACGATTTTGATGATCAGCATTTTTATCCTGCATTAACAGCTGTAGATTTTTATCATCATTATAAAGAAGATATTGCATTATTTGGTGAAATGGGCTTTAAAACATTAAGACTTTCTATTGCCTGGACAAGAATCTTCCCTTTAGGAGATGAACAGAAACCTAATGAAGAAGGGCTACAGTACTATGAAGATATTTTCCGAGAATGTCATAAACATGGAATAGAACCACTAGTTACTATTAATCATTTTGATACACCAATGCATTTAGTTAAAAAATTTGGTGGATGGCGAAATAGAAAAATGATTGATGAGTATGTTAAACTTTGTCAAACATTATTTCATAGATACAAAGGTTTAGTGAAATATTGGCTTACATTTAATGAAATCAATATGATTTTACATTTTCCATTTGTATCTTCAGGACTTTGTTTTGAAGAGGGAGAAAATGAAATTCAAACAATGATAACAGCTGTCCACCATCAGTTAGTCGCAAGTGCAATGGTGACAAAATTAGCACATGAAATTGATTCTTATAATCAAATAGGATGTATGGTTGCAGCAGGGTCATATTATCCAGAAACATGTAAACCAGAAGATTATTGGAAAGCAATTTGTGATAATCGAGAAGTTTATATGTTTACAGATGTCCAAGCAAGAGGATATTATCATAGTTATGCTTTGAAATGGATTGAAGAAAGAAATGTGACTATTCCTTTTGTAGAAGGAGATAAAGAATTATTAAAGGAAAATACTGTTGATTTTGTTAGTTTTTCATATTATTCATCAAGAGTAAGCAGCAGTGATGTCTCAAAAGGACAACAATCTGAAAGCAATATGTTTGCTTCGGCTAAGAATCCGTATTTACAGATAAGTCAATGGGGATGGGCAATAGATCCTTTAGGTTTCAGAAGTACAATCAATGAGTTATATGATCGCTATCAAAAACCACTATTTGTTGTAGAAAATGGATTAGGAGCAGTAGATCTTGTAGAAGAAGATGGGACTATTCATGATGATTATCGCATTGATTATTTAAGAGCACATATTCAAGCAATGAAAGATGCTGTTGACAAAGATGGTGTAGATATTATTGGATATACAACTTGGGGATGTATAGATTTGATTTCTAATGGAACAGGAGAAGTGAAAAAGAGATATGGTTTTATTTATGTAGATAGAGATAATTTAGGAAACGGAACATATCAAAGAATGAAAAAAGATTCTTTTTATTGGTATAAAAAGGTTATTGAAAGTAATGGAAAAAATCTTTTATAAAAAGATAATAAATATCAAAGTAACTATG
>JAKSVT010000047.1 GCA_024407875.1 Alphaproteobacteria bacterium
CGTTGTCTTATGATATTTAATTGCTAATGCTTTAAATAACGGTTCATTTAACAATTCATTACTACCATGCCCTAAAGGATACCATGATTGTAGAGTAATCCCATTTTTAAAACAAAAATCTTTTACCTTTTCAGCCGGATAATAAGGATGACATTCAATTTGCATTACTACTGGTTTAATTTCACAAATATCCAAAATTTCTTGAATTTGTTCAACATTAAAATTAGATAACCCTAGTGCTTTGATTTTCCCCTCTTTATAAGCTTTTTCCATCATTTGATAACCTGCAATATAATTATTTAAAGGGTGATGCAACAGCATCAGATCAATATATTCAACCCCCAATCGTTCTAATGTTTGCTCAATAGCATTACTTTTTTCATAAAACGTCGGAGCTAATTTTGTCTCAATAAAAATTTCTTTTCTATCCAATCCACTTTTACTAATACCTCTACCTACACTTTTTTCATTAGTATAGCGATTAGCCGTATCGATCAAACGATACCCATTTTGTAAAGCAAAAGAAACATTATCTTCTACTTGTTTACCAAACTGTCCAATTGTTCCAAAACCAATGATTGGCATCTTCACACCATTACTCAATTCAATTATTCTCATTAATATTTTCTCTCCTAGTATATTGTAGATTCTGACTAGTTCACTATAAAGCTATCTAGCTTTCATCTTGCTTTAATAATTTATCTTTTTAAACCACAAATCATCTCAACAGTTGCTGGATTATAGTGAGAGAAAAATGAACTCGTATCTTTATTCATATCTGTAATAGTTTTCATATCTTCTTCACTTAATTCAAAATCAAAGATATTGATATTTTCTAACATTCTTTCTTTTCTTACTGTTTTAGCTAATGGCACAATTCCTCTTTGTACTAGCCATCTTAAAATTACTTGACCTACTGATTTGTTATATTTTTCACCAATTCCCATTAATGTTTCATTAGTGAAAATCCCATTCTTTCCTTCTGCAAACGGTGCCCATGCTTCCAATTGAACACCATATTTTTGATTATATTCTAATGCTTGATTCTGTTGATGAAATGGATTCACTTCTACCTGATTCACTGCAGGAACAACATCTGTATCTAAACATAAATCTACTAAACGATCAGGATAAAAATTAGATACACCAACCGCTTTAATTTTTCCTTCTTTGTACAAATCAACTAAAGCCCGATAAGCACCATGATAATCTTTAAAAGGCTGGTGCAATAATACTAGATCAATATAATCAAGCTTCATCTTTTTCAATGATTCCTCCACTGATGCCTTAGCTTTTTCATAGCCATAGTTTGTAATCCAGACTTTTGTTGTAATAAACAACTCTTCTCGAGGTACATCAGTTTTTGAAACCGCTTCTCCTACAGCTTCTTCATTACCATAAGACTGTGCTGTATCAATTAAACGATATCCAGTTTCAATTGCATCCAGGACAACCCTTACACATTCTTCTCTATCCTTGATTTGGAAAACTCCAAATCCTGCCATGGGCATTTTTACACCATTATTTAAAGTTACATACTCCATTATTTTTTCCTCCTATT
>JAKSVT010000005.1 GCA_024407875.1 Alphaproteobacteria bacterium
TATTGAATTTAACTATCAAACTGAATATATAGAGGTAAAAATTGGGAATTCTTTATTTATAATAGACGGCCAGAGATGAAGCGACTTGTTCAATCATTTCTTTTGTTTTGGTCGCGGAAATACCTATTTCAAGTGAAATCTCTTTTGGCGTTTTTAGTGATAAAGACATTATATTATCCCTTACCATTTATTTTATCTATTTAAGTATAATATATTATCTTTTAAATAAAATTAAATATAGGGTATTCACGATTCCCTAATTCGAATATTCTTTAAATAAGGGTTGAATTTTTCTTAAAAATATATAGAATCGGGGTATAAGGAGTTACCTAATTATGAATTTTGTTAAGATATTAATGAATACACCCAACGGTGTTGTTTTAACAAGTAAGTGGTTAAAACAACAAGGTATATCTAAAGACTTATTAAAAGTTTATCGTAAAAACGGGCTCATACAATCTATACATCGAGGCGCATTTATAAAAGCTGGCGATATTCCGACTATAGAAGGAGCGATTTATGCGTTACGTCAAGAAGGTTTGTCTGTATATATAGGTGGTGCTACTGCTTTGATGAAATACCACAACACATGGCAATATTTGCGAAAAAATCAAAAAAGCACCTTATTTTCTATAAAAAAAGAAAAAATTCCTCAATGGTTCAAGAGTTTTTTTGCAAATGATTATACTTATATTCCAACGACCATCTTAAATGATGATGGTTTTCAACAAACACCTCAAGAGCTTGGATTTGTCATACCTTTTTCTACACAAGAGCGTGCATTTATCGAACTTTTACAAACTTGTCCGGAAAATATTTCGGTTCAAGAAGCATATGAAATTCTGGAAACATTGGTCACTTTGCGACCAAAATTATTGCAAAATTTGTTAGAACAATGCGCCTCAATAAAAGTCAAACGGTTGTTTTTATATTTATCATCAATTGCAAACCATGAATGGTATAAAAAAATAGATGTATCAAAATTTGATCTTGGAACAAGCGTATACAAAATAAATAATCATGGAAAATATGTAAAAGAATTTAATATTGTTGTTGATGAGGTAAAGTAATGTTTAATAATGATTATGAAAACAAAGTGAAATTGCTGATTAATTGTCTACCATCTATTGCAACTGAAAAATCTTTTGCGATTAAGGGCGGGACGGCAATCAATCTTTTTTATCTTAATTTACCTCGGCTGTCTGTAGACATAGATTTAGTTTATTTGCCTATTGAAGACAGAGATACCACATATAAGAACATTAACAATGGATTAGAAAAAATCTCGCATAATTTGAAAAAAATAGGATTAAAAGTGCACTCTAATAACAAATCTGAAGAAAAATTAGTTGTTAGTAACGGAATATCTGAAATTAAGATAGAACCAAATTATACTTTAAGGGGATGTATATATCAACCACAAATTATAGAGCTATGCGATAAGGCTCAGGAATTATATGGATATGCATCTGCTCAAATCATATCAAAAGCGGAACTTTAGGGAGGAAAAATTTGCGCAGCTCTTGATAGACAGCATCCGCGAGATTTATTTGATATCAAAAATTTATTTTCTATTCATGGAATAACAGAGGATATAAAGCAAGGCTTCATTTCTCTGTTACTCGGTGGAAATCGTCCATTAAATGAAATTTTAGATCCAAAGTTTCAAATGCAAGAATCAACTATAAAAACAGAATTTGATGGTATGAGTGATCAAGCTTTTACTTTTGATGACGCAAAAGCAACATTTTATATGTTAGTCAAAGAGATAAATTCTTCTCTAAATGGTAATGATAAACAATTGTTACTTGATTTTGTTCAGCTAAAAGCAGATTTATCTGCTTCATCTATTCCTAATTTAGATAAACTTCCGGGAATTAAGTGGAAAATTAAAAATCTTGAAAATTTAAAAGAAACTAATCCTGAGAAGTTTAAGGAACAATACAAAAAATTAAAAGTGGTTTTGTAAATTTTTTTTAATGTCCACAATTCAGTTTGCGGCCTCATATAGTGTCTAATATTTTATCTTCATTTATCAATATAATGTTGCTGTTTTTCTTTGCAATGTCTAATAAATGTTCAGTAAAGCCACTTTTTGAGAATATACCATATGTTATATCATATCCTCTGAAATCATTAACTTTACATTTTTCTACCAATTTTGCGTAGACATTTACATCAACAGGCTTTGTATCGTTATAATATTTGCATTCTGCTGCAAAAATACACTTATTGCTTTCATCAACAGCAACTAAATCAATTTCTACATTTTTATCCCAATAAGACCCTATACGAGATGGTGTAAAATTAATCTGTTTATTTCTACATAGTTCGGTAAATATGTTTTTGCAAACTTCTTCATAAACGAATGCAACATGATTATCAATAAAGTTAGTTGATAGTTTATCTTTGACAAAGCTAATGTTATCAAGTTCTAGTTCACCTTTATATGGAAATACAAACATAAACCAAAAACGGATGAATATATCTTTGATGTAATATAATCCCTTACGACTTTTTTCTGGCTTTTTCTCTGTTACGGGTACTCGTTTTTCTAACAAAAATAATCCCATTAAAGTTTCAAGATAAGGACTTAACTTATTACCCTCAGTTGACATAGTAGATGATATTTCGGAAAGCTTATGATTGTTTTGTGCAATAGCTTTCATAACTGAATAGTAATTAACTGGCTCTTTAATCTCTTTGTTGAGCAAAAATGCAGGTTCTTCATATAAAAATCCATTTTTGTTAAGTATAACACGAGAGATGTTATACATCAATTCGCTGTCATTATCAAAAAATTCTAAGTACTTAGGCACACCACCGATAACAGAATATAGCTCAACCACATCTGAAAAGGATTTGTAGCTAAAATGATTTCTTATCTCAGAAAATGTTAAAGGCGCTAATCTGATTTGAGAAGTTCTACGACCATATAACGGACTATTTTCCGATAGAACCTGCTTTGTCATCATATTTATATAGGATCCGCAGATAATAACCATTACATTTTGTTTAGATAAGATTTCATCCCAAACCTTTTGAAAAATTGAAGTAAAAGCAGGATTTGTGTTAACAATGTACTGAAACTCATCAATAACAAGTACTTTTGTCTTATTACTTGGAACATCAACAAAAACTTTAAATAAGTCAATCCAATCATTGAAATTAGCTTTAGCAATAAATTCTTGCTGCGCAAATTGTGATAAATTAGAGGCAAATCGTTTCATACTTTGCGGTTCTGATTCTTCTGTAGCAAGAAAATATAAAGCAGGCTTATCTTTGATAAACTCTTGTATAAGTGCTGTTTTTCCGATACGTCTTCTTCCATATAACACAACAAAAGAATGCTTACTGTTGTATTCTTGCTCCAAATCACTAAGTTCCTTTGTTCTACCTATAAATTCCATCACATCACCTATATATTAAACTTTAATATAATATAGATTAGACTAATTTAAATTATATTGCAAAAGTTTTTTTAATAACAACTCCTGAAGAAAAGAAGAAATCTGTATTAATTAAACAATTAGCTAAAGCTTCACGAATAGCTCTATGCATTGGAGTTTCATCTACTCAAAAAATCCCTTGCATATTCACTAAAAAAATTCTGGAAATTCATATAATATTTATAATGTATGTTGTATTCGATTCTATAATAGTTATATATAAAATAAGAAATTTTCTGTCATGCAAATACCATTTCAAACATTTTTGGAGCAAATTAAAACAAATGAATGTGTTTAATTTTTTTCATAGTGAAAAACTTTTAAATAAAATTGTTATTTCTTCAATTTGCGTTTATTTTTTTGCCTCAGTTATATCCTATTTAGGTGGATTTATCGATGGAATTATTGTCTGTAAACTGATAGATCCAATTTCGTTTTCTACCATATCAATTACCTCGCCTTTTATGCAAGCCTCTAAAATTTTTATGAATATTTTAGTGGTTGGAACACAGATACTTTGTTCAACCTCCATAGGTAAAAAAGAACTAGAAAAGACAAAAAAAATAGTTTTTTTATCTGTTGTTTTGGCCTTTGTGATTTCTATTATTTTGGCAATACTGACAATTATTTTTATATCACCAATTACACATTTTCTTTTAATAGGAAAAACAGAAAATTCAGAAGTTGTTTCAAATATAAAAAGTTATTTAATTGGAACTGTATGGAGCTTTTTCCCTATATTTATTATGACTACATTTCCATCAATTGTTCAAATTGATGGGGATAAAAAGCGATGTTTTCTTGCCCCAATTCTTTTTTCAATTTTTAATATTGCATCTGACTTAATTAGTGTTTTTATATTTAAAGGTGGAATGTTAGGAATAGGTTTAGCAACGTCTATCAGCTATTATATTGCTGCAGGATATTTATTTTTACATTTCTTTTCTAAAGAACATTATTTAAATTTTAAATTTTTCAAAATAGATTTAATTGAAATATTTCAGTTAATCAAAGCTGGATTAACAGAAGGACTAAATAAATTTTTTATTTTTATTTCAGAATTTATGATTAATGCAATCTTTTTATTACTTTCAGATAAATATCTTTTACCTGTTTTAGGAATATACGTTTGTTTAATGAATTTATTTAATTGTTTTCCTAAAACGTTTGGAAAAATAACATTAACTTTAAGTTCAATAAAGATAGGAGAAAATGATAAATTTGATTTAAAAAAAATTTTAATTATTCTTCTTAAACATTCTGGATTGATAACAATTTGTTTAGGCGGTGTTTTGTTTATATCAACTCCATTAGTCGTCAGAATGTTTTTAGATTCAAATTCAGAATGCTTCAACCAGGCATGTGTAGTTGTTAGATTTTTAGCATTAAATCTATTTGCGCAAAACTTATCAATGATTATCTTAAGTTATTATCAAGCAATAAAAAGTCATAGAATAGTCATTTTTATGAATTTAATTCAAAGAATATTTGCTCCTTTGACAATATCATTGATTTTTGCTGATTTAATGGGATATAAAACTATATTTTTTGCAGATTTTCTATCAAAATATGCCGTTTTACTTTTTGTTGTTTTATACGCTATTATTTACAATAAAGGAAAATTTTCTGTTGAAAATATGATAATGCTTCCTAAAAATTTTGGCATTGAGGCAAAAGATTATGTTTCTTTTTATGTAACATCATTCGATGATGCAATGAGAAACTCTAAAGATATTAAAGCGTTTTGTTATGAACATCAATGTAATATAAAAAAGACATTTTTTATTCAGATTGTCTTCGAAGAAATTACGAAAAATATTTTTTATCACGGTAAATTAAAAAATAAGAATAATTTCGTGAATATTCGCTTGTTTAAGAAAGACGAAGATATTTATTTGATTATTCAAGATGATAGTTCAATTTTTGATATTGCAAAATGGTATTATCAAAATAATTCAAAAGAATTGGATAAGAATTTAGGTTCAAAATTGATTATGAACTTAACAAAAAAAGTTTCATATTTTAACTTATATGGCATTAATTCAACACAATTGATTTTTTAAACAAACTCTCAAATTTAATTAGTGGCATTCCTTTTAAGAAGCAAAACTCCTTTAAAAAAATGTTAAACAAAGCATATTACTTTATAAAAAAAGCGATTTTTCAATCAGTTAGAAAACAATTTTAATAAAAAGCCTCATAATGAGGCTTTTTTTCTCTTAAATGAAATCGTGGATTAAAATTCAACCTTTAAACCTAAAACTGCTAAAGGAGATTTATTATCTTTATGTTCTGCAGAATCAAATTTAGCATATCCTAAATCTAACCAAGTGCTTACACCTTTAGAAATAGTATATTTCAATCCTAAAATACCCATTGAAAATACATCTTTTTTATCTTCTAAATTAATATTGTTAGCTCTTGATTGAATAAAGCTTAAAGATGATGATAATGGACCAAATTTATGACTAATACCTGCTGTCCAAACATATCCATTATTCATTACAACACCTTTACGTTTAGCTAATAATTGAGCTGTTTCCTGGCTCATATTAACATAAGAATATGTTCCACCAACACTCCAATTTCCCCAAGAAAGTGTCGTTCCAAAACCATATTGGTAAATATTATCTTTTTCAATGCCGTCAATTGTATCTTCTGGTATATTTAAATCTTTGTTCTTAGCTTTGTACCAAGTATAATCAGCGCTCAAAGCCCAAGTATATTTTCCAAATTCTGCTTCATAATATGCTACAGAACTTGCACCATATTTAAACTTAATAGCATTTTTTTCATAAAATGAATTATTTGGTTGCATTCCTTTATCTGAAGGCATAGCAGAAACACCTAAAACCAAAGTATGATTTTCTGAAAACTTAAATTCTGGTGTTAAGTAGTTAATTTTTGCAGAATCATTATCTAATATTGGATATGAAGATGGGTTTATAGCAAAATTCTCGTCAGATCCATCATATATAAAACTAAAAGCATCTGAATCATTTATTCCCATTCCGCTTTCATCTGGAGCTGTTACAGCTAATATTTTAGCAACATTTGGCTTATTACCAACCATAAAACGTCCAAAATCTGTATCTAAATTAAAATAAACTTCATCCATTTCAACAGAACCACGTACAGTATCTAATTGCATAACAAAGCTTAATTCATTACCATTATTGTATCTTTTTTTACCAGAAAAATCTATTTCTGCATCTGTCCATAAAAAAGCATCATCAGAATCTTGAGATACATATCCACTTTCATGAACTGTTTTATCTTTAGCTCCCTTTCTACTATTATGAGAAACACCTAAAGCCCAATTCAAATGACCACTAATAGAGAACTCTAAATCAGAATTATCATAACTTACATAATTCGTCTGTTGTTCAGCAGCATTTGCTTCATAAGGCAAAATCAATCCTACTAAAGCAATTGTACCCATTAACTTTTTAAAATTCATGAAAATCTCCTATTATTTTCTTTCACCAAATATTGCTGTGCCAACACGTACGCAAGTTGCTCCTTGTTGAATTGCTAACTCATAATCAGCACTCATTCCCATTGATACTTTTTCTAATCCATTTTCTGTAGCTAATTTTTTTAAAAAAGCAAAATGAGCAGATGGTTCATCTTCCGAAGGAGGAATACACATTAAACCAACAACATTTAAATTTAATTTTTTACAATCATTAATAAAAGCTGTTAAACTTTCTTTTTCTATATCAAGACCACCTTTTTGTGGTTCGCTTCCTGTATTTACTTGGATGTAAACAGGAATATTTTTATTTTGAACTTGCATCTCTTTAGATAATTTTTCAGCTAGTTCAATTCTATCTACAGATTGTATACAATCAAAGAAAGATACAGCTTCTTTTACCTTGTTTGTTTGTAAAGATCCAATTAAGTGAACTTTTATATTTGAATATTTTTCACGTAGAGGTTCAAATTTTTTAATAGCTTCTTGAACTCTATTTTCTCCAAATAAAAATTGTCCTTCATTAATAACACTTTCGATATCTTCAACACTTTGAAATTTCGAAACTGCCATTAATTCAACGTCTTCTACCTTACGTCCACAATCTTTACATGCTTTTTGAATATTTTCTTTTATTTCTGATAACTTAGTCATAATTAACACACTAAAATTATTGGTTCATAGAGTTGATAAAATCTTGGTTATCTTTTGTTAATTTCAACTTATCCATCAAAAATTCCATAGCTTCAGCAACACCCATAGGCATTAATACTCTACGAAGCATCCACATCTTAGGTAATAAATCATTTCCAATTAACAATTCTTCCTTACGTGTACCAGACTTTGTAATATCAATAGCTGGGAATATACGTTTATCAGAAACTTTACGATCCAAAATAATTTCAGAATTACCTGTACCTTTAAATTCTTCAAAAATAACTTCATCCATACGAGAGCCTGTATCAATTAATGCTGTAGCAATAATTGTTAAAGAGCCACCTTCTTCGATATTACGTGCTGCACCAAAAAATCTCTTAGGCTTTTGTAAAGCATTAGCATCAACACCACCTGTTAATACTTTTCCTGAGCTTGGAACAACTGTATTATATGCACGAGCTAGTCTTGTAATTGAGTCTAATAAAATAACAACATCACGTTTGTGTTCAACTAAACGTTTTGCCTTTTCTATTACCATTTCTGCAACTTGAACGTGTCTACTTGCTGGTTCATCAAAAGTAGATGAAATTACTTCACCCTTAATTGTACGAATCATTTCTGTTACTTCTTCAGGACGTTCATCAACCAATAAAACGATTAAATAAACTTCCGGATTATTAGCAACAATAGCATGTGCTATATTTTGTAGCATAACTGTTTTACCTGTTCTTGGAGGAGCAACAATCATACCACGTTGACCTTTACCTTGAGGACATATTAAATCAATAATACGACCTGTCATATTCTTACTGTCATTAGGATTTTCCATCTTAATTTTTTCAGTAGGATGTAAAGGTGTCAAGTTATCAAAGTTAATACGATATCTTAAAGATTCAGGATCTGTGTAATTTACTTTAATGATTTTTGATAATGAGAAATATCTTTCATTACCTTGAGGTGCTAGAATTTCACCTTCTACTGTATCACCTGTTCTCAAACCATATTTCTTTACCATTTGTGGTGAAACATAAATATCATCACTTCCTGCTAAATAATTTGATTCTGCTGAACGTAAGAAACCAAATCCATCTTGAAGAACTTCTATAACGCCTTCATCATAGAAAACTTCTTCGTTCTTAGCTAATTGCTTTAAAATAGCAAATGTTAATTCTTGAGTTCTAAGAGTAGATGCATTTTCAACATCTAAATGCTCCGCCATGCTGACTAATTCAGCCGGAGACTTTTTCTTTAAATCTTTTAAGTGCATAGTATTTCACTTTTTTAATAATATAACAATATCTTGGAAAAATTCCACGAAGAACATCGTGTAATTGCATTTTTTATACACTTTTTCTCAGCTAGTCAACAAAAATAGAATAAAACTATTTAAAAAATTAAATTTTCTTAATTAATTCTGTAAGTTTGTATATTCCTGCAACTTTTGCCGCATTGTATTCTAAAGAGCCATCTAGTGAAACTTCCCATTGATGAGCCTTTTTCACAGCTAATTCATAAAATGGCATTTTTGACAAATCAAAATAAGGGTTTCTATCATGTTTATATGAAGGCATAATCTCTTCTAATCTTGATTGCGCCGTTTGTTGGCAATTAACATTATCAATATTATTATGTAGCAAAGGCCAAATTTCTATACAAGGTTTCATAAAAGCCAATTTTATATCTTTTCCACTTTGTTTAAGTATATTAATTGCCGTTTGTACTATTTGATCTCTTCCATCATAGTCAAAAACAACCCAAATTTGACTTTTACTATTTTTTAAGTCTTTATAGTGATTAATTGCTTCCTTTACTAAATGAATTGGATCAGAATTAATGCACATTTTATTTAATTTAACAATTGATGATTTTTTTTGTTGCAAAACAAACTTTTGTAAATAATCAATTTCTGTTTTACCTTCACAAAAAACATGAATTATTAGCTTGAATTGTATTCGTTTACCAAAATTATTCATTTTCAAAGGCCCCAATCATAGGAATTGCTCCATATTTTCCTTGGATATATCCTTTTTGTAAATCTTTATCAAAACGTGGTGTAAATTGATATAAGGAATATAAATCTGTAGATCCATCTTGACGCTTTTCAGTAAACCATATTTCATCTGTGCGCCAAATATCATTTGCCATTAAATTTAGGTCATGTAATGTGACAATGAGTTGTCCTAAACTATTCTCATTTTCCATATGTTCCTGAATTAAAAACTTACTTAAAAAAGGGTGTAATCGACAATCTAATTCATCTACAAATAAACATGTATTAGGATTTCTAAGTAAGAAAAATGACAACGATAAATCTATTAAACGTTTAGTTCCGTCAGATTCTTCGTTAATTTTAAAACTAACCTCATTATGTATTGTTCTTAATTCAAACCCTTTTACTTCATTTTGATTAATAACGATAGCTATAATATTACCATCCGAAGTTTTAGAGAATAAAGTTCCCTCATTATAATTGCGATTAGATTTTAAAGCGGATTTAAAATAATTTTCGGTTTCATCTTTCGATAAAAGAACCCACATTACATCTGAAATTCCTAAATCGGCAATTTTAAGTAATCTTTTTAAATAATTTTGATAATCATATTGATTAAAATACAAACCAAAAGCCACAGGATTTATATAGCTATTGGGATTTGCTATAACTAGTTGTTCAAAAAAATTTAACGTATCTATTATGTAGTTAGAGCCACAAATTTTAGAGCGATTATCTTCTATACCATCTTGTGCAAGTTTATACAAAAAAGTTGTAGATGATTGAAAAGTTCTATTGTTAAACCAATCAGAGCTTTTTTCCAACATCCCTTTTATTTCAACTTTTAAAAACTTTCTCGTAAATAATTCTTTTAAATTTCCATTTTTTTGTAAAATAGATAATTGTTCAAAAGGAATTTCAATTCCATTTGTCTTTAAACTATATCTGTATGAAATACCATTTATTTGAAAATCAACTTCAAATTCGGTATATTCCGTATTTTTTGATAACTTAAACTGATGAGCTAAAATAAATTTTGTATTTTCCGATAATACGCATGAACAAAATGCTTCAAGAGCACGCACAAAATTTGTTTTTCCTGATGCATTTGCACCATAAATTGCTGCTCCCTTTAAAACTTTAAAAAAATTATTTTTTATTAAATGATTTGAATGTTGTTTTGATATTTTTCCTGAAAATAAAGAAAAATTTATTTTTTCATTTATCGAACCGAAATTAGAAACAGAAAAATTTAAAAGCATTTTTTCCTCTCATGCATAATTTATCTATTGTTATATTTTACTCATATTTTACAAAAAAACAACAGATTATGTGAAAATTTCACATAATCTGTTATAAAAATAGCGAATTTTATAATTTTTTAAGCAAAAAATAAAAATTTTATCAATTTTTTATACATTGAACAAGAAATGGCAAATATCGCCGTCTTGCATAATATATGTTTTTCCTTCAGAACGTAATTTTCCTAATTCACGAGCTTTTGCTTCAGATTTGCATTCAACAAAGTCTTCATAAGAAATTATTTCTGCACGAATAAAGCCTTTTTCAAAATCAGAGTGAATTACACCAGCAGCTTGAGGAGCTGTAAATCCATCTTTAATTGTCCAAGCTTTTGATTCTTTAGGGCCTGTTGTAAAATATGTCTTCAATTTTAACAACTTATATCCAGCCTTAATTACACGATTAAGACCTGTTTCTTCTAAGCCTAATGTTTCTAAAAATTCTTTTTGTTCTTCAGCATTTTCTAATAATGCAACTTCAGCTTCAATAGCCGCAGAAATTACTACAGCTTCATTTCCTTGTTTTGCAGCCATTTCAAATACACGCTTAGAAAATTCATTACCTGTTGCAGCAGATGCTTCATCAACATTGCATACATACAAAACAGGTTTTGATGTCAATAAGAACAATGAATTATAAATTTTTAATTTTTCTTCATCATCAAATTTAACTGTTCTTGCAGGTTTTCCATTACGCAAAGCATCTAAAACAGGTTGCATAACAGCTACCATATCTTTGCCTTCTTTTTCTCCAGAACGAGCTTTCTTTTCAAATGGAACTATACGGCGTTCAAGAGAATCTAAATCAGCAAGCATTAATTCAGTTTCAATTGTTTCTGCATCACGTACAGGATCAATAGAACCTTCAACGTGTGTAATATCACTATCTTCAAAACAACGTAAAACGTGTACAATTGCATCAACTTCTCTAATAGAAGCTAAAAATTGGTTTCCTAAACCTTCACCTCTACTTGCACCCTTAACCAATCCTGCAATATCCACAAATTCTAATTGAGTATAAATTGTTTGTTTTGAACTAGAAAGTTGAGATAAAACTTCTAATCTTGGATCAGGAACAGCTACACGACCAACGTTTGGTTCTATAGTACAGAAAGGATAGTTCGCTGCTTGTGCAGCTTGAGTAGCAGTTAATGCATTAAATAAAGTAGATTTACCAACGTTTGGCAACCCAACAATTCCACAATTAAATCCCATTTTTAAAATCCTTTAAGTCTATTTATTTTTTAATGCTATTTGTGATGTAAATTCACCTGTTCCTTTTGATAATAATACAGGCAAATTATCAGCAACTAATTCTAATAAGTTTTGTAAAATCTTTTTATCTGATGAACCAAAACCTGACAATACCCAATCAACAACTTGATCTTTATTGTTTGGTTTTCCTACACCTATTCTTACTCTTGTGTAATTAGGTGTACAATGAGCATCAATACTCCTTAATCCATTATGGCCACCAGCACCACCAGCAACTTTTGCTTTTAGTTTTCCTACAGGCAAATCCATGTCATCATGAATAACATATACATTATTAACAGGTATTTTATAAAAATCCATACAAGCTCTAACAGCTTGTCCTGAATTATTCATATATGTTTGAGGCCTCATCAATAACACTTTATTACCATCAATTTCTCCGCTCATGACTTCAGCATTAAATGCTGATTTAGCGTTAGAAAAATTATAACGACGGACAATTTCGTCCGTCGCCATAAATCCAGTGTTATGTCGAGTGTTTTTATATTCATTGCCTGGATTTCCCAAGCCAACAATTAAAAACATAGACACTATCCTTTATATTTTGATTACTTCTTTGCAGCGTCAGCAGCAGGAGCAGCAGCAGCTGTAGCAGCAGCAACTGGAGCTTTTTCAGCTTCTTCATTTGAAGATACTGTAGCAATAGCAGCAATTGTAACATCTAATGCTTCAACAGGATGTACACCTTCTGGGAACTTAACATCACCCATCTTAACAACGTCGTTAATCTTTAAGCCTGTTAAGTCAACGATTAATTTTTCTGGAATATCCTTTGGTTTACATGAAACTGTAATTGTTCTGTAAATAGCATTCAATGTACCGCCTAACTTGATACCTGTGCAAGCAGCTTCGTTTTCGTAAAGAACTGGAACATCGATTGTTAATTCTGTATTTTGTGATACGCGTAAGAAATCTACGTGAATAGGTCTATCTGTTACAGGATGATATTGAATATCTTGACAAATTGCATGATATTTTGTTTTACCTACTTCGATTTCGAACAATCTTGTTTTGAAACCCTTTTGACGCATTTGAGCATCTAAATCAAGGGCACTAATTGCGAACATTACAGGTTCTTTCTTTTCACCATAGATAACACCAGGGATTAAACCTGCACGACGTTCAGCACGAGCTGCCCCCTTACCTGCTGTTTTACGTTCATTTACTTTAATTGAGCTAATATTAGCCATTTTCTTAAATCCTTTATAAATATTAAAATCATTCGGCCTCCAGGGGTGCCGAACGATTCTGTTTTTTATAGTTTTTTGCCAAAAAAATCAAGTTTTATTTATAAAATGATTACTTTTCTTTTATTGCTTTCTTTGTTTTGCGTAAGTTACATAATTTTTTATATCTTGCAGACCTACTTATTTGCTTTCCACTTACAATCATGGTAACAGATAAAACAACCAAAACTATTCCTATTATCATTTTAGATGTTAGAATTCCGTCAAACAATAATACATTTATTACTACTGCAGTTACAGGTTCTAAAGCTCCTAAAATTGCAACAGGTGTTGGACCTACAATATTAATTCCCGCTGATGTGGCCATCAATGATATTACAGTACAAACTATTGCACTACCTATACCACATAACAAAGTAAAAACATTAGGAGCTACTATAAAATCTACTCCGCCTCTTAATCTAAACAAAAATACAATTACACCAATACTAACTGCATAAAAAGTAATTATATCCGAGCTCATCCCTTGAACTTTTGACACCTTTACGCCAACAAGATATAATGCATAACATATTGCTGATAAAAATACATAGAATATGCCAAGAGTACTTGATTCTCCACCATCAGATTTACATAATAAATTAATACCAACTGTTGCTAAAATTAAACTCATTATTGTAATTATTGACATTTTTTCATGAAAGAAAACTGTCATTAATAATGAAACCAAAACAGGATACACAAACAAAATAGCTGATGCAATTCCAGCATCCATTTTCTGATATGCTAAGAATAAAAATAAAGAAGAACCTGCCATAAATAATCCCATAGCAATCAATGGAATTATCTGGTCTTTTTTTACTCTAAATGATTTTTTGCTAAATTTTATTAATAGAGCTAATGCAATTATTGACAATCCGTATCTATAAACTAATACACTGTCAACATCTAACCCGTTCTTATACATAGGTAATGCAAATAACGGATTAAGTCCATAAGATATTGAAGCAATTATGCCAAACAAATACCCTTTAAATTTATTATTACTCATCTCTTATTTATTCACAAAAAGGCAATTCAACGAATTCTGAAACTAAAATGGTAGTCGTTAAAATTATAATCAAGAATACTAACCAAGGTAAGAAATTCTTTCTAATAATAAACCCTTCTTTACCATAAATTCCTGTTGTTGCACATACTGCAATAATATTGTTTATACAAATCATATTGCCTATAGCACCACTTAAATTTTGCAAAGAAACAAATATTATTTGAGGCATTAATAACAATGTTCCTGTTTCAAATTGTAATGATGTAAACATTAAATTTGATACAGTATTTGATCCAAACATAAAAGTTCCAATTGACCCTATTACAGGAGAAATCAATACATATTTTTGCCCAGCAATATCAGCCAGTCCTTTTGCCATAGAAAACAACATAGATACATTGCCTGAATTATTATAGCTAGAATAGCGATATATATAAAGTAGAGCAAAACCGAAAACTAATGCTAAAATAGCTCCATAAACTTGTTTAAATGATAATACAAAAATTTCCTTTAAATCTTTTCTATTCAATTTGTATATATAAGAAGAAACAAGAACTACAAATACAAAAGGAAATAAGCCAGGATTGTTTAACCATTTAAACGTAAATACCGCCTCTTTTATTCCAAATATTCCTTTATATGTAATTGCCATATTAGCAACATAAGGCTTTAAACCAAAACTTGGAATTCTTGTCATCACTAACCATAAAGCAATTAATATATATGGCATCCAAGCCTTTAATAATCCCATCTTTATTTCTTGATTTGATGTTTGAACGTTATTTTTAATTTCATTTTCAACTTTTTCTTTTGGAACAAACATTCCTCTTTTTGCTGCAAAAATTGCTGCAAACATTGCTATACAAGATGCTCCAATACTTACAAGCTCAGATCCTACAAATTTAGCTATTGTAAATGAAACTATCGAATATATTGAACATGTGTATACACAAAATGGAATTACAGGTAGTGCATTTTTTAAAACAGGAAATTTCTTTAGTTTTAAAAATACACATACCACCATAAAGGTTACTGCAAAAGAACCCACATTCAATCCAAGTGCTGTTATTAAATTTAATTGTTCTTTCCACATTTCAATATTCATATTGTGAGATAAAAGAACATCTTTTACAGATTCAAATGCTACATTTGTTGGTGTTCCTGCGGCTCCAAAAGATACTGGAACAGAATTAAATAATAAGCATGCTATTGCAGCTATTAAAGGATCAAATCCTAAGGCAACTAACAAAGGTGCAGCTATTGCAGCTGGTGTACCAAAACCTGCAGCTCCTTCTAAAAATGAAGAAAAAGCAAAACCTATTATAATTAATTGTATTCTTGCATCAGATGTAATTCCATTAAACATATTTTCAATTGTATTCATTGCCTTTGCTTTTTTGAGCATTGTCATAAGCAATATAGCTCCAAATATAATCAATATTACATCTATTGAACTTATTACTCCCGTAAATGAAAAAGCAGCTATGTGAACTAAATCCATTTTCCAAAAATAATAAGCAAGAACACAACATAATCCCCACGCAATAGGGAATACTTTTTTAGCAGGCATATTAACAAATACTGTCAATATAACTGTTAGTAGTATTGGCAAAGCAGCAATAAACGGTAACATCTTTAAACCTATTTCAAATTATAATTGTTTCACGTGAAACTTTAATTCTTTTTGATATATCCTAAAATTGCAGTAACTGCAGCTGGTGTTACACCACTAATACGACTTGCAGCTCCTAATGTTTCAGGTGTTGCTTTAGTTAATTTCATAACTATTTCGTTTGATAATCCACCAATTTTCTTATAATCAATATCTTTTGGAATTTTTAAAGCTTCGTCTTTTCTAAATGCTAAAATATCACTCATTTGATGTTGTAAATATCCAGCATATTTAGCTTCAATTTCTAATTGTTCAATTACATCTTCACGAACATTTTGAAGTTCAGTCCAATGTGAAGCTAATCTTTCCCATGTAATATCATCATAAGCTAATAAATCCATTCCGTTTCTATGAGATCCGTCTTTATTAACCATAAATCCTAATTTTTCTAATTCTCTTGGTGTTCCACCAATATTTTCAAGCATAGCTTTAGCATCTTCTATTGCTTTTTTCTTTTCTAAAAATGCTTGTTTACGTTTCTCACCAACAACTCCAACTTCAATTCCTTTTGGAGTTAGACGCATATCAGCATTATCCTGACGTAAAATTAAACGATATTCTGCTCTAGATGTAAACATACGATAAGGTTCATCAACACCTTTTGTTGTTAAATCGTCTAACATAACTCCTAAATATGCATCTGCACGATCTAAAATAAATTCTTTATCAGGATCTTTTGCTTTTAATGCTGCATTTATACCCGCTAAGCATCCTAAAGCTGCAGCTTCTTCATAACCTGTTGTACCATTCAATTGTCCTGCAATAAACATGCCACTAACTTTTTTAGTTTCAAGTGTTCTACGCATTTCCATTGGATCAACATAATCATATTCAATTGCATATCCTGGACGAATAATTCTTACATTTTCTAATCCTGCAATTGAATGAATCATTGCATCTTGTACATCTTCAGGTAAAGAAGTCGAAATTCCATTTGGATAAATAGTATCATCATCTAAACCTTCTGGTTCTAAGAATACATGATGAGATTCTCTATCTGCAAACTTTACTAATTTATCTTCAATACTTGGACAATATCTAGGACCTATACCTTTAATTTGTCCTGAGAACAAAGGAGCTCTTGACATATTTGCACGAATAATTTCGTGTGTCTTTGTATTTGTTGAGGTAATATAACATGCAATTTGAGGAACTGTTATTTCTTCATCCATAAATGAAAATGGAACTTTTTTCTCATCTCCAAATTGTTCTTGAACCTTTGAGTAATCAATTGTTTTACCATCTAATCTAGCAGGAGTACCTGTTTTTAATCTTCCAACTCTTAATCCCATAGCAACAAGTGATTCTGTCAAGTGTTCGCATGAAATTTCACCAACACGACCACCTACCGTTTTATTTGGACCAATATGCATTAAGCCTTTTAAAAAAGTTCCAGCTGTTAGAACTATTGATTTACAAAGATATTTTTCACCATCAGCAGTTTCTACACCTGTTACTTTCTGTTCGCTTCCTTCTTTCACAAAATTAATTTTTTCAACAGCTCCTTCTTTAACTGTTAAATTTTCATAATGTAAAAGTTCATTTTGCATAGCTTCACGATAAAGTTTTCTATCAGCTTGCGTACGTATTCCTTGAACAGCTGGACCTTTTGAAGAGTTTAACATTCTAAATTGAATGCCTGCTTTATCTGCCATACGGCCAATAACACCATCTAAAGCATCAACTTCACGTACCAAATGTCCTTTTCCTAAACCTCCAATAGCTGGATTACAAGACATCTCACCCAAAGTTGATATTTTATGAGTTAATAATAAAGTATCTGCACCCATACGAGCAGATGCTGTACAAGCTTCACAGCCAGCATGACCACCGCCAATAACGATGACGTCATAAACATGTTCCATTTTTAGCGCCTTTAATAAAACTTATTTTACTTAAAAAATTTGGCTTTTATATATACCTAATTTATCTATTTTCCAATACAAAAATCACTGAAAATAATATCCAATAATTCATCTATTTGTACTTGGCCCGTAATCTTACCTAAAGCTCTCATCGCCATACGTAAATCCTCAGCCATTAATTCTAATTCAGATAAATCTGTTTTTGTTAAAGAATGATTCAAAAATTCCAAACATTCATTTAAGTGATTGCGATGACGAAGTCTGGTTAAAGAAGGTTCTTCACGTAAATTTAAGGTTCTTTCAACTTGATCACCAATTATATTTAACAACTCTTCTAGTCCTTCTTCAGTCTTTGCACTAACTGGAATTAAGCCTGAAGGCACTTTTTGAGCCTTATCTATCTTATTGATAATTCTAAGCATGTTTCGGTTTCGGAATAAGTTTGTTTCATTTTCGAAATGATTTATGATATTTTTTTGATTATTTTCATCTAATTCTTCACCAAAATCTTCAGCAGAATAAACTGAAAGTATTAAATCAGCATCTTGAGCTCTCTTTTTTGCTCTTCTTACACCTTCTGCTTCAATTTCTTCATCAGTTTCTCTTATACCTGCCGTATCAGCAATTACTACTGGAAAACCTCTAATATCTAATCGTACTTCAATTATATCTCTTGTTGTTCCAGCAACAGAAGATACAATAGCAACGTCTTTCTGAGCGAGCTTATTCATTAAAGATGATTTTCCAACATTCGGCTCGCCAATAATGCAGATTTGAAAACCATCTCTTAGGATTTCTCCCCTATGGTCGTCACTTAGATGCTCTGAGAGAGCTGATTGTAACTTTTTGATCTTTCCTACAATCTTGCTCGCCACATCGTCCGGAATTTCCTCTTCAGGGAAGTCAATATAGGCCTCAATCCAAGCTAAAAGATGAACTAAATCAGCCCTCCAATCCTCGTAAATCCTAGCAAGAGCACCATCCATCTGTCTTAAAGCTTGCTTTCTTTGTTCCTCTGTTTCTGCATCAATTAAGTCTGCCATCCCTTCTGCAGAAGTTAAATCCATTTTTCCATTTTCAACAGCTCTTCTTGTAAACTCTCCTCGTTCTGCATAGCGGAAATCTTCTAACTTCTCTAATTCAGTTAAAGTCTTTTTAATTATAGCTCTGCCACCATGCATATGAAGTTCAACAACATCTTCACCAGTAAAACTATTAGGATTTGGAAAATAAATAACTATTGGTTGATCAATAACTTCACCTGATACAGTTCTCAATTTAGTTAAAATCGCACTTCTAGGTTCTGGATTTTTTAAATTTGTCATCTTATCCATAACCAATTTTGCATTAGGTCCAGAAATTCTAATAATACCAACACCTGCTTTTCCAGGAGCTGTAGCAGGAGCAAAAATTGTATTTTTCATTTTTAGTTTCCTCTATCTCTCTTTAGCAAAACATAATAAGCACCATCTCCACCATCTTTAGAAGCTGCTATTGAAAAAGATAATACAAAACTTCTAATTTCTGGATGATTTATCCAAGAAGGAAAAGCATTCTTTATAACGCCTCTTCCCATATATCCGCCTCGTCCTGTAATAACTAAGACACAACGATGATGAGATTTTCTTTGCCAAGCTATAAAATTCTTTAATGCTTCAAAGCCTGTTTCTAATGTATGTCCATGTAAATCCAAAGTTCCTTCAATTTCCATTTTACCTTTTTTAAACTTCAATCCTGTCTTTGAATCTAGATTATCAATTCCTCCTTCTACTAATGGAGGATAATTTTTAAAATCAGTTAAGACATCATGATTTAAGGATTTTAAAGGAACACTCAATCTTTTTTGAGCTGAAATTACAACTTTCTTTTTCTTTAAAGGCCCTTTTTCTCCTAAAGGACGAACTGTCGATATAACTGCTTTCCATAAATCATCAGAATTATCAGTTATATCTTGAACTTTATCATTGTTCATTTTTTTCTTCTTCAGGCTCTTTTTCTTTTGAATTTACTTCTGGTTGAATCAATTCATCTACAGGAATTAAATCAGGAAAATATGATTGTATAAATTCTTGCCATCTTTCTTTTCCTGCAACACAATTATATCTAGGATCAGCCGTTAAATATATTGTCCAACCACCATATCTCCAAGCAATTAAAAACTTTTCAATCTTAGGAACAACAGCATGTATCAAACGATTTGTCATAAATGGCTCTAAAAACATAGGCATAAACAATGCATAACCTAACATAAACAATGTCATAACTAATGTACCCATTGTTAAATTTACAATATACATTGTTGCTATAGCCAATATTAACAAAACAAATAAAGGCAAAAAGTTTTCCCAAGGATTAAAAAAAGGAGAACCTACTTTATTTAATCTTTTAAAATCAATTTTTACAAAAGCTCTTTGTTCAACAATAGCACGTTGAAATCCTTGAAAAAGGAGTATATCTTCTCTTGAAGGTGGCTTAATTGGTGGTTTTTTCATTTTAAAAGTCCTTTGGAATTAAAATATAATATTTTCCTCTAGAATGCATTCTCCCTGCATAGTGAAGAGCTCCTTTTCCTGTTCCCCAAAAGAAATCTCCACGAACAGGACCTTTAATAGCAGCTCCCGTATCTTGTGCTGACATTAATCTTTGTAATGGTTGTCCATCAGGTCCTGTTGTATCTAACCACATAAAACTTCCCATAGGAATATAATTAGGATCAACAGCTAAACTACGCATTGGTGTTAAAGCAACACCCATAGATCCAATAGCTCCTGTTACTTCAGTTGCTTTAAAGAAAATATAACGTTCGTTTTTATTCATTAATTTTTCGCCTTCGTAAGGATTTTCTATCAACCACTCACGAATATCTTGGGCTTTATGAATACCTAACTTCTTTAAATCTTGACCTATTGCATAAAAAGGTCTGTTATTACTTCCATCAAATGATAATGATAATTCTGTATCGTCAGGCAATCTAATTAATCCAGAACCTTGAATTTGTAAAAAGAACAAATCTGCTTTATGTTCTATATAAACAAGAGCTTTTAAATGTGTTGATTTATTTATTTGTTCTCTTGTTAAATATTTAGATGTTCCTAAATCTTTTGGTCTTGCATAAACAGGAACATTAAATCTTGATGTTCTTGTTAAACTTCCATCAATCATAGGACGATAATAACCTGTAAAAGCCCCCATCCCCTTTTGAAGAACAGCTTTCATATTTTCTCTTATAAATTCTCTTAATTCATCAGATGATTCAAAATCTATAGATAAAAAGTCTTCACAAAAAGGTATCCATTTAATGTCTTTTTTCATCATTACTCTGCATGATGAAACTAAAGCAGGCAAAGCCTCAATCATATTATCTTGATCAAAACCTGGCAAAAACTCACTAGATTGAGGTTTCTCAGAATAATCTTTGGAATATCCTTCACTATAATTTGAATTTGAGTAAAAATTAGACCTAGGAGCTCTATTTTTTGAACTTGGACGGTCTGAACCACATCCAATTAATGAGGCCATCAGCAAAAGAACAAATATTTTTCTTATCATTTTTCTTCAACTTTTTCTTGTTCTTCTGCGTTTTCTACTACTTCTTCAGCTGAATTTTCTTCTTCTTTTTCATCTTCATAAGGATGTGTTGCCACTAAAGTCCATGTAGGATTTGTATCTTTTGTGTCCTTTCTAAAAGTCCAAACATCTGTAACTGTTTCTATATAAGTAGGATCACCACAAATAATTTCGCCTTTTTCATTTTTAACAATATTTGTTTGTTCAGTTAAAAATTTAACAGAAATATCAACTACTCTTCCTACATTTACAACTTTTAAAATTTCAACATTTTTAAAGCCAATTAAACTAAATTCTGCTACTTCTTTATTTTCAATACGACTATCTATAATTTTGCAAAACTTTGTATAGATGTTTCTACCGAGCAATTTCTTTAAAGCTTCTTTATCATTTTTAGCAAATGACACTGCTATATACTCAAAAGCAACACCTACTTTAGATAAAAATTCCTTCATATCAAAATTTGGCAATTTGTTTTCAATAGCAGTGACTTGCTTTAAAACATTACCTTTTAAAATTACAGAACCATCTTGAGGTAATTCAATTTTATTTTCTTTCTTATTATCCTCAGAATTTCCTTCTTTTGCTTCCTCATTTAAAGAGCTTTCTTTCACAGTCTCTTTAGTTATATTAGAAACATTTTCATATAAATGAGATTTTCTTTCTTCTTTATTTTGTTTGCTATTTTCGTCTTTATTTGAGCCCAAAATTGACTTTAAGCGGAACAATAATAGTATCGCTAATATCAACAAAAACAAGAAATCTGCAGAATGAAACATCTTAAAATCGTCCTTTACATAATTTTTCAATAATGATATACAACAAAATAAACTTTATTTCAAATGGAGATAATTATTATGGCAAAAAAATCTGAAGAAAAAATAGAACAAAAACCACAAAATACTCAACAAATTAATATATTAGGCCAATACATAAAAGACGTTTCTTTTGAAGCTCCTAATACACCTGCTCTTTTTAAAGAAATGAAAAAAGCTCCTGAAGTTTCTGTAAATGTTGATTTACAAGCTTCAAAACAAGAAGAAGATATTTATGAAGTTACTCTTCATGTTCGTACAGAAGCAAAAATCGATGATAAAGTTTGTTTCTTATGCGAAGTAACTTATGGTGCATTATCTAAAGTTATTTGCGATCCAAAAGTATTAGAACCTATTTTGTTAATTGAAATTCCTCGTATGTTATTCCCATTTGTACGTAACATTATTGGCGATATGACACGTGAAAGCGGCTTCCCTCCATTATGGATTAATCCAATTGACTTCGTAGGAATGTACAATCAACGTGCTGAACAATTAGCTAAAAGAGCTAAAGAAGAAGCAAAAGCTTAATTAAAATTAAAGAGAGGATATTTTAAAAATCCTCCCTTTTTTTATATATATTCTTTTTAGAAATCGTATCTTACAGAGACTGTTCCTGTATGATTTTGATAATGTTGTCTATATTCACCATTATAATCTAAAGATACATTCCAATTATTAGTTAATTTAGCATCAGCACCTAAAGATAATTCTGTTCCAAAGCGTTTTAATCTTCCATCTTCGCTCATTAATTTTGTGTTAGCTGATGAAATTACTACTTTGTTATTATCTGATTTTACATCATAGATAAATCCAAGTGATGCTTTTGGTTTAACTTCTTTACCATTTACATTATAAGTATCGTTCCATCCTAATTGAACTACTGCTGTTAATGTATTTGAATCTTTAGATTTAATCTTTGTATCATCTTCATGATATGACTTTTGTTCAACTCTTACATAACGTAAACCAGCAGCAGGTATTAATTTACCAACTTTTGAACTCATTTCATATCCTGCTAAAGCATCCATTGAATAGAAATTAGATTTAATATCTTTATCACTGCCTTTTGGATCTGCTTTACTAAAACCATAACCTAATGAACCATTTATGAACATTTCATTTGGTTTATATTGTCCATATGCATAAAATGCGTGTGTATCTATATTAGTTTTAGATCCACTAGATTTCATATTTGATTTTGTGTAAGCATATGCTAAACCAGCAATTACATTATCTGTAACTTCTGTATCAGCACCTATTAAAACTCCTTCAGAATGGCCTTTAAATCCTACTGATGCTGATGATTTTTCACGGTCAACTTTACTATAAATTGCTTGTGCCCATAAACCTAACTTAGAATCTTCATCACCACCGCTTTGACCTTTTTTAACATTACTATTATTAGATGATGGTGTCGAACTATTTCCTAAATTTGCAAAACGTCCTCTTAATGATGTATTTACCGCTGTATTTGTTGAATTAAGAGCATTGTTTACACCAGAAAAAACACCTTTAACAATTTCTTCTTCAATATCATTTTGTAGTAATTCTTGTTTTAAAAACGTAAATTGTCCTGTTGTCTTATCATATAAAACTGTATAAGTAAAACCGCCTAAATTATAAGAAGAAGGACCTGTATAATCTGTATATGCCAATAATGATTGATTATTACTAAATGTTATAGTCGTTTCATCTTGTGAAGCTTCAGAAATTAAATTTAAACCAACAATATTCAAACTCCCATTTTCGCTTATTGTAATTGCATCATCGAATCTGTCAATTTCTTGTGTTGCTAAATTTACATCAACATACAGAAGAGATTTTGATCCACTTTTAAGTGTTAATTTTTCAATATATGATGGTAGTATTTTAACAGCTCTTCGATCACGTAAATCTAAAGTAGATCCATTTAAAACAACATTATTTATTATTCCCTCAATATCATATTCTTTTAATTTCCAAGTTGCTCCATTAGAAAAATTTAAATTAAGACTTGCATTATTATATATTTTTCCTGAAAGTATAGTATTAGTAAAATTAACTGTCGTTATTGCACCAACCGAAGTAGAATAAATACTGAAAGCATTACCACTATTAGCTGTATTTATAGCACTTATAGCTTGTCCTCCATTACCATTAAAAGATACCTCTAATGTACTATTATCATTAAATATACCATAAGCAATACTACCTTCTGAATATGTTTTCGCGGAAATACTTCCTAAATTAGAAACTGTTGCTTTTCCTCCATTATTTAAATTTATACCATAAGCATTACCAGTTTGACTTTCAACTGTAATAGAATTTTTGTTTTCAAAAGTAATTTCATTATTTCCAGAATTTGAAACTGCAATACCAATAGCTTCATATTGACTAAGATATTCAACAGGTGTATTTATTGATTTAACAATAATATTTCCAAGACGTTTAATACTAGACGCATTTCCTCCAGAACTCTCCAATATAATGCCTCCAGCATTTAATATAGAACTAATATCAATTCCTTCTAAAAGAGAAGTAGCCTCAACATGAAAACCTATTCCTGTAGAAAATATACCATAAACATTATTAATAGAAAGACCATTAGTTTTAATTATAGAAACATCATTACCAAGTATTTTATTTTCTTTATCTCCACTAGTAAGATCATAAGTATACACACCAATCCAATTTTGATGGCTATAAGTATTTTCTCCATTATTATATGTTGTAGAACCATCTGTAATATTAATTACAATAGGAGATGATGTTGTTTCAGCTAAAGCATTACTACTATATAGCAAACCAAAAGCAACTGCATTCAACATTGCACATTTAATTAAAATAGCACGATACTTTTTTGATAATTCTTTAATAGCAGTTTTCGTAATCTTCATTTATAAGTTTCCTAATATAGAGAATATTAAAAGATAGGGAATTCTCGTTTATTTTTACTATTTTTTCAAGATATAAAGTAATTAAAACTAAAATTAATGGCATATTCTTATAAAAATATGCCATTAACTTAATTATTATTTAAAATATAAAAATTTTATGCCTTTAAAGCTTCAAATTTTTCATTTGGTTTTGTAGCTAATTTCTTAGCTTCTTCATCTATTGAACCATCTAACCCAGTTCTCAAAACTGTAGCTGTCATATTTTCTAATTCAACAATAACCTTACGATATAAATCCATACGTGTTGCTTCATCAACATTTTTAGTTTCAATTGCTCTATATACAGTTTCTGTATCATAAGCTTTCTTAACAACTAAATATGCTTTAACAATATCAACAACTGGAGCTTCAATATCTTTGCGTACACTTGAAATAAAGTTTACACCCACTCTGTTAACAAAATTGTTAACAACTACTGTACCAATAATTTCACGACGTAAACGATGAGCTAACATTTCTTTCTTCCAATCTTTAACCATTGATTTAGGGAAGTAAGAAATTAATTGTTCTTCTAATGATGTATCATCAAATAAGTCACTATTTAATAAGTGATCAAATAATGTCAATTTTGAATATGCCATCAATACACATAATTCTGAACGAGTTAAGCCAATACCTTTTGTAAAGCGCTTATCCATTTCTGCATCTGTTGGTAAGAATTCTAATGCACGATCAAGTTTTTCTTCTTTTTCTAATACGTTCATTAATTTTTTATTACCAGGAATACTCTTTGCACCACGATGATACATATAAGAAATTACTTGTGTTTGATAGAAGTTATCGCTCAATACTAATTCAGCAATTTCATCTTTTAAACCACTTAAAATTTGATTACGTTGTTCATTTGTAATCTTTCCAGCTTGAACAGCTTCGTTCAACATAATCTTTAAGTTAACTTCATGGTCAGAACAGTCAACACCAGCTGAGTTATCTACAGCATCTGTGTTTAATTTAATTCCTAACAAACCACATTCTACACGGCCTCTTTGTGTCATGCCAAGGTTTGCACCTTCACCAATGATTTTTGCTCTAACATCTGTACCATTAATACGAATTGCAGCATTAGCAGCATCTTTAACATCCATTGGATTTTCATCTGATGCTTTAATATATGTTCCAATACCACCAAAGAATATCAAATCTACTTGTGCTGTTAAAATAGCATGAATCAATTCGTTAGGTGTTACTTCTGATTTTGTTAAGCCAAAGCATTGCATTGCTTCTGGAGATAATTTCAAAACTTCATCTTTACGTGAGTAAACTGCACCACCTTTTGATAATTTTGAAGTATCGTAGCAATCCCATTGCTTTTCTGCTTTGAACAAACGTTGACGTTCTTCAAAACTTACCTTTGGATCTGGATTTGGATCAACAAAAATTTGTGTTCCGTTGAATGCACCAACCAATTTCATTGATTTTGATAATAACATAGCGTTTCCGTAAACGTCACCGCTCATATCACCAACACCAACACATGTAAATTCTTCGTCTACTGACTTTCCACATTCCTTGAAATGACGGGCAACACTTCTCCAAGCACCACGAGCTGTAATAGCCATACCTTTATGACTAAATCCTGCACTGCCACCTGAAGCAAAAGCATCGCCTAACCAGAAATTGTATTCTAATGAAATAGCATTAGCAATATCTGAGAATGAAGCTGTACCCTTATCAGCAGCAACTACTAAATAAGGATCATTTTCATCATAACGAACTGTATTTTCTGGATTTACAATCTTTCCTTTTACAAAGTTATCTGTTAAATCCAACATACCACGAATTAATGTCTTATAGCATTCAATAGCATTATCACGAATTTCTTCACGTGTTCCATTTACAGGAGCATTCTTTGGATAGAAACCTCCCTTTGAACCAACTGGAACAATAACAACGTTCTTTACTTGTTGAGCTTTAACTAAACCTAAAATTTCTGTTCTAAAGTCATCTTTACGATCTGACCAACGGATACCACCACGAGCAATTTTACCAAAACGTAAGTGAACACCATCCATATCTTTTGAATATACGAAAATTTCGGCCATTGGACGTGGTTTTGGTAAATGATGAATTTCACCACTCTTTATCTTAAAAGAAACATAATCCTTATCACCTTGGAAATAGTTTGTTCTAACTGTGGCTTTTAAGAAAGAATAAACAGCTTTTAAAGCTATATTATTAGGTAAAATTTGATCAATCTTTGCTACTACTGCATCAACATCTCTGTTTTCCAATTTTGGATCAAATTTTGTTTTAAAATATTCAATAAATAAGTCAGCAACAGAAGAGTTTTCATTGAATGCTTGTAAAACAGCATCCTTTGTTGCTATTGTTGTTTGACGAATATAAGATGCAAAAGCATCTAATAAAAATTCGCGTGTTTTCATAAAGGTTCCCCTAAAAAATAAAAAAATTTTATGCCACAATTTATACCAAGAGCCGTATAACTGCAACATTTTTTGTAATTCAAAAATATTTTTTTTCTATTAAAAATTTCAAAAAAAACGGTCTAAACTTCAATTTTGTTTAAACCGTTTTTTTCTTTTTATTTTTCAAATATATCTACCTATTGAAGACTTCTTTCAATTTCTTCTTCTTGGGCTTGATATTCATCAAGATTTTCTTCTTCTTTTACGATAGCTCTAATCTTCTTTACTCTAAAACCATCAACATCAAGAATTTCAAAAAAGCACTGTGGACTTTCAACAGTATCTCCAATTTGAGGCTTTTTAGCTAATAACTTGAATATGTAAGCACCTATTGTTTCTTCAGCAGATTCACTATCTACACGTAAATTCATAAATTCTGCAGCTTCATCCAACAATGTTGAATCTAAGAATTCAAAGCTTCCATCATCTTTTTTAACCATTTCAGCTTCTTCATTACCATCGTGTTCATCTTGAATATCACCAACCAATTCTTCAAGAACATCCTCTAATGATATTAAACCTGAAGTTCCGCCATATTCGTCTGTAACAATAGCTAAGTGAATTCTCTTTGTTTTCATGGTGTGCAAAACATCAGACATAGACATGTTTTCTGGAATAAACAATATTTCGCGCAACATTTCTTTGATGTTTTTCTTATCTGTATTCATCAGCATATCACGCAAATGAACCATTCCAACCACATTATCTTTATCCTCATCACAAACAGGATAACGCGTAAAATTAGTTTGTTTAACTAAATCAAAGTTTTCTTGATATGAATTTTCCAAAAACAAACATTCCATTTCTTGTCTTGGAACCATAATTTCACGAGCTGTTTTATCAGAAAAATCTACAGCATTTCTAATAATTTCACTTTCTGTTTTGTCAATTAATCCACTTCTTTGTGAAGCTCCTGCTATTGACTTAATCTCATCATCATTAATAAAGTTAGTATCATCATCAAAATCTGAAACTTTTGAACCCATTACTTTTGCACATAACTTTGTTATGAAATCCAAAACAGCTAATATTGGCTTAAATACTAATGTAAATATATAAAAAGGTCTTACAACGAAAGAGAATGGCTTTCCTTCTTGCTTTAATGCAAACATTTTAGGCAATAATTCACCAAAAATAATATGGAAAAATGCCATTGATACAAAAATTAAACCTAAGCCTAAAACAGCATCATAAACAGGTCCAATATGAGGAAAGTCAATAACATGTACTAAATGTTGTAAGAATGCTATACCTGTTATTCCCCCTAATATTAAAGAAGAAAAAGAAATTCCACATTGAGCAGCTTCAATATACTTATTTGTATTGTCTACCATCTTTAAAATTAACTTAGATTTTTTATCTTTTTCTGTTTCTAATTCATCTATTGTAGAAAACTTAAATGTTAACAATGAATGCTCTGCTATAACAAAAAAAGCATTTAACATAACACATAAAAAAGCAATTGCTACTATTAACGATGGTGATAAGTGAGGTAACATTTTTTATCCATAAACAAAATTAAACGTAAAAAACAAAGGGACATAGAATCCCTTTTTATCAAAAATACTATTATGAAAATTTTTGAAATTAGAAATAACGGACAAGCTGTTTAAACATAACTTTATATTTAACAGTCGCACGGGTCCAGAGTCAGATGATGTGTTCATAATTATTTCCTCTAATATGCTGTTGATTATAATAAAAACAAAAACATATTTCCATATAAATTTTAACTTTTATTAAAATTATTTAGCATCAAGGCTTAAAACATTTTCTTTAAATACGTCTCCGCGCTCTTCAAAATTTTTATAAACACCATAACTTGGAGCTGCAGGAGAAAGTAAAACAACATCACCAGGTTTTGCCATTGAAAAAGCTCTTACAACAGCTTCTTTCATGTCTTTAACCTCATAAACAATACCTCCAGCTTCCTCAACTTCTTCACAGATTCTTCTTCCTGTTGGAGGCATTGCTAATACAGGAATATCATTATCTTTTACATATTTAGCTAATTCTACGTAGTCTTGTTCTCTATCATGACCACCTGCAAGCAAAATAATATTACATCCTGTATACGATTTCATTGCAGCAATAGCTGTTTCTGGTGTTGTAGAAATACTATCATCAACATATCTAACACCGTTAATAAAGGCTATCTCTTGTAATCTATGAGGCAACGGCTCAAATGAACGAATATGTGCTTCACATTCAGTTAATTCAACACCTAATTCTTTCATTACAGATAATACAGCGCATATATTTTCAATATTATGAGCTCCTTTTAAAGGAAGCATCATTGAGGTAAATAATTTTTCAGTACCATCATAGAACCATCCATTAAATTCATGAACACCATCCATATTATTATAATGAATTAGGTCTTTCTCTTCTCTAGTATGAAAAGCTAAAGTTCCATTATTATAATTTACAATAGCTTTTTTACCAGGATCACGAACTCTTAAAATATTCAACTTATCTTTATAATAATTTTCGTGTGTTAAGTGCCAATCAATATGTTCAGGATACAAATTTAAAACAACTGTTAAATCAAAACCATGAATTAAATCTGTACATTGATAAGAAGACATTTCAACAACAATAACATCGTAATCTTCTAAATGCTCTGCTAATTCAATTGCTGGAATTCCAATATTTCCACATAAGCCTACTCTATATCCTAATTCTTTTAATACATGATATATCAAAGATGATGTGGTTGATTTACCTTTTGTTCCTGTAACACCAATTAAGAAAGGTCTATCTTCAGGCATCATTAAAGCAGCTTCCATGAACAAATTTGTTCCAGAAGTAAATACTGATCCAAATCTTTTTGCGTTTGAAATTTCGCTACGATAATTGCTAATTCCAGGAGATTTTACAATAACACCACTTAAAGAAGAAACAGGATCTACTACTGTCTTTACATTATTATTTCTGTGTTCCAAAAATATTTGTACAGCTCGGCCTTCTCTTCCATCTCCCCAAACTGTAATATTCCTATTCTTTAATTCTTCTAACAGCATCTTCAAAGCTCCGTGGAATCAATGTATCTTCATTTATTGAAAATATATTATTCCTTATTTCTTCTTCATTCAAAGAATATTTTGACAATACTTCTTCTTTTAAAGTTTCTACAACTATATCACCATTATAATCTTTATTTTTTATTAATTGTAAAAAGGCCCATACAGATTCTTTTATTTCCCCAACACATTCAAAAGGTTTAAATGCTGATAGACCCAATAGTTGTCTAAACCCTTCAATTTGCGATTCGTCATTTAATGGATTAAATTTAAAAATATTCATTAAACGCTCTTTACTCATAAAAGCTGATAAGGCTAACAAAACAAATCTGCATTTATCACAATTACCACACCAGTAAGAAATTCGTTTTGTCTCATCTAATCTGAATGCATGATTACAACTTGTAAATACAGAATCATACTTTGTTTTTCTAGCAAATCTTTGAGCAATCATTATTTCTGATAATGGGCGCAAAAAGGAAAAATAATTAAATTCAGGGAATATAGGTTTTGTAATTTTTTGGAAATTCTTCTCGAACTCAATAGATTTACTCCATTGATGATTTACCATCTTTCCATTCAAAAATGTATTTCCCACATTTGCTGATCTTTCATTAGACATTGCTACGTCTGTAAAATTATATAAAACAGCACTGCACAACAAAATAAAAGCTATAATTCCCGTAATTGGAACATGTCCATTTAAAACGCCTTCTGTTCCATTAATTTCAATTAATTTTGGGGAAATCTTTCTTTTTACTTCTATTGAATCTAATCCTGATAGTTCAATTGTTTCTTTAATTGGCCTTGGTCTTCCTACTGCAAATAAAGTAGGTTTATAGCCAGCATCATTTAAAGTTTCCATTGTAACTATTGAATCTTTTCCTCCACCGACAGGAACAACAACTCTCTTATTCCATGAAAGTTTTTCTTTTAATATTTCACGTGAAACATTTTCTGATTTAAAATTTATTTCTGGTATTACATTATTTCGATAAGAAAATTCACCTAAACCTGATTCATAAAACAACTGGAAAAAATCAGCTTCCTCTTTTGAAAGAGGTTTTGTCATAACATTCATAGATTTAGGAATAAATGCTTTATAGTAGCTAATGCCTGCTGCAATATGTAATAAACGCATACATTCATTAAACAAGTTTCTTTTTTCTTCTTGCAATAAAGGAGCATTCACAAAAGTAATCTGCTCTGTAAATGATAAATCATTATCAAAGCTGTAATTTAAATTAATTGTCCTGTTATTTTCATCATAAGAAAAAGATGTAAATTGGAATTCTTTATATTTTGAATTGTAACTATAATCCATTTTATGCCTTCATTTTTTACTTATTATAAATAAAATTAAATTATAGTTTTATCAAGTATTTTAAGAAATAAGATTATTTTACCAATGAAAAAGCATAAAATTTATTTATATATTATTTTAATTGTTTGTTCTTTAATTCTTATAAAAGGATCTTTTATAATAAAAGGTTATTTAACCTATAGAAATAAATCAAATATGGAACAAGGATTTATTTCATATAAAAAAGGTGATTATAGTGTTGCATTTAAGGCCTTTTTAAATGAAGACGTAATTTATAATCCTGTTGCCTCTTTCATTGTCGGTGAAATGTATATGAATGGAAAAGGCGTAGATAAGAACAAAGAAAGAGCTATTATGTATTATGAAAAAGCAGCTTTATACAAATATGCTCCTGCACACACTACTTTAGCCATTATTTATTTTAATGATGGCGAAATTGACAAAGCTATTTCTCATGCAAAAATTGCTTCTGATTTAAATGATGCCGAAGCATCAATGCTTTTAGCTACTCTTTACGAAAATGGATTTATAGATAAAGACCATAATTTACCTGATTATAAAACAGCAGCTTTATATTATGAAAAAGCTTCTCAATTAGGAAATTTAGACGCTAAAACAGCTTTAATGTCATACTACAAAATGGGAAGAACTGGCATTAATAAAAACGAATATAAAGCAGCAAGACTTCAAAAAGAAATAAAATCTATAAAAGATGCTCGTAAAAAACTAGGAAATATAAATGCTAATGAATAAATCAAAAAATAGTTTTAAATCTTTATATATTCTTGCTTTTTTATCTGCTGTAAATATTTTTTACTCTAAACCTTCTTTTGCTTTACCAATTCAAGATGCTTATAAAATGCTAGAAGAAGGAAAATTAGATGAAGGCATTGCTTTACTAAGAAAACTCGCTGCAACTAATACTCCTCAAGCAGCTCAACTTTTAGAATATGCTATTTCAGCAAAGAAAAATCTTCCTCCTCCTGTGTTTTCTTATGAAAAAGATTTAAGACACTTAAGCAAAGGACATAAAAACGCTATCGATGGATTAGGAATTATTACAAGATTTAAAGGCGATTTTAGTGGAATTTCAGGTCAAATGGAAATGCAGTCTTTAATTCAAGCGGCACAAACTAATCCAAATGCCCAATACAAATTGGCTTTATTATTCCAAGAAGGAATAGGCGTTCCTTATAATTTAAAAAATGCTCACTATTATTTTAAAAAGGCTTCACAAAATAATAATCCTAACGCCTTAAACTCTTATGGGGTTTATGCTAGATTTGGTTTAGGCACTAATAAACCTGATAAAGATGCTGCTGAAATATCTTTAAAAAAAGCCGTTTTATTGAATAATCCATATGCTTTTTTCAATTTATCTAGTTTATATTTAGATAAGAAAAAATGGATGGAAGCTTATCTTTTAGCTACATTTGGTAAATCTAGATTATCAAATAATACAGAACATAAAAAATATGATGGAAAATATAATATTTATGCTAGAGCTGCAAAAAAAAGATTAACCCCTCTTGAACAAGCTTACTTAAAAAAATATGTACCTTATTGGATGAGTTCTGTTTTAAACAAAGATGATTTAGAAGGAAGAATTTTTCCAAAAGCTTTGCCTTTACCTCCTAAAGAAATGATAAAAAAAACTACTTGGTTTGAAGCTATAAATGCTGGGGCTTTTGACGGTAAATATAAAGATATTCCTCCTTTAATGCCTAATTGGGTACCTTTTGAACTTGATCAAAAAGATATAAATGATTTAACTAATAAAAATCCTTTAGCACCATCTCCAGAAACTGAAGAAGTTATCAACACTCTTTATTACAGAAGAGCAACACCATCTAAATTTAAGTTAACTTTAAATAAGAAAAACAATTCTATTCCTGTTATGGAAGGAGATGTTTTTGAAATCTATGTTTATTCAAAATTAACGGAAAATGAATTAACAAAAAAAGGGGGACACTTTTATAAAGACAATACAGATTACAAAATCTATTTAGATAATGCTTCTGGTGCTCTTATGAGTGACAACAAACCTGTTTTAACAGCATTAAGTATTGAAACTAGAAATGAAGAAACCTGGTTTTCTCAAACTTTTAAAGCCATAAAAAAAGGAAAATCAGTTATACGATTTATCCCTCAAAATGCAACAGAAGACCATCCTTTAGTTCCAATTACTTTAACTGTTGATGTTAATTAAAAAAAAGGGCATGATTTTATATCATGTCCTCTTTTCATTTATATCTTTTTAAAAGCCTTATTTTATAACTCTCTTAAATACCTTATCAATTTGAGTTGTATAGAAGTTTAAGTCAAACAAATCTTCTAATTCTTTCTTGTTTAATACACTCATAACTTCTTCATCAGCTTCTAACAAATCTTTAAATGTACCTTCGTTAGCCCATACTTTCATAGCATTACGTTGTACCATTTTATAAGCATCTTCTCTTTTTTGACCTTTATCAACCATAGCCAACATAACACGTTGTGAGAATATTAATCCTTTCAATCTATTAATATTGTTCATCATATTTTCTGGATAAACTAATAATTTTTCAATTATTCCTGCTATTCTATTTAAGATGAAATCCATTCCAACCATAGCATCTGTTGCTATAATACGTTCATTAGAAGAATGAGAAATATCCCTTTCATGCCATAATGCAACATTTTCCATTGCAGGAATTACATAAGAACGCATCAATCTTGCTAAACCTGTTAAATTTTCTGATAAAACAGGATTACGTTTATGAGGCATAGCTGAAGATCCCTTTTGTCCTTTAGAGAAAAATTCTTCAACTTCTCTTACTTCTGTTCTTTGTAAATGTCTAATTTCAACAGCAAGTCTTTCAATAGATGATGCTAATACACCAATTACACTAAACAACATTGCATATCTATCACGAGGAATTACTTGTGTTGATACAGGTTCTGCTCTTAAACCTAACTTTTTAGCAACATATTCTTCTACAAAAGGATCTACTGTTGCAAATGTACCAACTGGACCAGAAATAGCACAAGTAGCTACTTCTTCTCTTGCTTGTAATAAACGTTCTTTATTACGTTCAAACTCTGCATAGAAACCTAATAATTTTAGTCCAAATGTTGTTGGTTCAGCATGAATGCCATGGCTTCTTCCCATACATAATGTAAATTTATGTTCTAATGCTCTTGTCTTTAATGCGTTTAATAATCTATCTACATCTTTAACTAATATGTCTATACTTTGTGTAAGGCGTACATTAAATGATGTATCTAAAATATCTGAAGATGTCATTCCTTGATGCATAAAACGAGCAGCTGATCCAACATTTTCACCTACATTTGTTAAAAATGCTATTACGTCATGTTTTACTTCAGCTTCAATTTCATCAATACGAGCAATATCAAATTTGCCCTTTTCTTTAATTTCTTTTACTGCTTCTTGAGGAATCTTCCCCATTTCTGCCATAGCTTCGCAAGCATATGTCTCTATTAAAAGCCATGTTTTAAATTTATTTTCATCTGTCCAAATAGCAGACATCTCAGGGCGAGAATAACGTGGAATCATTTTTTTTCCTTTTTATAAAATTACAAAGTATGTTATAAAGTAAGTAGACTATATAAAAGGGAGACAAAAAATGCAAACACAAAACATCATTAAAGCAAAAGATTATTTAATTGAAGAAAACAATAAGAACGAAAATGAATGTGCTGTAGAAATGGATGATGATGACGTAATTTTGCATATATTTGGAGATCAACCTGATTACAACAATCCTGACTTTGAAAAATTATGGTCAGAATTTTCTAATAAAAGTGTTTCAGAAATTAGTGAATATTGTTTATCTCAAGGTGTTGATATAATGAACGGTGACAATCCTGTTGTTAAATTTAGAGATATTGCTGTTATGCTAAAGGCTATTGAAATTGGTTTACTAGAGTTAAAACAATAAGAAAAAATTGAATTATTAAAAATAGGAAAGCTAAAACTTTCCTATTTCTTTTTTTATCGCTTTATATATTTTCTTTATATCGTATACAGGCAATAATGAATAAATCAGAAAATCATGTAATAGACCTTTGCCAATGTACATATCACAATTCACATTTAATGATTTTAATTTTTGATAATATCTTACAATATCATCCTTAAAAATTTCATTTTCACCTACTGTTATTATAATCTTTGGGAAAGAACTATTATAACCATTAAAAAAATATGGACTAAATCTATAGTCTTTCAGATCTCTATCTTTAGAAATTATTTTTGAAATTAGCTTCATTGGTTCAATTCCAAATATTGGATCTTTATTTTCTAACTTCTTATATACTTCAGGCTCATTACTATAACTTAAATCAACAACAGGAGACATAGCCACTATAAGTTTAGGCATAATCAACTTATTTTCAAAAGCTTTTATTAACATAGAAATTATGTAATTACCACCAGCAGAATCTCCCATCAAAATAACATCTTTAAATTGCTTTGTTATGTTTTCATAAAAAGAAACTAATTCATCTAAAGATTCTAAAAAATCATTTTTAGGGCATAATTTATATATAGGAACTATGATAAAGTAGTCTTCCTTATAAGCTAATTTATCACAAAATTTCATAGTCTTTTCATCTAAATTAAAAATCCAACCTCCACCATGAACAAATAAGATTGTCTTTTTAGATTTATTCTGATTACCAAATGTTATTACCTGCATATCATCATAGAAATATTCATTTAGTTCACTTCTAAATTTATATTTTTTTAAATCAATCAATGAAGAGTTGTTATCTAAGTTATTTAAAAATACTTCTAATTTATCAGTTTCTTTAAACAATCCATCATTAGTCATCTTCTTTAATGCATCATTTAAAAACACATTAAGAAACTTTGTTGAAATAAAATGAATCAATACACTTAACAAAACAATTGCTATTACTACATAGAAATATTTCACGACCACATCTCCTTTATTTTTTTGTTATTTTATCACTATTATTGTTTCATGTGAAACATATAAAACAGAAATTACACTAAAGTTTCATGTGAAACATTATTTAAAATAAAAACAGCAAAAGTTTCACGTGAAACATAAAAATTCATTTTTTTAAAAATTTTACTTGTAAAACATCTTATTTTTTTATTATTAATAGAAAAAAAGACAAAGAAGCGTCACAAAATTGTTTCACGTGAAACAATTTAACAAACAAAGAAAAACACAAATGTTTCATGTGAAACATAAAACAGTAATAGGAATAAAAGTTTGATAACTTTAGATAGAGATAACACATTAAAACAGATAAACGCTTCTGAAGAAGTTTCAAAAAAACTAGATATATATGTCGAAACTTTAGAAAAATGGCAAGGATTTATGAATCTTGTTAGTGATACTACCCTACCAATAGTATGGACAAGACATATATTAGATAGTGCTCAACTGTACAAATTAATAAAGAACGAAGATAAAATTATAGTTGATTTTGGAAGTGGTTCAGGCTTTCCTGGATTGGTGTTAGCTATATTAGATGATAAAAACAGAGAATATCATTTAATAGAAAGCGATGGAAAGAAATGCAATTTTCTAAACGAAATAGTTAAATTATGTAATTTGAACGTAATAGTACACAACGAAAGAATAGAAAAAATTAAAAATTTAAAACCTAATGTAATAACAGCAAGAGCTCTTACTTCATTAGTGGAATTAGTAAAATATGCCAATATGTACACTTCAGAAAAAACAAGATACATATTCATGAAAGGAAAAAAAGCTCCTGAAGAAATAAAAGAATGTCAGAAGCAATTTAAAATAGAATTTGAAAAAATAAACAGTATTACAAGTCCAGAAGGTCAAATATTAATAATAAACAAGGTAACAAAAAAATGACAATAGATAAGAAACCAAAAGTTATATCTATATGCAATCAAAAAGGTGGCGTTGGTAAAACAACAACAGCTGTTAATTTAGCAACAGCAATTGCAAGTAGAAAAAAAGTTTTATTAATAGATTTAGATCCCCAAGGTAATGCAACCGTTTCTTTAGGTATAGAAAGAAAAAAAGTTCAAAAAAATTCATACCAAGTATTAATGGGTGATGCTTCATTATCATCATCAATTGTATGGACTAATATACCTAATTTATCAGTAGTGCCAGCATCAAAAGATTTAGCTGGCGTAGATTTTGAATTATCTAAAAAACAAGGTCCACAATTCTTTTTAAAGAATGCTTTTGAAAAAGAAAACATTGCTTATGATTATATTTTTATAGATTGTCCTCCATCTGTTGGAATGTTGACAATAAATGCAATGGTGGCTTCAGATTCAATAATTGTACCAGTTCAATGCGAATATTTAGCAATGGAAGGTGTAGCAGATTTAATGAAAACTATTTCAAAAGTTCATCTAAATCTCAATCCTAGATTAAAAATTCAAGGTATAGCTCTTACCATGTATGATGCAAGAACAACACTTTCTAGAGAAGTTGCAAATGATGTAAGAAGAGTATTTGCACAAGCAAACACCCATGTATATCAAACAGTAATCCCTAGAAATGTTAGATTATCAGAAGCACCATCACATGGTAAACCAATTATTCTATATGATGTAAGATCAATAGGATCTACTGCATATATACAATTAGCAAAAGAAGTTTTAAGACAAGAGGGTAAAAATGAGTAAAAAAGGTTTAGGACGTGGATTAAGCGCCTTATTGGGTGACGACGATTTTACTGAAAACGAAGAAACAGTAAGTTCAAATCAAGAAGAACCTAAAAGAGGAATATCAACTCTTGAGTTATCAAAACTTCAACCAAGTCCATGGCAGCCAAGACATGTATTTGATGAAGAAGCTATAAATGACCTCGTTGAATCAATTAAAAACAGAGGCATATTACAACCTTTATTAGTAAGAGAATTAAAAGACGAAAAAGGGAAATATGAAATTATCGGTGGTGAACGTCGTTGGAGAGCTTCACAAAAAGCAGGATTAACTGAAGTACCAGTAATAATAAAAGACTTTACAGACCAAGAAGCTTTAGAAGTTGCATTAGTCGAAAACTTACAACGTCAAGATTTAAATGCCCTAGAAGAAGCTGAAGGCTATCATAGATTAATGAATGAATTTAAAAATACTCAAGAATCATTAGCCAAAGCTGTAGGAAAAAGTAGAAGTCACGTTGCAAACACAATGAGATTATTACAATTACCTGATTCAGTAAAAGAATTACTTGAAACAGGAAAGCTAACAGGAGGACATGCAAGAGCTTTATTAAATGCAAAAAATCCTGAAGATCTAGCAAAAATTGTAATAGATAAAGGACTTAATGTAAGACAAACAGAACAATTAGCTGCAAATTCTGAAAAAGTAAAACCACAAAAGAAAAAGAAACAATCATCATTATCAGGTGATTTTAAAGAAATAGAAAAACAAATTTCAGAAATAGTAAAGCTTCCAACACTCCTTAAAACAAAAGGTAATGGCGGTGAAATTATAATAAGTTTTGCTGACTTAGAAGAATTAGATAAATTTATGGATCTTATAAGTTCTAAATCTTTTTCTAAAAAAGAAAAAATAGAAGAAGAACAACTAGAAACTAATCCAGATGAAATTATGAATAAATTCAATGATGATGAAATTATAGTTTCAAAAAACGAAAATGAAGAAATAATCGATGCTGAAAATAATGATCAAGAAGTCATTGAAGTGAATTCTAGCGACGAAGAAATAATAAAATAACACACAAAGTAATATTAAATTGGCTGACAGCGTTCATATTTTTAATACAAAAACGCTGTCAACGCCTTAGTTTTACTTAAACACAAGCTATTTTGATAGAAAAATTAAGAAGGGCTGTTTTTATTAAAATATGCAAAAAAAAATGAAAATCATTTAATTAAATTTGAACATATAGAATTGAGCAGCAAAATTCCTTTATTCGACAATTTTACAGAATTTTCATCGAGCAAGACAAAGCCTTCTTTCACATAATTTTCTAATATTACGGAATCGAAATAAAAAAGAGGTGATTTTCCTATAATTTTACGAAATTTTAAACAATCAATTCCATCTCTTGTACGTAATCCTGTGAATATAAGTTCTTCTGCCTTTTCTTTCGTATTCAAAACGGTTTTTTCAAAACCTTCATTTTGTAATATTTTTGTAATATTATTTTCATGAGAAGTTGCAAAAAATTTATCATCAAAAAAATATCTTCCATGAGCAGAAGGACCTACTCCGATCCATTCTCCCCCTTGCCAATATAAATTATTATGTTTTGATTCAAATCCAGGAACAGCATGATTGGAAACTTCATATCTAAAGATTCCATTTTTTTCACAAACCTCATTTGTCATTTCATAAAGATCAGCTGCTAAATCATCATCACAAGAAGTAATTCCTCTTTTATAAAAATTAGTATTTTCTTCTATCGTCAATTGATACAGCGAATAATGATTAAGATTTAAGCTCAATGCTTTTTCTAATTCTAAATTCCAAGACTTTAAAGTTTGATTTGGCCTTGCATAGATTAAATCAATAGATACATTTTCAAAAATTTCTTTTGCATTTTTTATCACATCTAAAGCTAAATTCGAATCATGAAGCCTTCCTAAAAACTTCAAATCATTATCAAACAAGGCCTGAACCCCTATAGATAATCTATTAATTCCTGCCTTTTTTAAATTATACATATATTCTTTTGATAAAGAAGACGGGTTTCCTTCTAAAGAAACTTCAATATAATCTTCTGTTTTCCATAAATCCCTTATCTTATTAATAAGTTTACTTATAAAAGTAGTAGGTAATAAAGAAGGCGTGCCTCCACCAAAAAAAATAGATGAAACAACTTTATTAGAGGTTTCTTTATGGTACATCTCTAATTGATAGCAATAAGACTTATAATACTGATCAAAATCAATATCATACTCACCATTTAATTTTCTTGGGACACAACTATAGAAATCACAATATGGACATTTTGACTTACAAAAAGGCCAATGAATATATATTCCAAAATCCATTTATTTTAAAAAGTAATCTATAAATTGTTTTAAAGCATTTGCTCTATGAGATATCTTATTTTTTACATCACCAGATAATTCAGCAAATGATTTATCATAACCATCAGGAACAAACATTGGATCATAGCCAAAACCTGCATTTCCTCTTGCTGGCCAACATAAAGAACCATTAACAATGCCTTCAAATGTCTTCGTTTCACCATTAGGAAAAGCTACAGCAATTGCACAAGAGAAGTGAGCACTTCTATCCTTATTATCTGTTTTTTCTTTTAATTCTTCATCCAAGCATTTCATAGCATAATCAAAGCCATTTTTCTTAGGCTCATTATATCTAGCACTATAAATACCTGGTCTATTATTTAAAGCATGGACACAAAGTCCCGAATCATCTGCAATAGCAACCATATTTGCTTCTTTACTAGCACTAATAGCTTTAATTAAAGCGTTTTCAACAAATGTAGTACCAGTCTCTTCTGGTTCAGATAATTTTAAATCATCTGCAGATAAAACTTTAATATCATATGGTGCTAAAATCTTCTGCATTTCAGCAACTTTACCTGCATTATGTGTAGCCAAAACTAACATATTAGTATTTAACTTATTAGACATTTGAAAATCCTTGAAAAATTAAATTAAAGCTTGTCTTTGAATTTCTTTTAATTCATTAGTGCCTTTTACAGCTAAATTATATAATTGAGTGAATTGCTCAGGTGTAAAAGGAACTCTTTCAGCTGTTCCTTGAATTTCAACTATACCACCACGACCAGTAATAACAAAATTTGAATCTGTTTGAGCATTTGAATCTTCTACATAATCTAAATCTAATACAGGTGTTCCATTATAAATGCCACAAGAAATAGCTGAAACTGAAACAACAATAGGATCAGAAAATAAAACTTTTTCTTTTAATAATTTATTTATTGCTAAACGTAAAGCAACATATCCACCAGTAATAGAAGCTGTTCTTGTACCACCATCTGCTTGAATAACATCGCAGTCTACTTTGATACAAATTTCACCTAATCGTGCCATATCAACACAACTTCTTAAAGAACGTCCAATTAATCTTTGAATTTCTTCAGTTCTTCCAGATTGACCTTTTTTTGCTTCTCTTTCCATACGAGTACCCGTAGCACGTGGAATCATACCATATTCTGCTGTAACCCAACCTTTACCAGTCCCTTTCATCCAACCAGGAACATGATCTTCAACACTTGCTGTACAAATAACATGTGTGTTTCCACACTTAATTAAACAAGATCCTTCAGCATGCATATTTACATTAGGTTCAATACTTACCTTACGCATTTCATCAAATTCACGATTAGACGGACGAAGCATTTTAATTCTCCATAAAAAATTGATTTACAATACTTGATATTTTTAATAATACTTACTAAATTATAAGTAAAGATGTAATTTAATAATTTTTTAAGGGTTTTAATAAGATGTCTCATAATAAAAGAGAAAAAGAATTTACTGAAAATGAAGCAACAAATGAAGAAGTAAATGAGGAAATAAAAGGTGAAGAAACTGTAGCAGAAAATGAAGAAGTTACTGAAACTGTAGAAGAAAATAAAACTACAGATGAACATGCTGAAGCTGTTGCAGGAATGAAAAAAATTGAAGAACTCGAAGCAGAAGTTGCAAAATACAAAGACCTTTATATTAGAGCTCAAGCAGAAATGGAAAATTTGCGTCGTAGAACTCAAAATGAATTAATCTCTAGAACAAAATTCGCAATTACAGACTTTGCAAAAGATATCTTATCTGTTGCAGATAATTTAACTCGTGCAATGTCCGCTATGCCTAAAAAAGAAGACGCTGATGAAAATGTAAAGAACATTATCATTGGCTTAGAAATGACACAAAAAGAATTAGAAAATTCATTAAGTAGAAATGGCGTAACACCAATTGAAAGTGTAGGAAAAGTATTTAATCCAAATTGGCATAAAGTAGTTCAAGAAATACAGGATGAAACAAAGCCTAATGGAACAATTACACAAGAATGGCAAAAAGGCTATTTAATTGGTGGAGATAGAGTATTACGTGAAGCTGTTGTTATTGTAACAAAAGGTGGACCAAAAGAAAATGCCGATAGCAAATCTCACATAGATACTACAGCTTAACAAAAAAATTAACTAAATAGGCTTTAAACAAAGCCTATTTTTTTATCAAAGAAAATAAAAAGAAAATACAACAAATTATCTCAATCATTGGTGATGTAGGAACGTCAAAAATTACACTACAAATCAATCCTAAAATAATTGATAAACATCCAATTATACTAGCAAAAACAACTGACTTTTCAGGAGTTTTAGCAATTTTAATAGCCGTTGCTGCTGGAATAATTAATAGGGCAGAAACCAACAATAAACCTGTGGTTTTAAAACAAATCCCCGTAAAGACAGCTAGCAAAACAGTAAAAATTCTTTTTTGAACAACAACATTAATTTTTTCACTTTGAGCTAAATCTATACTAATTGCACAAAGCAATTGTTTGTCCCAATTCTTATAAAGAACATACAAACATAATAATCCTGCTATTAACATTGTATATATATCAAACATAGATACAGATAAAACATCACCAAATAAATAGCCTTCGAGGCTAGATCTTAAATTAGGTAAAAATGATAATCCTACTAAACCTAAGCATAATGACGTTTGTGCTATAATTAATAAAAATATATCTATTCCTAAAACCGTTCTTTGTGGGATTTTAAGTAATACTAAAGCTAAAACTAATAATAAAATTAAAACAGAAATATTTAAATTAATACCTAAAAAGGCTCCTAAAACAACACCTAACAAAGCACTGTGAGATAGTGTATCACTGAAATATGCTGTCTTATGCCAAATCATTACAGAACCAATAGGGCCCGCAAGAAAAGCACAAATAATGCCAGATAATAAAGCCCTGATTATAAAAGGTTCAAAAAAATCACTTATGTTCATGGCTTATATCCCCATGTAATGTATGACAATGATCATGATGGTGCGTATATAAAGATGTATATTCAGATAAAGTTTGTACTTTTTCTGGAAGTCCAGAACAACAAATATGATGATTTAAACAAATGACATTATCTGTATTTTTCATAACAACAAATAAATCATGAGATACCATCAAAACTGCTGTTTTAGAATTTTTATTAATATCTCCAATCAAAGCATATAATTTTTCAGAACCTATTGGATCTAAACCTTGAGCAGGTTCATCTAAAACTAATAAATTTGGTTTACGAAGTAATGCTCTTGCAAGCAAAACTCTTTGTGTTTCGCCACCAGATAATTGACTTAATTGCCTATTTAATAAATTGCGAATTCCTGTTTTATCAAGAACTTCTTCAAAATTATTATCTTTCTTTTCTAAACATAAATGAAGAAATCTATCTACATTTATGGGAAGAACTGTATTTATATTAAACTTTTGAGGAACATAACCAACAGTATAATTGTCAGGTTTAATTAGCTCTCCTTTTGTAGGTTTTAATATGCCTAAAATAATTTTAAGTAGTGTCGATTTTCCAGCACCATTTGGCCCAATTAAAGTTGTAATCTTTTCATCTGGAACATCAAATGAAACATCATCTAATATAGTAAAACCATCATTAGATATATAAGAAATATGTTTTAATTTTATCATTTTTTTTGATATAAAATCTAAATTGTTATTTGCTAATTTGCATTTTATTTATTTTGAAAGAAATATAAAGAATTATGTTTAAGAAAATTATTGTTTTTTGTTGTTTATTATCTTTTTTTGCAAATAAAGCTCATTGTGAAGAAACAAAAATTCTTTCCTCTATACTGCCTTTAAATTCTATTGTATCAAAGATTTCAAATCAAAAAACGAACGCTCTTTTAAATGGAAATTATTCCGTTCATCATTACTCATTAAAACCGAGTGATTTAAAGCAAATTAACGATGCTGATATAATATTCTGGGGAGGAAAAGAATTAGAACACTTTCTAGTAAAACCTGTTCAAGAAAAAAACAATATTTCTTTTTTAAAAGATAATGAAAATCCTCATTTTTGGCTAAACATTGAAAAAATTAATAATGTAATCAATGAAATAAAAGTTGCTTTAACTAATATAAATCCAAACAATAAGAAAATTTATGAAGAAAATTCCGATAATTTAAAGAATAAAATCAATGAAATCATTGAAAAAGCAAAAAATGATTTAATTCCATATTCAAACAAACCTTTTATTGTTGGACATGATGCTTTTGATGATTTTGAAAAAGCTTTAGGTATAAAAAATATAGGCATTATTTCACCTGACGAACATCATGAAATTACTCCTTCAAATATGATCAAATTGAGAAAAACTATAGAACAAAATCAACCTATTTGCATATTTTTAGAAACAGGAACAAATCCAAATAAAATAATGCCTTTAATTGAAGGATATAATGTTAAATTAACTTATTTAGATCCTATGGGAATTTCATTAAATAAAGATGATGAAAATTTTTATATAAGTTTAATTCAAAATTTGATAAATAATATAAAGAATTGCTTAAACAAACTATAAAAGAATTATCATGTTTAAAAAGAAAATTTTATTATTATTGTTATGTTGTTTAATATTTTCAAACAAAGCTTCTTTTGCACAACAATCTATAAACTCTGATTTATTAAACGAAAAAATTCACATTTGTATTGGACCAGAAACTAGAAATTTCAATTCAAAAGATGAAAGAGATGTTGCTAATTTAATTGAAACAGCTCAACGCCATTATAGATTTGAAGGAAAGAACTTTCCAAAAATGACCATAATTCCTAATTGTACACGTAAGAATTGTGGGGATATGATAGCAAGTGCATATGCACAATACCTTCCTTTTAGAAATTTTATAAACAGAGTTATAATTTTATCTAACAACTCTAATAAAAAGAAATTTGGCTTAATATTATCTGATGCCAAAGAATGGCAAATAGGGAAAAATAAAATTTTAGTTGATGTCTCAATGAACAATAAACTAAAAGAAATTCAAGGCATAGGATTTGATGAAGCTGATCATTTAGGAAATTATAATTTAGAAGCTCAAATACCTTTTATATTAAAAACTTTTACAAATAATATAAAAATTGTTCCTATTTTGGCTGGTGAAATAGGCGATGATCAATTACATGATTTAATGGACTTCTTCTGGGATGATCCTGGAACAATATTTATTACTGTTATGAATTTAAGTTCTAGTGAAAAACTAAAAACAGCACAAGAAAACTCAGATAAATTAGCCCGTATAATCAGAAAAATGGAAAACGCTTCAATTAATAAAAATTTATCTAATAGTCCTGAATTAATTAGTGGCATTTTATCTTATTTAAGAAACAATGCCGCCGAAGTTGAACAATTAGATTATAAAATCTTAGAACCTGATATTTTCTCAGATAATAATGAATACTTTGGAGCTGCTATCTTTAGCATTTATAAAACAAATACTGACTCTGAAAAAATAAGAATTCAGTTTGAAAAATCCGTTAATGAAAACAAAAATCTTCTTTTAAAATTGGCAGGAAGATCAATAAAAAGCGGAATTAGAAATGGAAGACAAATTTATCCTAGAGCTTCAGAGTTTCCTCCAGAATTATCACAAAAGGGTGCTTCTGTAATAACTCTACATACAAATGGTCAACTAAGAGGAGCTTATAGCTCAACATCAGCCAAAAGATCTCTTTTGGAAGATATTGCCCTAAATGCTTATAATGCAGGATTTAACGATTATAGATTTGATGCTATTTCTCAAAATGAATTAAAAGATACGGAAATAACATTAAGTGTTTTAACTGAACCTCTTTTAATGCAATATGAATCAGAAAAAGATGTTATAAAGCAATTAAGACCAGGCGTTGATGGTGTATACCTAAGAGAAAGAAAAAACAAATCAACATTCTTACCTCAAGTTTGGGAAGCTTTTGCTACACCTGAAGAATTTTTGAAGAAGTTAAAACATGCTGCAGGATTACCAGAAGATTATTGGTCTCCAACAATTAAAATATATCATTTTGAAATGTTAACTTTCTATAGTGGTGATTTAGAAAATCCACAATCTATTTGGGAATAAAAATGAATACAAAAAAAATTGTATATGTAGTTGCTGGAGCCTTAGTAAATAATAAACATCAAGTTCTTATGGCTCAAAGACCTGAAGGTAAAAACTTAGCTGGATATTGGGAATTTCCTGGTGGAAAAATAGAAATTGAAGAAACTCCTGAAGAAGCCCTTGTACGAGAATTAAAAGAAGAATTAAATCTAAATATTAATATAATAGATTTAAAACCTCTAACTTTTGCTTCTCATGATTATAAGGATTTTCACTTAGTAATGCCTTTATTTTTATGTAAAAAATGGGAAGGCAATCCTGAATCTATGGAAAAACAGTCTTTTGCTTGGATTAATATTGAAGATTTAAATAATGATCCAAATAGACCATTAGCTCCAGCAGATATTGAAATGGCTAAAACCATCCAAAAATTGCTCTAAAAATAAACAAAAAATAAACATTTTTGACTTAAACTTTCTTTAAACGATAAAGAAGGGGATTGGCTATGTCAAGACTTACAAATGAAGAAAGAGATCGTATCAAAAACGAAGATTTATTAGGTTTTATTGCTGATTTTGGTGGAACTAATGCTCGTTTTTGTATAGTAAAAAATAATGGTGAATTAGATTTAGCTTCAAAATATAGTGTAGATAAATATGGTTCTATCGTGGATATTATAAAAGAATATTTTGATTATGTTTATAAGCATAGCAGAATTTCAAAAATAAAGAACGGGGCCATTTGTATTGCTTGTCCTGTTTTAGGAGATGAAGTTCATTTCACAAACAATTCATGGACATTTTCCATATCAAATGTTCAAAAAGCCTTAGAGTTAGATACACTAACCGTTGTAAATGATTTCGTTGCACAAGCTTTAGGCGTTTTAAAAACACCAGATATTGAAGTCATATACGAAGGTAAAAAAACTATTGAAGAAAATATTAGAAACAACTCTCCTGTTGGCGTAATAGGCCCAGGAACAGGACTTGGTGTTTCTATTTTAATACCAACACAAAATGATTATATTGCTTTACCTACTGAAGGTGGACATGCAACCATTTGTGCTTCTAATGAAGTAGAATTTCAAATTATTGAACGTCTACGTAAACTTTACGGCCATATATCAGCAGAACGCGTCATATCAGGAAAAGGATTAGAAAACATTTATGCTGTTTTGACGTATACACAAGACGAAAAAGTTATGCCTGCCGCAAAAATTACAGAAAACGCTTCAAAAGGCGACAAAATGTGCTTAATTGCTGTAAATATTATGTTTGATTTCTTAGCTTCTTTTGCAAGTAATCTAGCATTAACATGTGGTGCTTTTGGAGGAATCTATTTGGCAGGTGGTATTCTTGCTCATGAAAATGTATTTAAATTATTTAAAGAATCTAATTTTTTAAATAGATATTTTGAAAAAGGACGCTTTAAATCTTATATGGAACAAATTCCTGTCTATTGTGCAACAGGAGAAAACCCTGCAATGTATGGTTTACAGGCCATTTTGAAAAAAAATGCAAAAAATTAAAAAAAACTCTTGCATTATTTTTAAAGGTTTAATATAAAGGACTTTGTCGCGGGGGTGTAGCTCAGTTTGGTTTAGAGTGACGGCCTGTCACGCCGTAGGTCGCGGGTTCAAGCCCCGTCGCTCCCGCCATTAAAAAATTCCCTTTTTCAAGGGATTTTTTTTATGCTTATTTTAATCAAGCTTTTTTCTTTATATTACTTGGTATCGCGGTTTTGCGCTTTTCATAAAAAAAGCCATAAACCGAGAAACCTTATTTTATTTATTAATATGGCCACATATTAATCCACCTCCTTATATTTTGTTTTTAGTTTATTTTCTTATAAAACGAATAAGAAAAAAATAGGTTACAGATAAACAAAAAAATAAGGTTATTCCTAAATTTGGAATAAATGCTTTTTAGAATAACAAACAACTAGATATAAATCTTCTGCTAAAATAATTTTAAATAGGATTTGATAATAATCCATCTGCCAATTTAGGTTCAAACCATGTAGATTTAGGAGGCATAATTTTATTTTCATCTGCTACAGATGTTAATTCTAACATTTGTGTAGGATACATAGCAAAAGCAACAGACATTTCTTTTGAATCAACTCTGCGCTTTAATTCAGACAAACCTCGCATTCCTCCTACGAAGTCTATACGTTTGTCTTTTCTTGGATCTCCTATACCTAAAATTGGGGTTAAAACCAAATCTGACAAAATACTTACATCTAATAATTTAACTGGATCTTTTGTATCTAAAGGTTTCTTTAAACTCATTTCATACCATTTATAATCAATATACAATCCAAATGTATTATTATGTGTAAGCTCTAATTTTTCTACTTCTTTCAAATTAAAATTAATAGATAATTTTGCTAAAAATTCTTCAACAGAATTTCCATTTAAATCTTTAACAACTCGATTGTAATCTAAAATTTTCATTTGATTAATTGGAAACGCAACTGCCAAAAAATAATTATAATTTTCATTTCCTGTATGATTTTTATTTGTTTCTTTGTTTTTCTTCTGAATTCTTGATGCTGCAGCACTACGATGATGCCCATCAGCAATGTATACAGTCTTAACTTTATCAAATGAATCTTGAATTGTTTTAATATCTAAATCATCATCTATTCTCCAAATAGTATGACGAACATCATTATCTCCAATTGCACTATATAAACATTCTTTAGATGTAACTTTCTTAATTACCTCTTCAACTAAAGGAACTTCATTTTCTTTATATGCTAATAATGCAGGACCAGTTTGACATCCAACAGCTTCAATTTGCTTTACACGATCATCTTCTTTTTCTACTCTTGTTAATTCATGACGACGAATACGTCCTTCATTATAAGCTTCAACTGATGCAGAAACAGCTAATCCTGTTTGAATATGGTCACCCATTTGAGCGCGATAAACATAAAAACAAGGCTTATCTTCTTTTATTAAAACACCTTTTTCAAGCATATTATTGTAATTTTTAGCACTTGTTTGATAAACTTTATCATCATATACAGAAATTTCTTTATCTAAATCAATTTCTGATTTAGAAATATGTAAAAAGGAATATGGTTTGCCAACAGCTTTTTCTCTAGCTTCATCTGAATCTAAAACATCATAAGGAGGAGCTATTACTTCTGAAACTGTTTTTGATGTTGGACGAACTGCACAGAAAGGACGAAACAAAGGCATTGACTGAATACTCCATTTTAAAAGATAAACTATTTGGCGAACTATATAACGCAATTTATAAAGAAAATAAAGTAATTCTTGTCTGTGGCCCAACAGCTGGAGGAAAATCAGCAATTGCTGATGAAATAGCTGATAAATTTAATGGAATTGTTATTAATTCTGATAGTATGCAAGTATTTAAAGATATTCCAACTTTAACAGCAAGACCTTATAATACTAAAAATTCTCTGTTATATGCCTTTTTAGAACCTAATGATAAATTTAGCGTATTTAAATGGGTAAAGATGTGCGCTCAAGCCATTAATAAAGCTAAAAAACTAAATAAAACTCCCATTATTGTTGGAGGCACAGGATTTTACTTTCAAACCTTAACCCAAGGTATTTCACCTGTCCCTGAAACAACTGAAGAAATACGAAAAAAAGTAAAAGAAAAATTTTTAAATATGGGAGAAGAAACTTTTAAATTAGAATTGAAAAGTAAATGCCCTGATTTTAATTTCTCTGATACTCAAAGAATGATAAGAGCTATGGAAGTATTTGAACAAACAGCTATTTCAATAACAAAATGGCAAGAAAAACCAGCTATTAGATATGTAGATGCAAACTTTTATGGTATATATGTAAATCCAATAAGAGAAACTTTATATGATCGATGCAATAAAAGATTTTTACAAATGATAAAATCAAATTCATTAATGGATGAAATCGATGAATTAATGAAAAAAAATCCTAATGAAAATTCTCTTATTATGAATGCTATTGGACTAAAAGATATTTTAAACTATAGAGAAGGAAAAACTTCTTTAGAAGAAGCTATTTCTCATTCACAACAATTAACCAGAAATTATGCAAAACGCCAAGTTACTTGGTTTAATCATCGTTTTAATGCCGATTTTATTATATCTTGATAAAGAACTTGTTTTATATTATAAAAAATCATTCAACAATTAGTTTATTAATATGAGGACATGATATGAAGAACTTTGGTGAAATTTTAAAAAAAGCTCAAGAAATGCAAAAAAAAGTAAATGAAATGCAAGAAGCTCTAGCAAATGCAGAAGTTGAAGGCGTTGCTGGTGGTTCAATGGTTAAAGTATTAATGAGCGGTGATGGAAGAGTTAAAAAGATTTCTATCGATAAATCTTTAGCTGGTGATACAGATATGTTGGAAGATTTATTACTAGTTGCTTTCAATGATGGTAAAAGCAAAGCTGAAGAAATAGCAAATAAACAAGCTGACGATATGAAATCTGGTTTAAATTTGCCTTTTAAATTACCATTTTAAACAAAATTTTCTAAAGCAAATATGACAGAAATAGAAGAACTCATTAAACAATTTGCTCATATTCCTGGATTTGGAAAAAGTTCAGCTAGACGTGCTGTTTTATACTTAATGAAGAAAAGAGAAAAGGTTATGAAGCCTTTGATTGATTCTATGGAAAAAGTATTAGAAACTATTAATCCTTGTCCTATTTGTGGCAATTTAGATTCTCAAACTCCTTGTCATATTTGCTCAGATCAGAAAAGAGATTCTTCTGTTATTTGTGTTGTTAAAGACATAGCAGATTTGTGGGCTCTAGAAAGAAGTGCTTGTTTTAATGGTAAATATCACGTTTTAAATGGCGTTCTTTCCCCAATAGATGGAATTGGTCCTGAAGAATTGGGCGTACCAGCTTTAATAAAAAGATTAAAAGCTAGTCCCGTAAAAGAAATAATAATGGCTTTACCTACATCAATTGAAGGTCAAACAACTCTACATTATATTTCTAGTACTTTAAAAAATAACGGTATTGATGTTAAAGTTTCCTCTCTAGCTAGAGGCATTCCTTTTGGTGGTGAATTGGATTATATGGATGATGGAACAATATCTTTAGCTATTAAAGAACGTCTTTAATCTAAATCATCTTCTTCTAAAATTAAATCGTTAACTAAATTCTCATCATATGTATTTTCGTTTTCTTCCTCTGTTTCATTATCATGAGGACGTATATATGTGATGAAAGATCCTTGGAATTTACTCATAACAGATTTAACTATTGGCAATTCTCTTGTTGTCGCCCAAATATTTAACTGTTCTTCTTTCTTTTCTGCATTATAAGTCTTTCCATTATCGGAATTTACAACTCTAACAACCCAATTTTCTTTTGTGTTCTTTTGAATAAATTTCAAAAGATCTGCAGCTAAGTTTGGAAGATTTCTACAAGGAGATATTTCTATACAACCTCTTGTAAAAGAAACTACTTTTGCATAATTAGCTATATCTGTACTTAATTTAATTTCTTTTTGCTCATAAGCTAAATTTGAAACATCTGCAATAGATGTAAAAATATAATTTCCTTGAGAATCCTGTCTTACTTTCTTATTTTCTCTAATTTCTATTTTAGGAAGATTTATAGATAAAATATCAGCACCATAATTCATCTGTTTTTTCTCTACCACAGATGAATTCGTATTATTTGGCAAAGGTGTTTTAGAACCCGCCCCTGTTATACTTTGGGGCGTTGTGCAAAAGGGAGGGCACCTGCCCCTGTTGGTAATTGGCCAACATTTCCTGCTTGAATTTCCTTAACTAAATCTGCTGGTGTAGGTAATTCGGATGCATAACCTAAACGAACTAATAACATTTCAACAGCATTTTTACTAGAAGGGGCTATGGTTGCTTCACTAATTCCTTTTAAAATCATCTGCCATGTTCTTGTTAAAACTGACATTGGAATCTTTTTACTTATTTCAACACAAGCTTCTCTTTCATTTGCTGCCATAGTAGGATCATCAGCCAAAGCTGGAGCTAATTTAACTCTTGTAATCCAATGTGTTAAATCAAGCATATCCTGCAAAACAATAATTGGATCAGCACCATTTAAATATTGCTCATTAAATAAATTTAAGGCTTCTGTGATTTTTCCTTCCATAACGGTTTTTAGTAAAGATATTACTTTTGACTTATCTGCCAAACCAATCATAGAGCGAACAAAATCAGCTGTTACATTTCCACCGCCATGAGCAATAGCTTGATCTAATAAAGACAAACCATCACGAACAGAACCATCTGCAACTTTTGCAATTAATTGAAGAGCTTCATCTTCTGCTTTTAAATGTTCTTTTTCTAAAATATTTTTAAAGTGACTCGTCAACAGTTCAGGTTCAACTCTTTTTAAATCAAATCTTTGGCAACGAGACAAAATTGTAGTTGGAACTTTACGAATTTCTGTTGTAGCAAAAATAAATTTAACTTTTTCTGGTGGTTCTTCCAAAGTTTTCAACAAAGCATTGAATGCTTCATTTGTTAACATATGAACTTCGTCGATGATATAAATTTTATATCTAGCACTTGTCGGATTATATTTTGTTGTTTCAATAATTTCTCTGATGTTATCAATACCACGTGTACTTGCAGCATTCATTTCAATAACATCTATATGTCTATCTTCTGCAATAGCTCTACAATGTTCACATACACCACAAGGCTCAGTTGTCATTCCACCTTTGCCATCTGGTCCAATACAGTTTAATGCTCTAGCTATAATACGAGCAGAGGTTGTTTTACCAATACCTCTAATACCTGTAAGCATATATGCTTGTGCTACACGTCCCGAATCGATTGCGTTTTTTAATGTTCTAACAAGTGCATCTTGACCAATTAAATCTGAGAAAACACTTGGACGATATTTACGTGCCAAAACACGATATTCAGAAACATTATCGGCCATAAAAACCTCTTAAAATAAAACAACAATATATAGGATAAATGGAAACCGGTATGCGACCCGAATTAACTGTTACGGCTGCTTTCTTCCGAACCTGACCGGGTTGGCAATCTTTTCGCCCGCACCGATTTCCGAAATATCTTTTAAGACATTTTTAAATAAAAGTGCAAGTTATTTTTTGTTTTAGTATCTAAAACTTGACAAAAAGCCAATTTTTTTGCTCTTATGTATGTAATTAAGCAATATTATGAAAGGATTTAATATGGCTCTAGCAATCGTATTTCCTGGTCAAGGCGCTCAATTCGTTGGAATGGGCAAAGACCTAGCAAACGCTTATACTGAAGCAAAGGAAGTTTTTCTAGAAGTTAATGATGCTTTAAATGAAGATTTATCAAAAATGATGTTTGATGGATCTATGGAAGACTTAACTTTAACTCAAAATACACAACCGGCAATGATGGCTGTAAGTATGGCTATAATTCGTGTATTACAACAACAAGGTCATATTTCTATAGCTGATACATTCCGTTATTGTGCTGGTCATTCTTTAGGTGAATACACAGCTATTTGTGTTGCTGGTGGATTTAGCATTACAACTTGTGCAAAGTTGTTGCGTAAACGTGGTTTAGCTATGCAAAATGCAACACCTGTTGGAACTGGCGCTATGTGTGCATTGCTTGGAGCAGATATGAAAGTTGCCACAGAAATTGCAAAAGAAGCCGCTCAAGGTGAAGTTTGCGTTGCTGCTAACGATAATGCTCCTGGTCAAGTTGTATTATCAGGCACTACAGCCGCAATTGATAGAGCTATCGAAATAGCAAAAAACAAAGGTTTAAAACGCACTGTTAAATTAATGGTTAGTGCACCATTCCATAGTCCATTAATGAAACCTGCTGAAGAAATAATGAAAACAGAATTAGAAAACGCAGAAATTCATGATTTACGTTTTCCTTTAATAACAAACGTTGATGCAAAAGCTGTTTGGAAAAAAGATGATGTTCGAAAATCTTTAATTCGTCAAATAACAGGCGCAGTACGTTGGAGAGAAAGCATGTTATTGGCAGAAAGCAATGGCGTTAAAACTGTCGTAGAAGTAGGTGCTGGAAAAGTCTTAACCGGACTTACTAAAAAGATTTCTCCAAATTTAAAAACTATAACAATAAATACACCAGATGATATAAACAGCTTTATTGAAAACTGGGTAAAGGAATTTGAATAATGCCTGATTTTACAAATAAAAGCGTTTTAATTACAGGCGCAACAGGCGGAATAGGAAGTGAATTAACACGTCAATTTCTAGAAAATAACGCTACTGTAGTTTTAACTGATAGATCTGAAGAAAATTTAGTTAAATTTAAAAGCAATTTTTCTGAAGAAATTCAAAAAAGAATATTTATATTTCCAGCAGAATTGACTAATACCGAGTCACTTCAAAACTTGGTAAAATTTGCTGAAGAAAATACCGGAAAAGTCGATATTTTGGTAAATAATGCAGGTCTTACTAAAGACGGATTATTTATGAGAATGAATGAAGATGATTGGAATTTAGTCTTAAATGTTAATTTAAGTGCTGGATTTAAATTATGTAAAGCTGTTATTAGAGGAATGATTAAACGTAGATACGGAAGAATTATTAATATGGCTTCTGTTGTTGGTTATTCTGGAAATATAGGCCAAGCAAATTACTCTGCTTCAAAAGCTGGATTAGTTGCTATGACGAAATCTTTAGCTCAAGAAGTAGCTAGTAGAAACATTACAGCCAACTGTGTAGCACCTGGTTTTATTCAAACAAAAATGACTGATGCTTTACCAGAAGAAGTAAAAACGGACTTATTAGGCCGTATCCCAACACAAAGATTTGGTCAACCTAGCGATGTTGCTAATGCTGTTTTATTTTTAGCAGATGAAAAAACAAGCTATATTACAGGTCAAACTATACATGTAAATGGTGGAATGTTCATGATTTAAAAGTTAAAAACAACTATTATCTATTTGATTTTAAATAGAAATATTTTTTTTAGCATTTTTTAGTAGAATTTTAAATTTTAATATGATAAATAAACTCTGATTTTTGAATATGAGATGCTTTTTTGCGTTGATTATTCGTTTTTAAAAAGGATAGTAAAATGAGTGATATTGCCGAACGCGTAAAAAAAATTGTCGTTGAACACTTAGGTGTTGATGCTGCAAAAGTTACAGAAGCTTCCAGCTTTATTGATGATTTGAACGCAGACAGCTTGGATACTGTTGAATTAGTAATGGCTTTCGAAGAAGAATTTTCAGTTGAAATTCCTGACGATGCTGCAGAAAAGATTTTAACAGTTCAAGACGCTATCGATTATATTTCTAAAAACGTCTAAGATTTTCCAAAAAAGAATGCCGTTTCCGAACATTTGATTTTAAATTAAGGATGCGGCATTTTTGTATGGTTTTAACGGAATTCATTTAAAATGCGTAGAGTAGTTGTAACAGGAATTGGCGCCATAACTCCATTTGGTGTGGGTGTTGATTGTATGTTTAATGGGTTGATTAATTCTAAATCAGCCGTAAAAACTAATACGCGTTTTGATGTTACTGATTACTCCAGCAAAATTGCTGGTTTAGTCCCTTATGGTACTGGTGAAAACGAATTTAATCCAGATAACTACTTAGAACCTAAAGAACAACGTCATTATGATACCTTTATTATCTATGGATTGGCTGCTGCAAAGTTAGCCCTTGAAGATTCAGGATGGGTACCACAATCTGATGAAGATCGTTTTTCTACTGGTGTTCTTTTCGGTTCAGGAGTAGGAGGTGCAGCAGCAATTGAAAATGCTCGAGACACCATTAATAAATCTGGACCTCATCGTATATCGCCATTTCTTGTACCTAGCTTAATTATTAATATGATTTCTGGGTTGGTATCCATAAAATATGGTTTTTATGGGCCAAATAAGGCTTGCGTATCAGCTTGTTCCACGGGAGCTCACGCAATCGGTGACGCTGCTCGCCATATTATGTTTGGTGATGCTGATGTTATGGTTTGTGGTTCAGCAGAATCTCCTGTCATTGACATTTCTGTCGCTGGTTTTGGACAACTGCGCGCTTTATCAACACATTTCAATGATACCCCTGAACTAGCATCAAGACCATGGGACAAAGCCCACGATGGTTTTGTCCTGGGAGAAGGTGCCGGTTCTTTGGTATTAGAAGAATATGAACATGCTAAAGCAAGAAATGCAAAAATTTATGGAGAGTTAGTCGGTTATGGTTGTTCTGGCGATGGTTTCCATATTACAGCACCTGCAAGTGATGGACGCGGAGAAAAAGCTGCAATTAACGCTGCATTGAAAAATGCTAATTTGAATTGTAGCGATATTGATTACATTAACGCCCATGGAACATCAACTCCTACCGGAGATTCTATTGAAATTGAATCTGTTAAATCAGTATTTGGTTCTAAAAACTTTATTATGAGCTCAACAAAATCTGCAATGGGACATTTAATTGGTGCTGCAGGTTCTGTAGAGGCTATAGTTTGTTTAAAATCTATGGAAACAGGTATTATTCCTCCAACAATAAATCTAAACGATCCTATTGATGAAGCTATTGGAGAAAACTTAGTAGCTAATAAAGCACAAGAACATAAAGTAAATATAGCTTTATCAAATTCATTTGGATTTGGTGGAACAAACGTTAGTTTGATATTCAAGAAAATTTAATGAAAAAGTTAGTTTTTCTCTTAAAATTAAGTATATTAGCTGTCTTGTTAATTTTATCAGGCAGCGTTTTTGGTTATTATTCAAAAATAACAGAATTATCAGATACTACTGAACCTACTGTTTTTATTGTTGAAACTGGAGATTCTTTTTCTCGTGTTGCCTATAAATTAAAAAAGGCGGGATTAATTAATTCTCCAACACTTTTAAAAATTGCAGGTTATGTAAAAGGAAAATCAACAGCTTTAAAAACTGGTGAATATACTATTCCTGCTCATGCTAGTGCTTCTGAAATCTTAGATATATTATCTCAAGGAAAATCCGCTTTAAGAAGAATAACTATTCCTGAAGGTAAAACTTCTGCCCAAATTTATGATATCTTATTAAGCGTTGATAGTATGTCTGGTGAATTACCAGAATTACCTAAAAATGGTACATTATTACCAGAAACATATACTTATAGCTATGGCTTCCCAAGAAATATCATTTTAGATAGAATGAAAAATGCTCTTACAAAAACTCTAGATGAACTTTGGGAAACAAGAGATGATGATTTGCCTTATTTAAACAAATACGAAGTTTTAATTATGGCATCTATTATCGAAAAAGAAACAGCTTTAGCATCTGAAAGACCTCATATTGCTAGCGTTTTCATAAATAGACTTCGTAAAGGAATGCGTTTACAAACCGATCCTACTGTAATTTATGCTGTTACAAATGGAACAATGGAATTAAAACGCAAATTAACTCTTGAAGATCTAAGAACTCCTCATCCTTTCAACACATATACAACAAAAGGTTTACCTCCTGCTCCTATCTGTAATCCAGGAAGAGATTCCATAAATGCTGCTTTACATCCAATGATTACAAAAGATTTATATTTCGTTGCAGATGGAACCGGTGGACACTCTTTTTCTGAATCATTTGATGCTCACAAGAGAAACATATCTAGTTGGAAAAGAACTTTAAAGAAGCAACGTATGGAAAAAGTTCGCCAACGTAAACAATTAATGCTTGCTAAAAAAAGAGAACTTCTAAAGAAAGAAAAAGAAGCTAAATTAGCTGGATTGAAAGAAAAACAAAATAAAGCTTCTGAAATTGCTTTAAATCCAAATGAAAAAGAAATTGTTCCTATGTTAGAAACTCTCGATGAAAATACAGAATTATTAGAAGACAATATTCCAAACGCTACCGTATTATCAATTGATGATGATCAATTAGATAAATTAATTCAATAAGTTAAGGTAAAATAATGTCTGATTATTATAATTCTATAGATGTTCACATTGGAGCAAGACTAAAACTCTGTAGAACAACCGCTAACTTAACTCAAGAACAATTAAGTGAACAAGTAGGTTTAACATTTCAACAAATACAAAAATATGAACATGGATTAAATCGTATATCTGCAAGCAGACTATATGAATTTAGTCAAATTTTTAGAGTTCCTATTAGTTTCTTTTTTGAAGGTATTGATAACTCAAACGAACATTTAACAGAAATATCTTATTTCACAGACAATCCTGAAACACAAAAAGAAACTCTGGAATTAATTAACGCCTTTTTCTCTATTGATGATCGTAATGTAGCAAAATCTTTATTAGATTTAGCAAAAACTTTATCTAAAAATTAAAAAAAATACACATTTATAAAAAAATATTCACAATTTCATAATATTTATACTATACTCTAATTTAAAGCTAAAAATACGAATATGGGTATAAATTATGGAATTTTCTAAAATAGGCCTAACACCGCAAATATTCGGAATTATAGGTGTTTTATTTACTCTTTCCTATATAAAAGGAATGGAGGAAATAAGTAAGGGCTGCAAGCTTATGTTCTGGGGATTTGTATCTCTTTTACTTGCAAAAATTTTCATAATTACTGGATATAAATCTGTAGGATTTGGTAATTTTGCTTTTTTATCTGCTTTATTATCATCTGGCTTCTTATTAATTTTAGCTAGTTTAGCTTTAAGGAATATTCCTATTGCAACATCCGTTGTGATTAGCTCTTTAGCCTTACTTATAGCTTGGTCTTACTACATTGGAATTACAACAAATGATGCTAGTTTGGCAAAGTGGTCAATATTAGGTTCCGGATTAGGCTATGTATTTTTATGTTCAGCTTTTTGGCATAGAAAAAATGCTGAAAATTCTTTGGGCTATATTTTAGCTGGTTGGGTAAATGTTATTTTAATTTTGCTTAAAATAGCTAATGCTCGTACTTGGGGTGCTGATACAATGAGCACAATTGCAAGTACAGAAGCTGTATCATATTTATTCCTTATGTTCGCTTTATTAATGATTTCAAATAATATGATGGCTGACCAATTTGACTCATTGGTTAAAGCTAAAGAAGATACCCAAAATCGTTTAAAAGAAATGGTTAAAATGTCTCCATTCCCTATTATCATTTCTAAGCACCCGAGTGCTGAAGTAATGTTAATGAATGATTCTGCTAAAAAATTGTTTGGTTTACGTAGAGACGGTAATGTTCCTTCAAACTTTAGAATAAATAATTACTTTGCTGATCCAGGAAGACAGGAAGAGTTATTAGCCCAAATTGGTAAAGAACGTGTAGTTGATGATTTCGAATTCCAATTAAAATCAAAAAATAGTGAAGGTTTACCTGTTTGGTTATTAGTTTGTGCTCGTATTTTTGACTACGATAAAAAAATTGCCTTATACATGGCTTTCCAAGATATTTCTGATCGTAAGAACAAAGAATTACAATTATTCGATCAAGCAACCCGTGATCCTATGACAAAATGTTATAACCGTCGTCAATTTAATGAATTGGCAAAGAACGAAGTACAACGTTCTCGTCGTTATGGTCACCCATTCTGCTTATTCATGATTGATGCTGACCACTTTAAATCAGTTAACGATACACATGGCCATGCAACAGGTGATAAGGTTTTGATGTCTTTAGCAGATTGTTGCAGAAGAACTCTTCGTGAATCAGATATTATTTCACGTTTCGGTGGTGAAGAATTTGTTATCGTTTTACCAGAAGCATCTCTAGAAGATGGTCATAAAGTTGCTGAAAGATTACGTATCCGTATTTCAAAAATACGTGTAAAGAATGAACAAAATGAAGATGTTCAATTTACTGTAAGTATCGGTTTAGTTCCTTCTACTGTAACAGACAACATTGAAGATATGTTAAAAATGTCTGATGAAGCTTTATATGAAGCTAAAGAACATGGTAGAAACCAAGTTGTTATCTATGGAGAAAATGGTCCTGATAGATCCATTCCTGTTCCTAATGATGCAGCTATCGAAAAAGTAAAAGGTGAAGATAATTACTATTTCACACCGGAAAAAATGGTAATGCCTTCTAATACTCCAAGACCAGTTCAAACTTTTGAAAACTCTGCAGAAAAGAAAAAAACTCAAAATCTTGATACTGCAATTGCTGGCGTAAAGGCTTCTGCTAATCAATATATTGATGATGGTTTAGATGAAGATTTAGATGATGGTATTCCATTAGGAAAAGATAGTGGTAGAGCTATGGGTGTCTCATTGGATGAGATTTATGATGCTGATGAAGATGATGATCCTGCATTCAAATCAAACATAGCAAATAGAGTTGCTCCTCCTACAGCAATGCCAAGTTTTTATTCTCAAGAAGAAATAGAACAAAATAACGCTCAAGAACTTTCTTCAAATAATGAACAACCTTTAGAACAGGAAGAAAGTATACCTGTACCTACACAAGAAGAAATGGTTGAAGAAGAATTACCTATAGAACAAGAAGCAGAAATTCCTCCTCAAGAACAAGTTCAATATGAAGAACAAGAAATTGTTGAAGAAGAAGTTATTGAAACTCCTATGGAACAGCAAGAATATTCTGAAACTGAATTTGTAGAAACTCCTATTGAAGATAATTCTCAAGAATTAGTTGAAGAACAACCAAATTATGAAACTCAAAATGATTATTCAGCTCCTATTGAAGAAGAAAATGTAGAAGTTCCTTCTAATGAAGCTGTTCAAGAAGATTATGCTAGTGAAGAATTAATACAAGAGAATGTTTTACAAGAAGATGTTCCTCAAATGGAAGTTCCAAGTGTTCCTGAAGAAGAACAATTTGTAGAAGATACAGAAATTCCACAAGAAACTGATTTTTCATTACCTCCTGTTGAAGAAAACATTAGTGAAATTCCAGAAATGGAAGCTCCTAAACCAGAATTTGAAATACCTGTTCCTGTTGATATGGATGGTGAAGAAGAAACAGCTAATAAATTTGCAGCAATGCCTGTTCCTCCTCCTGTATCAGTTCCAGCTGGTATAACTACTCCCCCTAGAGTTTTAAAGAAAATTGTTTTGAAAAAGATGCCTATTAAGGCTCCATTTAGCACACCAGGTCAAATGCCAGGCATTGTTAAGTTGAAAATTCCAAAAACATTAAATCCTTCTTCTACTACCGAAGAATAAATAATTTTAAGTGAACATTATGGCTAAAAATACAGGAATTATTAAATCAATAATTACAGTAGGTTCTGGTACTATGGTTTCTAGAGTACTAGGCTTTGTAAGAGACGTATTAATCGCAAATTTTTTAGGCGCAGGAATGATTGCTGACGCATTCTTTGTTGCTTTTAAATTACCTAATCTATTTAGATCATTATTTGCAGAAGGTGCCTTTAACGTTGCTTTTGTACCTATGTTTTCAGAAAAATTAGCAGCAAAAGATGATAAAAATGCAAATGAAACTGCAAAAAATTTTGCAAAAGAAGCAATGACTGCATTGTTTTACATCGTATTGTTATTTTCTGCTTTAGCTGAAATTTTAATGCCTTTGGTAATAATGGTTCAAGCTCCAGGATTTTTAGATGAACCTGAAAAATTTCAAACAGCAATATTGATGTCTAGAATAACATTTCCATATTTATTGCTAGTATCTTTAAATTCTTTACAATCAGGTGTTTTAAATTCTCTTGGTTTCTTTGCAGCAGCTTCACTAACGCCTGTATTATTAAACATTACTATGATTGCATCATTGTTTGCTATAGCTCCTCTTTGTGGAGGAAATTATGGTTTTGCTCTTGCTTATGGTGTAACTATTGCTGGAGTTTTGCAATTTTTATTCTTAGTTTACCATACAAGACATGCGGGATTTCCAATTGGTATAATGGGACCTATAAAATTATTAAAACGCAAATCTAGTGATTTAAAAACATTATTAAAAAGAATTATCCCTGGCGTTTTTGGTTCTGGTATCTACCAAATCAATATGTATTTAGACACGTTGTTCTTGTCATTTTTATCAACTGGGGCTGTTTCATGGCTTTATTATGCAAATAGATTATATCTATTACCTGTAGGAATAATTGGAGCTGCTATTGGTACAGCTTTATTACCTGTTTTGACAAGGCAATTAAAGTCAGGTGAAGTAGAATTAGCTCAAAATTCATTAAATAGAGCTTTAGAATTTGCTATGTTATTAACTATGCCTGCAGCTGCAGGATTAATAGCATTAAATTATCCTATTATTTCAGTTCTTTTTGAACGTGGAAAGTTCTTACCTGAAGCAACACTAAATACATCTTATGCTTTATCAGCATATGCAATTGGATTACCTGCTTATATTTTAACCAAAGCTTTAGCTCCTGTATTTTATGCAAGAGGAGATACTAAAACTCCTGTTAAAATAGCTTTAGTTGCATTATTTGGATATATAGGTTTATGCTCTGCTTTCTTATATTTATTACCGGGTAATATTAGCTATTTAGCTATCGCTCTTGCTTGTGGAATTGTCGCATGGATAAATGTATTCCAATATGTAATCCGTATTAAAAAACAAAAATTACATAAAACAGATAAAACATTATGGAAGCGTCTTTTATCTATTACAATATCTTCTACAATCATGTGTATAATAGTAAGATTTTGTTATAATTATTCCTTAAAATTTAATTGGTTATCATCAGATAATGAAATAATTAGATTTACTGGTTTATCCATTTTATGTTTAATTGGTGGCTCTGTTTTTGGCGTTTTAGTTTTATTAACTAAAGGCGTAAGAATAAGCGATATTAAGCGCATTATTAAGAGAAAATAATAAAATTGCTTTATTAAAGCATTTATAGTAAAATATGCAAAATTTAAATTTTTATGCTTAAATTTTATGAAAGGATGTTTAAATGAAAAAAGCATTATTATTAGGTTCTTGTTTAGCTTTAATTGCTGGTGTAGCTCATGCAGAAACAACAGATATCATGAACCCTTTTTACCAAGTAAAACAAGGAAAAGTAAAAAGCACAACTTCTTACAAATATAGTCGTTATAAATTAAAAGCAGATGAAGATGACAAAGCTTTTTTAAAAACAAGAGAATTATCTGAAAATATTAATGTTGGCATTTTAGATCAGCTTTCTTTAGATTTAGAAGCTTCTCGCATAAGAGAAAGAGGAGAATTTTATGGATTTGACGATGGATCATATACTAAAGAAACAGAATCTGAAAGATATCATAATTTAGGATTTGGTTTAACAGGAAAAATCATTGATAACGACCAATTTAAATTACAAGGATCCGTTTCTTTCTTAAGTAAAGATGACAACCAAGAACGTTATATGAATTATTCTCTAAAATTTGGATATAGCTTAAATGAAAATACAGATTTATTTGTAAAAGGTTCATTTACAGATGGAAAAGATAGAGATACAAAATCCGATGATCCAAATACAGATTTAAGATATTATGATGCACAAGTTGGCGCTTATACAAAATTAAATGATTTTGGTTTAACTTTAGATTTAGGATATAGAAGAGAACATTCTTTATATCACAATAAATATGAAGGTAATGATAATTTAAAATATTATTATGTTGAAGGACAAGCAGCATATCAATTTAATGACAAAGTATATGTAAGCCTTGATGGAAAATATTCTTTCCATGAAAAGTTTTCAACAAAGAGTGTTACAGATAATGTAGGCGACTACGTTGAAGGTAGCAAATTAAAAAGAATTTCAAAAGTTGAAACAACATTATCTTTGAATGTTTTATTCTAATATAATTATTAGTTAACATAAAAGCCCCTAAAAGGGGCTTTTATTGTAGTATATGGCGGAAAGAGAGGGATTCGAACCCTCGGATGAGCAAGCCCATCAACAGATTTCGAGTCTGCCGCATTCGACCACTCTGCCATCTTTCCAAGACGAAAACGATGTTATATTAATTCAAAATTGTTTTCAATGTTTTATTTGCAAACAATTAAAAATGAGATAGTAAAAAGGATACATAACAAAGTGATAAAAGCAGCTTTTTTTGACATAGATGGAACCTTAGTAAGTTTTAAAACTCATATTATTCCTAAATCAACAATTGAGGCTTTAAATTTTTTAAGACAAAAAGGCATAAAACTATATATTGCTACAGGAAGAGCTCCAAGTTCTGCTAAATTTGTCCTTAATCACTTTGATTTTGATGGATTTGTCTGTATGTCAGGACAATATTGTTTTGATAAAACAGAAACTATTAATGAAGATCCTATAAACAATAATGATATTTTGAAATTATTTAATTATTTTGAACAAAATAATATTGCTAGTGCTTTTGAAACAAAATCTACAATCTATTTTAATAGGGTTAATGATACAATGTTAGCCTTTTTAAATAAAATAGGTAAAACAAAACCCGATGGAGATATTGTAGATATATCTAAAATTAATGAACCTATTTATCAATTAACATCATACATAACAAAAGAAGAAGAAGATATTATTATGAAAGAATTTCCATCTCTTAAATCTATGAGATGGTATCCAAGCTTTACAAATATAATTAAAAAAGAGGGTGGTAAAGCTCAAGGCATCCTTAAAGTAATGGAAAAATATAATTGGTCAAAAGATGAAATTATGACATTTGGTGATGCTGATAATGATATAGATATGCTTGAATTATCAAATTATAGTGTTTGCTTAGGAGAAGGGACTCCTGAAGCAAAAAAACATGCAAAATTTATAACAACAGATGTAGATAATGATGGCATTTTAAATGCTATAAGACATTTTAATAGCTTATTATAGAAAAATATATTTGTCTAAATCTAAAAAATTATAAAAATATCGAGTCTAAAACAAAAACCTTTAAAACATTTAGATTTTCCATAATTATAGCCGTTATGTCTAAAAATTTTAGCGAAAAATTTTACAAAAACTTGACAAAAAAGTTCTTGCCAAAGGTACGTTTTAGAGATATACTGATTTAAACTTTACGATAAAAGAGGGTTTGTAAAATGGGTTTAAAATGGACAGATTATGCTGAAATTGCAGAGGAATTGGCTCCTTTGTATCCAGATATGGATTTAGCAGACATTGATTATGAAGATTTGACAAAAAAAATCGTAGCATTACCAGACTTTGAAGATAGTGAAAAATGTCCAGATGAAAACCTTTTAGATGCTGTTTATTCTGTAATGACAGAGTTAGTTTACGGAAAAGAAACAGATGAAGTTTCCTCTATAGATCAAGATTAAAATTTTAAATTAGGAAAGTAAAAATGGCAGAATCAGTTACAAAATGGGAATCAGCCGGCGGAAACAATACAAAAAGTATTGGTGGAAACGGATATGAATTTTCCTATACCGATAAAGAAGGTAAAGTCCAATATTTACAGGTAGACTATGGTTCTATGTTTGCTGATAAAGAAAAAACAGGATTAGAATGCTATCTTCCTGATATTCCAAAGGCAAATGATATCTTAATTACCCATGGCCATATGGATCACGTAGGTGGTATTCCACACTTGATTAACTTACGTCGTGGAAAGACAAAAGAACCTTTGACATTACATTGTTCAAAGTATTCAGAACAAATGATTCGTAACAGCTTAACATCAAGCCGTATTCCTGCAGAAGAATTTCCTATTTTCCACACAATTGAACCAGGAAAAGAATTTGAAGTAAATGGTTTTAAAGTAGAACCTTTCTCAGTATCACATTCAATTCCTGAAGCATCTGGTTTCGTAGTAGAATCCCCAGATGGTGTTCGTATAATGACAATGGGCGATTTTAAAACAGCTCCTGTTCCATTAGGAAATGGTTGGGATGATGAAGCTGTAGCAAAAATTGCTAAAAAAGGTATCGATTTTATGTTTGTCGATTCCACATCAGCTTCTTCACCAGGATACAGTAAAGGTGAAAACCAAGTACGTGAAGGCTTAAAAGACGTATTAAAAGAAAGCGAAGGTGGAATGATTGTTTCTGCAATGATTTCAAGTTCAGCTCATAGATTACATACTGTAGCTACAGCTGTTGCAAATTATGCAAAAGAAACAGGAACAGAACCTAGAACAGTTATCATCGATGGTGCAAGTTTGATTAATGCTCGTCGTGCATTAGTTAAGTGCGGATATAACATTGAAGAAATGGTAAAAGAACAAACAGGCATAGATATTAAAATTGCTACTGCAGGAACAAAAACTGCAGAAAATGTTCCTTACGATCAAAGATTTTATGTTTGCACAGGAACACAAGGCGAGGAAGCTTCTTTTGTAAAAGTTGCTGAAGGTCGCAATAAAAACATTTCTTTAGATGTTCCATGTCCTGTACATGTATACAATTTGCAATCATGCATTCCAGGAAACGAAGAACAATATAAAGGATTAGAACAAAAGTTCAAAGATAAAGGTTGCACAACATACTTCCCAGATAGATACAAACCTAACAAGATTACAGTTCATGCTAGTGGTCACTCTGGTGCAAGCGATGTTGCTCATGCATGCCATATTGTTCATGAAAATTCACCACGTCCTACAAAAGTAGTTCCAATTCATGGTGCAACAGAACAACGTAAAAAAGTAATGGAAATTGCACAAGACGAAGGTATGAATACTTTCTTGGTACGTAACTTCTCAGCTATCTCAATTGATTCCGAAGGCAGAGCTACATTTGAAAAAGCTGCTCCTTTAGAAAAATGGATTACTGTAAAAGATTTAAACAATGACTTCAGAAAACCTTATTATGAATATGCTACAATGATGATGGATATTCCAAATAAAAAGGTTATCGATGGAGAAAAGATTTACTACAAGAAACCTCCAAAGAAACAAAAACCTGAAGAAAAGAAAATCAATGTAGAGAAAAAACTACAACAAATTGCAATCTCTAAGAGATGTAGATAAAAGTTATTAAAATCCCAGAATATAAAAATTCTGGGATTTATTATAAAGGGCAAAAAACAGCCAAATAATTAACATAAATGTAACAAAATAAATCTTGACTCTAAAATCATCATTTTTTAAAATTAAAATATAATAGGGCAATATATTTAGGATAAGAAAAATGACAACTTTGAATACAAAGTTATCTGGTTTTGATTTAAGTCTATTAAATGACAATATGAGTGAGCGTTTGATGATTCAAGCAAAAGCTCAACTTGCACCTGAATATCAACCTCAACTAGAGGAAATCGCCCTAAAAAGAATTCAAATGATTGCTAATGGATACGGTTGCACACCTGATTTTGCACCAATTATGCGCTCTTTAGTAGGAACTTTTGTTAGTTGCCCAAATCCTAAAATGACAAAAGCCTGCCAAGAAGCAGTGGCAAAATTAAAAGATTCATTAAAAGAATTCGATTATGAAAATATGATTGATGAATTTCCTAGTATGGATTTAGTTCAAAAAAATATTGAATTATTAGAAGACTTTGATGAACGTATTAAACCATTAGATAGAAACGAAGACGGATCTGTAAAATATAAGTCATTTGAACATGCTATTAAAGTTATATCAGCAATTGATGTTACCGATGATAGCGATGAAAATGTATTAGAATATGATACAAATGAATTTGCTGATACATTTGTTGAAGCATGTAAATTAAAGACTTTTACAGCTTTAGTTCCTTTTAAAACTGAATTAGATGAAGATACATATATAAACCATCTACGTTTTGAAATGGAAAGAGGTCTTGTTATGTTACTAGTTGCTGATAAAGCAGAAAAACTAATGCCTTTAACAGAAGAAAACATGAAAAACATAACAATCGAATTCGAAAAATTATTAGAATCTATTCCATCATAATTAAGGGTAAAAAAATGTTGAACTATGAACTAACAAACGAAACAGATTTTTTTGAGATAACAGATGCTCATGACCCTATTTATTATAGAGATTTAGTTAAAGAGAATAAAGAACTAAAAAAACAGGTTTATGCTTATAAACCTGAACCTATGACTATTCAAAATATGATGAGAGACAAACCTGAATTTAAACCTATACAAGGTAATGAATCAAAAGAAGAAATAAATAAAAAATTAAAAGTACGTCAATCAAGTGTTTCTGACTTTATCTTAGATGCAACAAGATCCACTATGTTAATGGAAGCACGCTTAGAACATAAGAAAAAGAACTTTATTGAATCTGTTCCTGTCTTAAGTGCTATTAATAAAAAATGGAATAAATTCAATAATAAAATGGAAGAAAAATACGGATCTATGTATACAAAAGCTAGAAACGTTACATTAGGTATTGGACGTTTAGCTGTAGCTGCACAATTTGGTGCTCCTGGTTTAGTAGGACTTTGTGTATACAACTTCCATAAAAACATTAGACCTGTGTTCGTAGAAGCAGAAAAAGCTCGTCATAGTCGCAAATGCGAAAACATAGGCGAATTTATGAAACATAATCGTAAACAAACAGCCTTATCTTTTTCTAAAGCTGTATTGGGAGCTGCTGCTACAACCTGCGGTTTAGAAGGTGAATATATTGGAAGAGAAGTTGCAAGAACTTTAACAGCATCAATAGTTGCTTATCCTGAGTTAAAAGCAACAGTTAAAGAATTTGGTAATTTCTTAATTGGTAGAACTTCATTTAAGGAAGTCTCTAAAAAAGCTTCTGTATTTGGTATGACTGTAGCAGCTTATGCTGCAGGTTCTGGAATTTGGAATTCTACTGAAGCTGCTGAGACAGGTGAATTATGTGGACATTCTGATGGCTCTGTACCTTTATCAAAAGCTGATAAAGAAAAAGCAAAAGCTAATGATAAAAGACTTAGTTTTGAGGATTTGAAATGTGAATATGACCGTAAAAAAGAGCAAATTAAAAGAAATATAAGAATGCGTGCTCTTGGTTTAAGAAGCGATGGAACAAGAATATAAAACTAAAAAATTTTAAAAATAAAAAAGTAAAAGGCATGTTTAAATATCATGCCTTTTTTAAGCAAAAGAACTAAAACAAAAAAAATTATAAAAAAAATAAAAAAATTATATATCTACCTCTTGAAATAGAAAAAATCATACCTATATCTTTCTTAGAAAACGACAAAGTGTCGATAATTTTTATTATAAAAGGAAACAAAAATGGGAAAAGTTATTGGTATTGACTTAGGTACAACAAACTCTTGCTTTGCAATTATGGATGGTAAAGATGCACGCGTTATCGAAAACGCAGAAGGTGCAAGAACAACCCCTTCAATGGTTGCTTTCAACAAAGATGATGAAAAATTAGTTGGTCAAGCAGCAAAAAGACAAGCTGTAACAAATCCTGAAGGTACATTCTTTGCTATTAAACGTTTGATTGGTCGTCGTTTCAACGATAAAGAAGTTGAAAGAGCAAAAGGTTTGGTTCCATATCAAATCGTATCAGGCGAAAATGGAGATGCATGGGTTGATGCTTTTGCTAAAAAATATGCTCCAAGCCAAGTTAGTGCATACATTTTACAAAAATTAAAAGCTGATGCTGAAGCATACTTAGGTGAACCAGTAACACAAGCTGTTATTACAGTTCCTGCTTACTTTGATGATTCACAACGTCAAGCAACAAAAGATGCTGGTAAGATTGCTGGTTTGGAAGTATTACGTATCATCAACGAACCTACAGCAGCTGCTTTAGCTTATGGTATGGATAAAAAAGCTACAGGAACAATCGTTGTATACGACTTAGGTGGTGGTACATTCGATGTTTCTATTTTGGAAATCGGTGATGGTGTATTCGAAGTTAAAGCTACAAATGGTGATACATTCTTAGGCGGTGAAGACTTTGATGCTCGTATTATTGACTACTTAGCAGACGAATTCAAAAAAACAAATGGTATCGACTTACGTTCAGATAAATTAGCATTACAACGTTTGAAAGAAGCTGCAGAAAAAGCTAAGATCGAATTGTCAAGTGCACAACAAACAGACATTAACTTACCATTTATTACAGCTGATGCTACAGGTCCTAAACACTTAAATGTTAACTTAACACGTGCAAAATTAGAATCTTTAGTTGAAGATTTATTAGAAAGAACAAAGATTCCTTGTGAAAAAGCTTTAAAAGATGCTGGATTAAAAGCTTCTGATATTAGCGAAGTAATCTTAGTTGGTGGTATGACACGTATGCCAAAAGTTCAAGAAATCGTAAAAGAATTCTTTGGACGTGAACCTCATAAAGGTGTTAACCCAGATGAAGTTGTAGCTTTAGGTGCTGCAATTCAAGGTGGTGTTTTAAAAGGCGACGTTAAAGACGTATTATTGTTAGACGTAACTCCATTATCATTAGGTATCGAAACATTGGGTGGTGTATTTACACGTTTAATCGATCGTAATACAACAATTCCTACACGTAAATCTCAAGTATTCTCAACAGCTGAAGACGGACAAACAGCAGTTACAATTCGCGTATTCCAAGGTGAACGTGAAATGACTGTAGATAATAAACTTTTAGGTCAATTCGACTTAGTTGGTATTCCTGCTGCTCCACGTGGCATGCCTCAAATCGAAGTAACATTCGATATTGATGCTAACGGTATCGTTAACGTATCTGCAAAAGATAAAGCAACAGGTAAAGAACAAACAATCCGTATTCAATCAAGCGGTGGTTTGTCAGATGCTGATATTGATAAAATGGTTAAAGACGCAGAAGCTCATGCTAACGAAGATAAAAAACGTCGTGAAGCAGTAGATGCTAAGAACCACGCTGAAACATTAATTCATGAAACAGAAAAGAACATGAAAGAATTAGGCGATAAGATTGCTGCAAACGACAGAGAAAAAGTTGAAGCTGATATCAAAGCTTTGAAAGATGTATTAGAATCTGGTGATTGCGATACAATCAAGTCAAAGACTGACGCTTTAATGCAATCAGCTATGAAAGTTGGCGAAGCATTATACAAAGCACAACAAGCAGCTGGCGCTCCAGGTGCTGATGCAGCAGCTAACGCTGGTGCAGAAGCAAATGCTAAACCAGCAGATGATGGTGTAGTTGATGCGGACTTCGAAGAAGTTAAAAAATAATAAATCTTAATTTACAAAGGGTGCCGTAAATTACGGCGCCCTTTTATTCTTTTATAGAGCTTTTGAGAAAGAAAAATGGCAGACCAAGATTATTATGAACTTTTAGGCGTACAAAAAGGCGCTAGTGATGCAGAAATTAAATCTGCATACCGTAAATTAGCTATGAAATATCACCCTGATAGAAACCCTGGTGATAAAGAAGCTGAAACAAAATTCAAAGAAGTAGCTGAAGCTTATGAAGTTTTAAAAGATCCTCAAAAAAGAGCTGCTTATGATCAATACGGCAAAGCTGCATTTAGTGGCGGAGCAGGTGGTCCTGGCGGATTTGGAGGATTTGGCGGCTTCGGTTCTGGCGCTGGATTTAATTTCGACTTTGGTTCAATGTTCGAAGATATATTTGGCGATTTTATGGGCGGTAGTAGTGCACGTACAAGAAGCAGAACTAGAAATGCTGGTGTAAGAGGTAATGATATTAGAGCTGACATTGAAATAACTTTAGAAGAAGCTTATAAGGGTATTTCAAAACAAATCGATGTACGTACTGCTGTAAAATGTGAAGAATGTGAAGGATCAGGCTGTGAAAAAGGTACAAAACCTGAAACTTGTGATGCTTGCCATGGCACAGGAAGAATACGTCGTCAAAGTGGTTTCTTTATTGAAGAACGCCCATGTAATATTTGTCATGGTACTGGTGAAGTTATCAAAAAACCATGTAAAAAATGTGGTGGAACAGGCAAAGTTAATAGTACAAAAACTTTGGAAGTTAATGTTCCAGCAGGTATTGATAATGACAACAGAATGCGTTTATCTGCTCAAGGTGAAGCTGGTACAAATGGTGGTGAAAATGGAGATTTATATATCTTCATTCATATAAAACCTCATCCAATATTTACAAGAGATGGTGCTAATTTATATACAACTGTTCCTTTAAAAATGACTACAGCTGCTTTAGGTGGAGAAATTGAAATTCCTTGTATAGACGGATCTGTTGAAAAAGTTAAAATAGAACCTGGTACACAAACAGGAACAGAAATACGTCTTCGCAAAAAAGGAATGAGTGTAATACAATCAAAATCTGTAGGTGATTTATTTGTTAAATTTATGGTTGAAACACCTGTAAAATTGAACTCAAAACAAAAAGAATTACTAAAACAATTTGAAGAGGAAGGTGCAAACAGTCCACAATCAAATAGCTTTTTTGATAAAGTAAAAGATTTCATGAAAAAGGATAAATAAATGAAAAAAATATTTGTATCTATAATATTCTTAATTACTACTTTATTTAGCATAGCTACAAAAGCTCAAAATGCTGGAATAAATTTTGTGTCCGTAGAAGAAGCTTTTAAATTAAATCATGGAACACAAGTTGTTTTAGAAGGTGAAATTTTAAGACAAGCTGGAAAAACATTATATAAATTCAAAGATGAAACAGGTGAAGTTTATATAGAAATCCCAGAAAAATCTTGGAATGGTGTAGATGTAGGACCAAATGAAAAAATTCAGATTCTTGGAAATGTTTTTAGAGGTCAACATTCAATTAAAATCGACGTTACTAAAATAATTAAATTATAAAAGGGGAAAATAAATGTGTAATTGTTCTAAAAAATGTAAATTAGTTGCTGTTTTCTTATTGGTTATAACATTCGGTTTAGGAATGTGTGTATCTTGTTTATTAAAAAATGAAAAATTTGCTATTGTTGATGTTCAAAACATCATTGCAAATTCTCCAGAAATCAAAAACTTAAAAACAGAACAAGAAAAAACAATTGCTGAAATTGCAGAATGGGTTAAAGGACCAAATTCAGAAATTGAAAAAATTAAAGATAAAGCACAAAAAGAAGAACTTGCTCAAAAATATATAAAAGAATTAGAACAAAAAAAGCATGATATGCAAACAAAATATGTTCAAGAATTACAAAGAATAGATGCAAAGATTACAAACATCATCGGTGAAGTAGCTAAAGAAAAAGGCTATAAAAGAGTATTTGCAAAATCTACTCTTATTGTAGGTGGAGAAGATATAACTGAAGATGTTATAAAAAAAGTTAAATAGTTTAATTCCTATTAGTGTAAAAGAGAGATTCATTAAAGAATCTCTCTTTTTTTTAATAAATATTGATTTTAATCAATTAAAGAATATTTTAGTCGTCTTGAAACAAACTTACTTAATCGATTCCTGCAGAAAACGAGACGAAAAATGGTACTTATTGATAAAAAACCTTCAAATTATTTTCATGGATTTGTTCCAAAATTTTTTAGAACATTACGTAATGAAAAATATTCAAAAACTAAATTAAAAAGCGATATTATAGCAGGATTAACTGTTGCAATAGTTGCTTTGCCTTTATCTATGGCATTAGCTATAGCCTCTGGTACCACCCCTGATAGAGGCTTATTTACAGCTATCGTAGCAGGGTTTATTATTTCTTTTTTAGGAGGATCTCGTTTCCAAGTTGGTGGACCAACAGGCGCATTTGTTGTTGTTATATATAACATTATCAATAAATATGGATATGATGGCCTAGCTGTTGCAACTATTCTAGCAGGATTAATCTTAATATTAGCAGGTTTCTTTAAACTAGGATCCATGATTAAATATATTCCTTATCCTGTAGTTACTGGATTTACAGCCGGAATCGCTGTAATTATTTTTTCAAGTCAAATTAAAGACTTGTTTGGTCTAAATATGAACTCGGTTCCTGCAGATTTTGTAGATAAATGGATTGCTTATTTTCGAGCTTTACCAACAACAGATAAAGCAACTTTACTAGTTTCTTTAATTACTCTTGGCTTGATGCTTGTAATTAGAAAGTATAAACCTCGTTGGCCATTTTTCTTAATAGGTGTTATTGCAGGCTCTATATTTGTTATATTAATGCATTTACCTGTTGACACAATAGGAACAAAATTTGGTGGAATTCCATCAAGTATTCCTATGCCTTCTCTTCCTAAATTTGGTTCTTTTGATCAAGTAATGGAACTATTTCCTAGTGCTTTTACTATTGCTTTCTTAGCTGGTATTGAATCTTTATTATCAGCTGTTGTAGCAGATAGTATTATAAATCTTTAAGTAAAATAGAGAAAAATGATGTAATTATATGAAAATATTTCATTACTTTTGCGACACCTTCTGTCGTTTTGTGTTGCTATTATA
>JAKSVT010000006.1 GCA_024407875.1 Alphaproteobacteria bacterium
TATCAGCTTTTGCTGTTAAAGTTTTACCTGAATTTATCGTTAAATTTGCTTGATCTATTTTATAATCACCCAAAGAAAGATCTTTGTTTATTATCGTTTTTCCTGTCTTTGTTGTTTGATCATCATAGATATTACCAATAACATTACCACTTACTGTTAATATTCCTATATTTCTTATATCTGCTGTAATTGTTTTGCCATCAACTATTTCAAAATTATTATTTGATAACAACAAGTTAGACTGTGTAATATCTGCATTTATTGTTGTATAACCAACTGCATTTAAGTTTGTTGTTCCTGTTCCTATAATTGCTTTTGTAAATGTTCCTGATGCATTATTTAAAATTAAATTTCCTTGATTTTCTATTGCATTTAAAACATTTAAACTGTTTGCATTAATAGTTAATGATTTATCTGCATTTATTGTTAAATCATTTTGTGTTATTAATGCTGATGAAGCATCAATTGTTCCATCTATTATTGTTTTTCCTGAACCATCTATTGAGCTTGATAATGTGCCATCGCCTAAATTCAAGGTTCCTTGGTTATTTATTGTATTTGTAATAATTAATTTATCAGCTTTTGCTGTTAAAGTTTTACCTGAATTTATCGTTAAATTTGCTTGATCAATCTTATAATCTCCCAAAGAAAGATCTTTGTTTATTATTGTTTTTCCAGTCTTTGTTGTTTGATCATCGTAAATATCACCAACAACATTGCCACTTACTTTTAATGTTCCTATATTATTAATATTTGCACTTATAGTTTTGCCATTTGCTATTTCAAAATTATTATCTAATAACAATAACTTAGATTGTGTAATATCTGCATTTATTATTGTATCATTATCTGCATTTAAGCTTGTTGTTCCTGTTCCTATAATTGCTTTATCAAATGTTCCTGATACGTTATTTAAATTTAATGTCCCTTGGTTTTCTATTGCGTTTGAAATAATTATTTTATCAGCTTTTGCTGTTAAAGTTTTACCTGAATTTATCGTTAAATTTGCTTGATCTATTTTATAATCACCCAAAGAAAGATCTTTGTTTATTATCGTTTTTCCTGTCTTTGTTGTTTGATCATCATAGATATTACCAATAACATTACCACTTACTGTTAATATTCCTATATTTCTTATATCTGCTGTAATTGTTTTGCCATCAACTATTTCAAAATTATTATTTGATAACAATAACTTAGATTGTGTAATATCCGTTTCTATTGTTGTATTACCATCTGCATTTAAGCTTGTTGTTCCTGTTCCTATAATTGCTGTATCAAATGTTCCTGAAACATTATTTAAATTCAAAGTTCCTAAATTACTTATGGCATTGTTTATTGATAAATTATTTGCTTTAATTGTTAATGATTTATTCTCATTTATTGTTAAATCTTTTTGTGATATTAATGCTGTTGAAGCATCAACCAATCCATCTATTACTGTATTACCTTCTCCATTAATTGAACTTGATAATATACCATCACCTAAAACCAACGTTCCTTGGTTATCTATTGCATCTGTAATAATTAATTTACCAGCTTTTGCTGTTAAGGTTTTGCCTGAATTTATTGTTAAATCTGTTTGTTGAATAGATGAACTATCTTCTATTTCCAAATCTCTATTAAGAACTGTTTTTCCTGAACCTTCAACTGATCCTTTGATATATCCACCCTCGTTAATAATCATTTTTGAATTATTAACAACACTAGCATCAATATTACCTTCAACTGTAAAAGAATAATCTCCGCTGTCTGAATTACTTAAATCTAATTTTTCCTGTGTAATATCATTTTTAAGAACAACATCAGCTTTAGCTTTTAATATTGTTGTTCCATGGCCTTCAATAACATTTCCTATTTCTGTTGAAAAATCACCTGTTATATTTTGAACTTCTAATGTTCCTTCATTTGTTATTTTATTTGAAACATTTAAGTTTGAATAATCTATTGCTAAATAAATATTTGCTACGCTTAGATTTTTTTGAGTTATTTTATTTTTATAATCAATTTTTCCACCAGCAAAATCTAAAGTTAAAGAACCTTCCCCTGTTATATCTCCTAAATAGGTAAAATTATCAAATACAACTTGTGTATTTTTATAATTTACTGTCCCATTATTGATAATAGTAGAACCATCAAAATTACTAAATTTTACATCATTTAAATTCAAAATATCTGAATTATTAACGGTAACACCTTTATTTCCATTACCATCAATTGATTTTCCATTACCATTTATAGTAAATTCACGAGCTTCATCTGCTTTATAACGTGTTAGAGTTCCTAAATCTGAATTTAAAATTAAATCCTTATCTAAAGAATATTCATTAACAACCTTTTTTTCATCGCCGTACTTAAATGTATCAGCAGCAATTATTTGTTGTAAAGTCCAAGGTGTATCACCCACATAAATATTAATTATTCCCTTGTTAATAGCATCTTGAGAAAATTTTTGATAAATATCTTTTTCACTATCGTACAATACAACTTCATTAATCTTTAAATTTGATAAATCTGTTCCTTTGAATAGTTCAACTGATGCTGTTTTTATTGATCCTATTGCATTTATATCTAAATCAAATTTTCCTTCTATATTACTGCTAATATTAATAATATCGCTTTTTATTGTTCCAGAACTAAAATCAACATCTAATTTAATTTTTGAATTATCATTTGAAATTAAATTATTAACATTTACAACGTCATTAGCATTATTATTTGATAAATTTAATGTTCCTGAATTTGTTAAATCGTCAATATTAAAATCTACATTTGTTAAAACTTTTAATTCTTTTCCTTCTTTAATTTCTAAATCAATAGTCTCAATTTTCTTATTTAGTCCAACATTATCTGTAATTACAACTTTACCCGTACCTGATATTGCACTATCAAGAGTTCCTTTTCCTAATTCTATTGTTCCATTATTTGTTATAGTATCTACAATTTTCAAATTGCTTGCATCAATTTTTAAAAAACCTTTTGAAATATTTAAGCTTTTTTGGCTTATTTCTTTATTAGCTAAAACAATTCCACTATTAATATTGATGCTGCCATTTCCATTATTATCCCCTGTTATATATGGTAAAGATATAACACCATCATATTCAACGCCATCAATTATTCCTCCAATGTTTAAAGTTGTAATGTTATTGATACTATCAATAGCGTTATCATTATTATCTCCAACAAATGAAATTGCTGGATTACTTAAATCCCCCCCTTTTGCATAAAGATTAATAACGCCTTTATTATAGTTATAAATAGCTCCACCACCTTTAGAAGCCTTATTTCCAGAAAAAACAACTTTACCATCTTTGACAATAATATTTACCAAGCCATTTGTATTAAAAATAGCTCCACCATAATTACCACCATTATTTCCAGTAAATTCTACTAATCCATTATTATCTACTGTAATATTAACTGTACCTTGACGATTATGGTCACTACTATCTCCATTGTAAATAGCACCTCCTGTACCTGAGTTACTTCCTCCATTTGATTTGTTATTTACAAACTTAATTGTTCCTGCACTAATAGTTAACGTTCCACCGTCAATTTTTACGGCTCCTCCATAATTTGCAGTTTTGTTTTCTATGGTACAATTTCCACTTATAGAATTAGTTCCTCCCCCTAAATCTATATGATTTGTAAAACATTCAGCTTTAACGGGTGATGTATATAACACACTCGTAAAAGATAAAACGGCAATGATCAAACAACGTATAATCATTCTTTTTCCAAACAACTATTGGGCATTTATAAGTACTTATAAATTCCCGTGCATTTATTTTATCATTATTTGCTTAAATATTGGTTAAATAAAACTTTACATAAACCATCAAAAATGGCCATTTTTAGCGTATTTAAAATTTTTAAAATAAGCTAAAAAATTTAGTTTTTTTAAATATCCAATAGTTTTTAAAAAAAATATCAACAAAATCAAAATGTTATATTGTTTTTTGATTACTTTTTCACGAAGCAAATGTAATCAATATCCTATTTTCAAAAAATTCAAAATTTGAAAAAAATTCGTATTTTTTAATTTTATAAACATCAAAAAAGTTACACACGAATCGAGTGTAACTTAAATTACATCATGGAGCGGGTAAAGGGAATCGAACCCTCGTATTCAGCTTGGGAAGCTGCTGCTCTACCACTGAGCTATACCCGCTGGTAATAATCTACTAAATAAATATTATCTAACAACCAAATCGTCGTATGCAGGACCGCATAATCTATTATCAAGTCTTTCAGATAACATACGAAGTAAATCATATGTCAAATTCAACCAAGCGCTTTCCTTATCGCGATAATCAGCTTCTCCTGGTAAAACAACTTTCTTTTGAACAGATTCTACAATCTCTCCACCATCAAAACGGTGACCTTCAGCATCAACAAATTGAATTACAACATCCAATTTTCCGCTGTATTCTAAGTTAACAGATTTACTCCATCCACCTGTCACTGTCTGATTTTCAACAATGCTGGCATCTTTGATCATAAAACGGACATAACGATCTGGGGTTTTGTCAACACCAAATCTATTGTAAGCCCATTGATACAAAAACTGCTCTGGACGAACCAATAATTCATGATCAACGTTTGGTCGTCTTGAAGGTGCAGTATATGCAGTAATAAACTTAATATTCTGCGCTCTGAATTTTACAATGCCGCCTTCTGGAACCATTTTACAAGAGTTCTGAGACGACGCATCTGGCATTTGACTGTCAGCATAATTGCTATCATTCAAAGATCCTTTATTACCACCATTCGGTTGATTGGATGCACATCCTGCCAATAAAGCTAATGCTATGACAGATGGAACCAGTTTCTTTGCTTTCATTATTGTGCTCCCTTTATTTGTTCCGGTGCAATCTCGTATTTCTCTCCGCAGAATTGACAAGTAATATCTATTTTGCCATCTTTGATCATACCATCGAGATCCGACTCGGTAAATCCTTTAAGCATGTTTATTACTCGACTTTGAGAGCATTGACAACCAAATTTTAATTCCGATGGCATAAAATAATGTAAATCGTTCATAGAATATAAACGATACAATAATTTCTCCATTGTTAAATTCAAATCTGTCAGCTCTTCCTTTTTCACGGAATTCAACAAAACCACATCTGTTTCCCAAATATCATCTTGTTCCTTTTGAGACAATAACTCTGCCATTTTTTTATCAAAAGGCATTTTCTGAATCAAAATGCCACCCGCTGCCCATCCATGTTCTGTATTAGCAGGAATGGCCTCTATCTTTATTTGCGTGCCGATTTGTTCGGATTTTTCAAAATAATCCAAAACGCAATCTGTAAGTGTATCCCCTTCTAGTGCGATGATTCCTTGATATGTTTGACCGGACTTTTCAGTTGTAAAAGACATTTGTCCTTTTCCAAATAAGTTGGAAAGTGAAGCATGACCATTTTCATCGAACCTAACCTTAGCTAAGTCCGCATCTTCATAATGAACATACCCACGTATTTTCCCATCCGTTGTCAAACTGACAACCAATGCTTTAACCGCACCTTCACCCTGTATTTGCAGAGTAAAGATTCCATCATATTTCACGCCGGCAGATAACAAAACTGTTAACAAAGCTGCCTGTGATAGTACAAGACCTATTTCATTTGGATAATTATGGCGCTTGATTATTTCATCAAGAGATTCGCTTAAACGAACGGACTGTCCCCTTGACATTCCATTTTCTAAAATAAACGACAATGAATAATCATTATTTGCCATAATCGACCTGTTTGTTTAAATAAATCAAAAACACCAAAAATTTGGATATTTCTAACCTATACTCTAATTTATGCTACTATTTTGGTAAAAAAATGTTTAATATTTGAAAAAAAATAGTAAAATTTTATACAAATTGTTCACTTTTTTTCTAAATTTTTAAGTTTATTTATGCAAAGTATTCTAGAAACAAAACAAAAAAAACTTGCAAAACCTCCTAAAAAAATAACTTTTTCTAGGTTAAATAATATTGCCTTATTTTATGTTTCTAAATTTGAAGCATCAGAAAAAATGGTCCAACGCATGCTTGAAAAAAGAATATATAAAAACTCATTAAAAGGTGGCGAAGTACCTGAAGAAACAAATGAATGGATAAAAAAGGTAATAAAAGGTTTAGTTGATAATAACTATGTAAATGATGTTAGATATGCAGAAAATACTTATAATCGTTTATTAGCTTCTGGAAAATCAACACGTGTTATTATTAACAAATTAAAAACAGCTGGTATTAATGATGATTTGATAAAGGATATTATTAATAAAGAATCTGACAATATAAATAACGATTTGGAAAATGCAAAAAAATTAGTGAAAAAGAAAAAACTTGGTAAATTTAGATCTATAGAGAAACAAAAAGAATTTTTTAAAAAAGATTTAGCTTGCTTAGCCAGAGCTGGTTTTTCATATGAAACTGCTATAAAAGCTTTAGAAACAGAAGAAGAAATGGAATACTATGAATAATAAGTTAGTTATATTTGATTATGATGGTGTATTAATTGATAGCGAATATTTCGGCTGTAAACTTTGGGTAGACGAGTTATTAAAATATTGCAATATAACTCTAGAACAAATGTACGGATATACAGGAAGATGTGGAACACAAATTATTAAAGATATATCCAAAGATTTTAATTGTACAATTCCTGATGGTTTTTTAGAACATGTTGAAAAAATTACTGAAGAAAAATTAGAATCTAAAGCTGTTGCTGTTAAAGGCGTTATGGAAACTCTTCCTTTAATAAAAAATAAAATGTGCATAGCTTCTGGATCAAAACCTAGTAGACTTCTACAATGTATTAATGTCTTAAAAATGAACAAATTCTTTGACATTAACTATAATGTATTTAGTGCTACATTAGTTGAACATGGTAAACCTGCTCCTGATATTTTCTTATATTCAGCAAAAAATATGGGATTTAATCCTAAAGATTGTATAGTTGTAGAAGATTCTCCTGTAGGAGTTAAAGCTGGCAAAGCAGCAGGAATGTATGTTGTAGGATTTAACGGTGCATCACATGCAACAGAAAAAAGAAAAAAAGAATTAATTGATGCTGGTTGCGACGTAATAATTGAAGATTTTACAAAATTAATTGAAATTCTAAAATAAATTGTGACTACTTTTGTCGTAAGCTTATTTTATTAATACAAATATAACGTAAATTTTAAGGAAAAAGAAAATGGTTTTATTTGTATTAACAGGTTTAAGTTTTATTGGTTATATGACATATGCAATATGTAGTTTATGGGCTAGCGTTTTAAAAAATAGAAAAACTTTAAATATCGAATAAAAATATCCAAAAAAACATAGCAAAATTTTAATCATAAAAAGAGTTATTAAAATTTAGAATAATTCAATGTTTTTATAAGGAAAAATAAGCAAAAAAATATAGACTCTTTTGAAAAAAAGTGTTATTCACCTTTCAAAGGAATTTCTACTATGGCTCATTCAAATAAAAAAGGTTGGTTAAGACGGCTGAATGTTTTAATTCAGTTGAAATTAATTGTGCCTTTAAAAAGAGCTAAAACCCGTCCTGAAATCATAGCTAGAGGCGTATTAGTAGGTATGGTTTGGGCTATGACTCCTTTAGTTGGAATTCAAATGTATCTGGTCATTATGACTTGGATGATTTCCAAAAAATTATTTAAATGGAATTTTAATGTTCCTGTTGCTCTTGCATGGACTTGGGTAACAAATGTTTTTACACTTCCTTTTTTCTATTACAGCTTCTATATAACAGGAAAAGCATTACGTGGTGAAATTTCCACAATCGTAACCTTTAAAGGTTTTTGTGGAATGGTTAAAAATATAACAAATAATAGTAGTACTTTAGAAGCTTTAAAAGAACTATGCACCTTTATGCTCAAAGATGCCGGCGTTTCAATGTGTATTGGATCAATTCCTTGGATGATAGTTTGTGGGGGTATTTCTTATTTAATAACAATTAATTATTTAAGAAAAAGAATTGCAAACAGAGCTTTACGATTGGAAAAAAAGCGTAGTCGTATAGAAAATAAAATTAACAAATTTGATAACAAAATATCAAAGATTGAAAATAAACAACAAAAATTAACCCAAAAACTTGAAACAACACAAAACCTATTGGAATTTGAAACTCAAAAAAAAGAACGGGAACAAAATAAATGTTAAATCCAAACTTAGTTGAACCTACATTATTTCATGGAAACGTTCGATATCGATTTTTTAATCGTAAAAATGGTGTTTCAAAAGGTGAATATGAATCTTTAAACTGTTCTATTAAAGTTGGTGATGATCCAGCAAGTGTTCGTGAAAATACAAGACGTGTTGCTCAAAATATGGGCTGCACAGCTGAAAAGTTATTTGTATTACATCAAACACATTCAAATGATGTTGTTGTCTTAACTACTCCTGAACCTTTTGAAAAAACACCTTATGCCGATGCTCTTGTAACAAACGTTCCTAATATTTGTTTAGGAATTAAAACGGCTGATTGTGCTCCAATTTTATTTGCAGATGAAGTTAATGGTGTTGTTGCTGCTGCTCATGCTGGTTGGAGAGGAGCTGTTGGACAAATCATTGAAAATACAGTTCTTGAAATGGAAAATTTAGGAGCTGAACGTAAATATATCGGCGCTATGATTGGTCCTTGTATTGGACCAGAATCATATGAAGTTGGTAAAGATATGTACCAATCTATTTTGGATATAAATAGTAAATACGAAGAATTTTTTGCACCAACAGATAACGAAAAATATCTGTTTGATCTTCCAGGATTTATTTTAAAAAAATTAAATAGTCTTGAAATTGGTGCAGCTCTTTGGTGTGGTGAAGATACTTTTTCATTACCAGAAAAATATTTCTCTCACCGTTATGCTTTAAAGAGAGGTCAGACATGTGGACGACAAATCTCTGTCATAGGTTTGTTAGCACAATAAACAAGGGATGGGTATGACAAAAAATTTTAAATTTAAAGGGGCTATAAAATGAAAATTTTTTCGGGAAACAGCAACAGACCATTGGCAGAAGCAATTGCTAAGCATTTGGACAGAGAGCTTTCAAAATGTGTTGTTAAACGTTTCGCAGATAATGAAATCTTTGTAGAAATTGAGGAAACTGTACGTGGTGAAGATGTTTATATTATCCAACCAACATCAACACCTGTTAATGACCACTTGATGGAATTGTTAATTATGTTAGATACATTCCGTCGTTCTTCTGCTCAAAGAATTACAGCTGTTATTCCGTATTTTGGTTACGCACGTCAAGATAGACGTACAGCACCTAGAACACCTGTTAGTGCAAAATTAGTTGCAGATTTAATTGCACATGCTGGTGCTGATCGTGTTTTAACAATGGATTTACATGCAGGACAAATTCAAGGTTTCTTCAATATTCCTGTTGATAACTTAATGGGAGCCCCTGTTTTCTGTAACGATATTAAATTTAATTGTCGTGACAAAAAACCTATGGTTGTTTCTCCAGACGTTGGCGGTGTAGTTCGTGCTAGAGCTCTTGCAAAACGTTTAAATGCTGAATTAGCAATTATTGATAAACGTCGTGAACGTGCTGGTGTTTCTGAAGTTATGAACATTATTGGTGATGTAAAAGATCAAGATTGTATCTTGATTGATGATATCGTTGATTCAGCTGGAACATTATGTAATGCTGCAAAAGCTTTAATGAATGCTGGTGCTTCTTCTGTTCAAGCTTATTGCTCACATGGTGTATTATCAGGTGAAGCTGTAGAACGTGTTCAAGCATCTCCTTTAAAATCATTAGTTATTACAAATTCAATTCAACCAACTGAAAAAGTTTTAGCTGCAGCTCCAAAAATTAGAGTTTTATCTATTGCTGATTTATTTGGTGAAGGTATTTTACGTATTAACGAAGAACGTTCTATTGCAAGCTTATTCTAATAAGGATTTATTGTAATTGAAAAATATTTCACTTTTTGTTGGTATTTTGACCGCATGCTCTTTCTTAAGTGCATGCGGTGTTCAGACTAATCGTAGTTATCCTGAAAAATACGGAAAAAAATACGTACAAAATAGTCATTACACTCAAGAAATGCGTGATGATAAGATATTTGGAAATAAAGGTTTAGTTTTTGATATTAATGCTGAAGAATTATTGAAAAAAAACGAAAACTATAAACCTGAAAAAGCGCAAGCTGACAATAAAAATATTGAAGAAATAAGTGAAAATAAAGTTCTTGTTGATAATAGTAATCTATGGAACAAGGCTTTATCTGTAATGATGGATTATCCTTTAGATATAACAGATAAAGAATCTGGATATATTTCTTCTGAATGGATAAAAAAATCACAAACAGAACAAATGAAAATAAATGTTATTTTACAACCAAAATTAAAAGTTAGTGTTGTTTTAAGAAACAAAACAAAAAACGGAGATTTTGAAAATATTGGCAATGATAATGTGTTAGCTAATAAAATAAAAACCTCCATTGAAAAAGAATAGTTTAATTTATTGTTTAAAGGCAGAAATAAAATGAGCGAAGAAAGATATAATTTCCGCACAACTGAAGAAAAATGGCAAAAAGAATGGGAAGATAAAGAAGCTTTTAAAACAGAGAAAAAATCTGATAAGCCAAAATATTATACTTTGGAAATGTTTCCTTATCCATCTGGTAATTTGCATATGGGACACGTTAGAAACTATGCTATGGGCGATTTAGTTTCACGTTTTAAACGTATGCAAGGATTTAATGTATTACATCCAATGGGATGGGATGCTTTTGGTTTGCCTGCAGAAAATGCTGCTATTAAACACAATGTACATCCTGCAAAATGGACACGCGAAAATATTGCAAATATGCGTAAGCAAATGAAGCGTTTAGGCTTATCAATTGATTGGGAACGTGAAGTTGCCACATGTGAAGTTGATTACTACAAACATGAACAAAAAATGTTCTTAGATATGTTTAAAAAAGGCTTAGCTTACAAGAAAGACTCTTGGGTAAACTGGGATCCTGTAGAACAAACTGTTTTAGCAAATGAACAAGTTGTTGATGGAAAAGGATGGCGCTCTGGAGCTCCTGTAGAAAAACGTAAATTATCACAATGGTCTTTAAAAATTACAGATTATGCTGATGAATTACTTGAAGATTTAAAAACTTTAGACGGTTGGCCTGAAAAAGTTCGTACAATGCAAGAAAACTGGATTGGTAAATCACAAGGTGCTTATCTTTATTTTCCAATCAAAGACACAGATAAAACATTAACTGTATTTACAACTCGTGCAGATACTTTGTTTGGCGCATCTTTCTGTGCAATTTCTGCACAACATCCTATTGCATTAGAATTAGCAAAAACAAATCCTGAAATTGCAAAATTCATTAAAGAATGCGAAGCTTTAGGTACATCTGTTGTTAATATTGAAACCGCTGAAAAACGTGGTATGGATACAGGATTAAAAGTATTACATCCATTCCCTGAAGAATTTAAAGCTTTAGGAGGAAATCCTGAATTACCAGTATATATTGCAAACTTCGTATTAATGGAATATGGAACTGGTGCTATTTTCGCATGCCCTGCTCATGATCAACGTGACTTAGACTTTGCTCGTAAATATAACTTACCAGTTAGAGTTGTTGTTTCTCATAAAACTGAAGGCGTTCCAAATGTTACAGATACTGCATTTGCTGATATTGCAGATGGTGTAGCTGTAAACAGTGCCTTCCTTGATGGATTAGAAACAAAGAAAGCTATTCCAGAAATGATTTCTAGATTAGAAAAGATTGGTCGTGGAAAAGCTACAACTCAATATAAATTACGTGATTGGGGTGTTTCCCGTCAACGTTATTGGGGTTGTCCAATTCCTGTAATACACTGTGATGATTGTGGTTTGGTTCCTGTTCCTGATGACCAATTACCTGTAACATTACCAGAAGACGTTGTTTTTGATGGTAATGGTAATCCGTTAGAAAAACATCCAACATGGAAACATACTGTATGTCCTCATTGTGGAAAACCTGCTTTAAGAGAAACAGATACTTTTGATACATTCTTTGAATCAAGTTGGTATTTTGCAAGATTCTGCTATCCTTTTGATAGTGATAAACCTTTTGATCGTGAAGCTGTTGATCATTTCTTACCAGTTGATCAATATATTGGTGGTATTGAACATGCTTGTATGCACTTGTTGTATGCACGTTTCTTCACAAAAGCCTTGAGAGATTGTGGATATTTATCAGCAAAAGAACCTTTCAAGGGATTATTTACACAAGGTATGGTTTGCCATGAAACATACAAAGATGTTAATGGAAACTGGTTATTCCCTGGTGAAATTGATAAAAAAGCTGATGGAAGTGCAATTAAAATTAGCGATGGAACACCTGTTGTAGTTGGCCGTTCTGAAAAAATGAGTAAGTCAAAATACAATTTGATTGATCCTAATGATATTTTAGCAAATTATGGTGCAGACTCAGCTCGTATCTTCGTATTATCAGATACACCTCCAGATAGAGATTTTGAATGGACAGCTGCTGGTATTGATGGTGCTTGGCGTTATGTAAACCGTTTGTGGCGTTTAGCTTTAGCTTGTCCAGAAGTTGTTAATAAACCTGCTGAAATTTCTAAAAATGCAAATGCTTTAATTAAAGCTACACATAAAACAATTGATGTTGTAACTGAAGCTTTTGAAAAATTGCAATTTAACGTTGCATTAGCAAAATTACGTGAATTCACAAATTCAATATCAGATTTAAAAATTAATGATGATAGTGATAAATATGCTTATCGTTTTGCTTTTGAAACATTGATTACTTTAATTGCTCCTGCAACACCTCATATTGCAGAAGAAATTTGGCACACAATTTTGAATCATGATTCATTATTAGCATTTGGACCATGGCCAAAAGCAGATAAATCAATGTTAACAGATGATAGCGTTGTAATTGCTGTTCAAGTTCAAGGTAAATTACGTGGTACTATAGAATATACAAAAGATGGTGATGAAGAAGCCTTAAAACAAGCTGCTTTAGCATTACCAACTGTTCAAGCTCAAATAGCTGGAAAAGAAGTACGTAAAATTATTGTGGTGAAAAATAAAATTGTTAATATCGTTGTTTAATAATAAACGTATTTGGTCATTAATAGCCGTTATTGGAATAATTATTTCTTTAACGGCTTGTGGCTTTCGTCCTTTATACACATCAACTGGTGTAAATGGTGAAGATAAATACATACAAGATGAATTATCACAAATTTTTATCGATGAAATCGAAGGATTTCACGGTCAAAAGATGCGTCGTCAATTATTAAGTTTAATTTCTCCTGAACATGAAGTTGAAAGAGGAAAATATAGACTATATGTAAACATTGGCACGCCTGTTAAATCTGAATTAGGTGTAAAAAGAAACAATCAAGCTACAAGATTTCGTTTAAGTTATAATGTTAAATATACTTTATATTCTTTCCCTGAAATGAGTAAATTAAAGGTTGGATCTGTTTCTAAATTCTCAAGTTATGACGTAAATAATAGTCCTCGTTCCTCTGATGTTGCTAAAGATGTTATGGAAGATAGATTATTAAAAGATATAGCTTATGATATCGCTATTCAATTATCTTCTTATTTCAAAAAAGAAGTAATCTCTGAACAAGAATAAAATAGAGTTTTATTTTTATGACTAAATTTAAAGAAGATGCTTTTAATTCATTAATTTCTACCGGTGTCAAAACACTAAAAGCTTTTTTGTTATACGGTAGTGATGAAGGCATGATTGACGAATATCGTGTAAAATTAGTAAAAGCAATATGTGAAGATATAAAAGATCCTTTTCGCATTGTTAATTTAACAAGCAGTGATGTTAGAGAAGATCCTTCTGTTTTGTCGGCTGAAGCAAATGCTATTACACTAATGGGAGGAAGAAGAGTTGTTACTATCAGAAATGCTGACAACTATCTTACAAAACCTTTAAAAGAATTTTTGGAATCTTATAAAGGTGATACTTTAATCATTGTTACAGCAGGATCATTAAAATCAAATGATTCTTTGCCTACTTTATTTGATAAAGCTTCTGATTTAGGTCTTTTAGCTTGTTATGCGGATGAAGCAGAATCTTTAAAAAAACTTGTGGTAAATACATTAAAAGAAAATAATTTATCCGCATCACCTGATGTTATTCAATATATAGCAAATAATTTGGGTGCTGACAGATTATTATCTCGTTCAGAACTTGAAAAATTGTGCGTTTATATGGGAAAAGAAACTACAATTACTATGGAAGATGCCGAAGCTTGTATTGGTGATGCAACATCTTTACCTATTGACGTTTTTTTATACGCTTTAACAGGTGGGGATCAAACAACTTTACATTCAACATTAGATCGTCTTTTTGCTTCAGGAGAAGCTCCTATTACACTTCTTCGTTTAGCAAATTCTCATTTAAAAAAATTTTATACAGTTTTTGCTCAAATTCAAAATGGCACAGATCAGTCAAGTGCTGTTCGTTCTCTCTTCTTAAATTTTAAACGTGTAGGCGATTTTACAAATCAATTACGTCGTTGGGATTTAAACAGAATAACAAAAGCTATGAATTTACTATTAAATGCAGAAAAACTTTGTAAGATTAAAGAAAATCCCCCAAAATTAATAGTAGGAAGAGCTTTTTTAGCAATTTGTGCTATGTCTGGAATTAGAAGATAATAGAGTAAAACAATGAAACTATTTTTTGAAATGTTTTATGCATTCTTTAAAATAGGTACAATAACCATTGGAAGTGGTTTTGCCATGCTTCCTATCATTCAACATGAAGTTGTAGATAAAAAGAAGTGGTTTTCTGAATCTGAATACATGGATATATTATCCGTAGCCTTATCTTGTCCCGGTCCAAATATTATTAATTTAAATGTTTATTTAGGACTAAAAAAACTAGGATTTTGGGGATTTTTTGCTGGAGCTTTAGGAACAATTCTTCCTTCTTTTATACTAATTTTAATAATAGCTATAGGATTTCAAAATATTCAAAATAATCCTTATGTTATTGCTGCTTTTAAAGGCATTAAACCCGCTTCTGTAGCCTTAATTTCTGTTCCAGCGATTAGTATGGCTAAAAATGCAAAAGTTTTGAATAAATTTATTTTTATTCCTTTAATAATAGCAGCTTTAATTGTTTATATGAATGTTTCACCAATTTTATTTATTGCTTGTGCAATAGCCTTTGGTAATTTGATTTTTAAGAAAAAATAGGTGAAATATGTTACTTAGTTTATTTTTGACTTTCTTTAAAATCGGATTATTTAGCTTTGGCGGTGGATATGCAATGCTTGCATTAATCCAAAGTGAAGTAGTAACAAAACATAAATGGTTATCAATTGGCGAATTTACAGATATTATTGCTATATCACAAGTAACACCAGGTCCTATTTCTATTAATGCAGCAACATATATTGGCTGGAAAACAACAAATTCTTGGATTGGGTCAGCACTTGCTACATTTGGTGTTGCTCTTCCTTCTTTTATAGTAATCGTTTTAATGTTCTTGTTTTTAGCAAAATATAATAATTCAAATTTTGTAAAAAATACTTTTAAAGCTTTAAGACCAACAGCTGCTGGATTAGTATTTTCTGCAGCGTTATTATTGATGACTAAAGAAAATTTTATTGATGCTTGGTCCATAGCTCTATTTTTAGGTTCATTCATCTTATTACAAAAAAAATGGGCTGGAGCTATAACATTAATTTTTGTTTCGGGACTTATTGGAATTTTATTATACGGCCCATAATTTAAATGGAGACATAAATGTTATTAGATAGAATAAACTCTTCAAATGATGTTAAAAAATTAAACATTGATGAAATGAACGAATTAGCTAAAGAAATTCGTTTAGGAATATTAAATAGAACATCAAAAATTGGCGGACACGTAAGCCCAAATTTAGGAATTGTTGAAACAACAATTGCTCTTCATTATGTTTTTGATACTCCTAAAGATAAAATTGTTTTTGACGTATCACATCAATGTTATGCACATAAAATAATAACAGGCCGTAAAGAAGGTTTCTTTAATGAAGCTTATTTTGATAAAATTTCTGGATTTACTGCTCCTCTTGAAAGTGAGTATGATACCTTCGTAGTTGGTCATACATCAACATCTGTTAGTCTAGCATGTGGATTAGCTCAAGCAAGAGATGCTGTAAAAGGAAATGAACGAGTTATTGCGTTAATTGGAGATGGGTCTTTATCTGGTGGTGAAGCTTTAGAAGGTTTAGATTTTGCAGGAGAAATGAAAACAGGATTAATCATTATTGTAAATGATAATGAAATGTCTATTGCAGAAAATCATGGGGGCCTTTATAAAAACTTACAATTATTACGTGAAACTAAAGGAAAAGCTGAATGCAATTTATTTAAAGCAATGGGCTTAGAATATACATATTTAGAAGAAGGTAATAATATTAAAGCTTTAATTGATACTTTTGAAAAAATAAAAGATACAAAAGTTCCTGTAATAGTTCATATACACACTAATAAAGGTCAAGGATATCTTCCTGCTGATCAATATAAAGAAATGTTCCACTTTAATATGCCGTTTGATGTAGAAACAGGTCAAAGCAATTTTGATTTTTCAAAAGAAAACTATAATTCTCTTACTGCAAATTATTTAATGAACAAAGTTAAAGAAGATGAAAAAGTTTATATATTTAATGCAGGAACACCTGGAGCTTTAACTTTAACACCTGATAAACGTGCTATTTTAGGCAAACATTTTATTGATGTTGGAATTGCTGAAGAACATGCTGTTGCTATGGTTTCTGCTATGGCAAAAAGAGGAGCAAAACCTGTTTTATGGTTATTAAGTTCATTTATTCAAAGAACTTATGATCAATTAAGCCAAGATTTAGCATTAAATAATTCTCCAGCCGTTATTATTGTTGGATGGGCTGGTATTAATAGTGCAGATATGACACACTTAGGATTGTTTGATATGACAATGATGTCAAATATTCCAAATTTAGTTTGTTTATCCCCATCAAACAAAGAAGAATATTTAGCTATGTTAGATTGGGCAATTGATCAAAACAAACATCCTGTAGTAATACGATTGCCTCAAACTATTACTAAAACAAATAGAGACGTTAAAACAGATTTTGATAATATTAATACCTATGAAGTTGTTGAAAAAGGAAGCGATATTGCAATTTTAGCTCTAGGACAAATGTTTGAATTAGGCCAAAATGTTGCTAATGCTTTAAAACAAAATGGAAAAAATCCTACTTTAATTAATCCTCGCTTTTACAGTGATGTTGATGAAAAAACTTTAACAGATTTATTAAAAAATCATTCTAAAGTTATAACCCTTGAAGATGGATCTTTATCTGGTGGTTTTGGAGAAAAAATCGCAAGATTTTTTGGACCAACTTCAATGAAAGTATTTACTTTCGGTGCTAATAAAGAATTTAATAATCATGTACCTTTAGATGAATTATTTAAGAAGTATCATCTTTCAGTTGATGAAATTCTTAAAATTATTCTATAAATCTAATAATTTTGTGATATACAATATTTAGAAATTCTAATTTTTAATGGTGAAAATATGTTCAAATCAACTTTATTAAACATTTTAGTAGAACGTGGTTTTTATAATCAATGTACAAATGAACAAGGTTTTGATGATTATTTATATGATTGTGAAAAATCAGGAAAACCTGCTGTAGCATATTGTGGATCAGATCCTACTGGAGATAGTTTACATATTGGACATATTGTTCCATTTATGATGCTTCGTTGGTTCCAAAAATGTGGTAATAAACCTATCTTATTAGTAGGTGGAGCAACAAGTAGAATTGGTGACCCTTCAGGAAAGGATAAATTGCGTCCATTCTTAGATGAAGCGACAATTAAACATAACATTGAAGGCTTAAAGAAATCATATTCTAAGTTTTTGCGTTTTGATGATAGTGAAACATCAGCAATGATTGTTGATAACTATGATTGGTTCAAGAACATGAATTATTTGGACTTTTTACGCGATATAGGAACATATTATTCAGTAAATAGAATGTTAGCAATGGATAGCGTAAAATCACGTTTGGATCGTGAACAACAAATGACATTCTTAGAATTCAACTATATGTTATTACAAGGCTATGATTTCTGCGAATTATACCAAAAATATGGTTGTCGTGCACAAATCGCTGGATCAGATCAATGGGGAAATATTACTTCTGGTACAGAATTAGGTCGTCGTCGTTATGATGTTGAATTATTTGGATTTACAAGCCCTATTATTACAGATAGTTCCGGTAAGAAAATGGGTAAATCTGAAGGTAATGCCGTATGGATTAACGATGAAAAATTACCAGCATATGATTATTATCAATATTTCCGTAATGTTGGAGATGCTGATGTTGGCAAATGTTTACGTATATTCACTGAGCTTCCAATGGATGAAGTTAAACGCTTAGAAGCATTAAAAGATAAAGAAATTAATGAAGCTAAAAAGGTATTAGCATTTGAAGCTACAAAACTTTGCCGTGGTGAAGAACAAGCTTTAGCTGCACAACAAACTGCTGTTGCAACATTTGAACAAGGAAATGCTGGTGGTGATTTACCAACAATCAATGCTCAAGAAATTGCTTTAACAGAAGCTTTATTCCAATTAAAGTTAGTTGCTTCAAAAGGTGATGCAAAGCGTATGATTGCTCAAAACGCTGTTAAAATTAATGATGTTGTAGTTTCAGATACAAACTTACAATTAAATGCTAGCAGTGCTGTTGACGGTAAGATCAAATTATCCGTTGGAAAGAAAAAACACGGTTTAGTTGTTTTATAATCGGCAATAAAATGGAAAATAATAATTTTGAATTTGTTGTTGATGAACAAGGCTTAGAAAATCTAGCAAAAAAATTAGCTCCTCAATTAAATACAGGTGACTGTATTTTGTTAGATGGTACTTTAGGTATGGGAAAAACAGTTTTTTCTCGTGCTTTTGTTCGTGCTTTAACAAGTAATGAAACAGAAGTTCCAAGTCCCACATTTACTTTAGTTCAAGTATATGATACCGATAAAACTACTATTTGGCATTTTGATTTATACAGAATTAAATCTCCTGATGAAATCTATGAAATAGGTTTTGAAGAAGCTCTAGCAACAGGAATTTCTTTAATAGAATGGCCTGAAAGAGCAAAAGGAATGTATCCTAAAAATGCTATTACTGTTCATTTTGAACAAGGACCTGAACAAAATTTAAGAAAAATCACTATAGATTTTCCAAAAGATTTACGAAAAAGCAACAATCTTTGTTTATGATTTTGATAAATTATTTATCATTTTTATAAACAGAGGTATTTTTTATGTCTGAAAGAGATATAGCTTTAGCAAAATTTTTAGAAAAAAATAATTGGGCTGATGGTGATAAAAAATTATTAGCTCATGATGCTTCATTCCGTCATTATGATAGAATTGTAAGAGGTGACGAATCTGTTGTTTTAATGGATGCTCCTCCTCCAATGGAAGATATCCGTCCATTTATTACTGTTGATAAAAAATTACGCGAATTAGGTTTAAGCGCCCCATATATGTATGATTACGATGAAGAAAATGGTTTTATTCTTCTTGAAGATTTCGGAGATTCAACATATACAAAATTAATTAATGCTGGAACTGAAGAATATGATTTATACGCTTTAGCTACTGATGTTTTAGTTCATTTAAATCAATTTGATGATAAAATTTCTGTTCCACAAGGTTTACCAAAATATGATACAGAAGCTCTTTTAAAAGAAGCTATGTTATTCCCTGAATGGTATATGCCTGCAGTATTTGGCCATAAAACAGATGAAAAAGCTATGGATGAATATCGTAATTTATGGATAAAAGCTTTTGATTCTATAAAAGATGTTTCAAAATCTATGGTATTACGTGATTACCATGTAGATAATCTTATGATTTTAAACAATAAACCTGAAGGTTTAAAGGAATGTGGCTTATTAGACTTCCAAGATGCACTTCATGGTCCTATGATTTACGATATCATGTCTTTAATGGAAGATGCTCGTCGTGATATTGATGCAAAATTAATTACTGAAATGCAATTTAGATATCGTGATGGCTTAAAACATGCAGGTTTTGCTGATAAAGCTGGAACTTTAGATGAATTTAATACTGTATGGAAAATTTTAGCTGCAGGCCGTCATGCAAAAGTATTAGGTATTTTTGTTCGTCTTTGTGTAAGAGATCATAAACCAAAATATTTATGTCATATTCAAAGATTATGGCATTTATTAGATAGAGCTTTATCAGATCCTGCTTTAAAAGATTTAAGAGTATGGTTTGATAAAAATGTTCCTGATGAATATAGGATTACTCCAAAATGCTAAAATTAGAAACAGCTATGATTTTGGCTGCTGGTCGTGGTTCACGTATGCGTGAATTAACTAATGAGTTGCCAAAACCTTTAATTAAAGTTCAAGGAAAAACATTAATTGATCATATTGTGGATAAATTAATTACAGTTGGAATTAAACGCTGTATCGTTAATTTATGCTATTTAGGAGATATGATTAAAGAACAACTTTTAAAACGCTCTAATGAAATGGAATTCGTCTTTTCTTATGAAGATGAAGCTCTAGAAACAGGTGGTGGTTTAAAAAAAGCTCTTCCTTTATTTAAGGATCAAGAAGAATTATTGGTTGTTAATGCAGATCCATTATGGACTGAGGTTAGAATCCCTGCTTTAGCAAAATTAATGAGCTCATATGATTTGTTTCCAAATATAGCTGATGTAATGCTTATGGTGTTGCCGTTAGATAAAAATCGTATACATGGTTTTGATGGTGTTGGCGATTACTTTATGGAAACAGAAGGTAAACTCCGTCGTAGATTAAAAGAAGAAACTTCTGCTCCATTTATTTATGGTGGAGCTCAAATTATTAGAAAATCATTTTTTGAATCTGCAACAGAACAAATGCCTGAAAATAGCAAATTTTCTTTAAATGTTGCTTATGATGCTGCACAAAAACAAGGAAGACTTGTCGGTGTAAGTCATGATGGTGAATGGTTCCACGTAGGAACTCCAGAAGCAGTTGTTGATGCAGAGTCTAATTTTCACGATACAATAATTTCACCTGAAATTTGCCGAAAAATTACTGAGCTATCAGAAAAAGATTTTCGAGAAATCTCAACAAATTCTTAAATTTTTTGTTGATTCATTCTTTATTTTTTTGTCTAAATATTATATAATTGTATTTAGATTGTAGGTTTTATATAATTAAGGAAAAATTAAATGCTTGAAAATACCAGAAAACGGATATCTTTAAAATCAGATAGTAATTTCGTCTGGTCTCAAAAAAAAGCTGCAGCAGATGATAACAAAACAGTTCATTCAAACACTGTTTCTCAAGACAATATTTTGTTTAGAAATGCTCAGCAAGCAAAAGAAGCTGAAGATCGTTTATACAGCCAGAAAGTTTCTCAACCAGCTCCTACAATTGAAGATAAAAAACAAGAATATAAAGAAAATAAAGCTAAAGAAGATAATCGTCAAATCCGTCAATCTTTAGGCGTAAGAGATGCAATCTTAGCTCAAGAAGCAAAATTAGGCGTTAAGGGTATCATTTCTAAACGTGATTTACAACAAGCTCAATATATGGATCCTTCTTTAGTTGGTAAGGCAAAACCATTAGATGTTACAAAAAAAGATGTAAAAGGTTTAGAAGGTACTAGAAAGCGTAAAACGCATGGCAAATCTATGTTATTACCTAGCCAACGTAAAAAGCGTTTCAATCGTAAGAAACAAGAAAAAGAATTAGAAAAGAATAGAAATATTGAACGTGATAAGATAGCTGCTAAGAAATTCAAAAAAGAATTAACAGTAACTGATTCCAAAGGAAATAAAATCAGTATTGAACGTTTACGTAAATTACGTGGATTACAAAATTCAACACCAATTAAACGTAAAGACCTAAAACAAGCTCGTGAACAATTAAAATCTCGAATTGTTGCTTCAAAAGCTCAAGGTCATGTTCATCGTGGTGAAGATTACACAAGATAAATCATATTTAAATAATAAATAAAAGGCTTATACAAATGTTTAAAATGCTCATTCGTATGTTTGTTCTTATGGCTATTATGGCTGGATCATACGTTTCTAGTACAAAATTTAAATCAACTGACCCTTCAGTAATTTTTAGTGGTATGGGTTCTTTATGTGTATGTGGTTTAATTCTATTTCTTTTCACTAGAAAAATGTGGAGACACATTGGTTTTTTCAAAGCATTAGGTATTGTAGTATTTTTATTAATTGCGATGGTATTCGTTGTTTCTGGTGGATCTATGGCTAGAAATATTACAAATGCTGTATTAGGAGTATTTGGTAAATCTACAGCTCAAACTTCTCAGCAAGTAGCACCTACACAACAACAACTTCCTTCTCCAGGACAAGAAGGTCAACAAGTTCAACAACAACCTCAAGAACAAGCTCCTGTTGTAATTAATGGTTATGTTTCATTAATTAAAGGCGGAGATCATTTTATTATGAATGGTTTACCTTTCCGTATTTTTGGTATTGTATCTCCAGATATATCTCAAATTTGTCAAAATGCTCAAGGACGTGATTATCCATGTGGAAAAATGTCTGCAATGCGTTTAAAAGAATTTATTGGCGGAGATGAAGTATCTTGTACTGTAATGGCACAAAGCAATTCAGGTGAATTACAATCTCGTTGTTCAATTAAGAATAATGATTTAACAATGGATATTGGTGCAGCAATGGTTCAAGCTGGTTGGGCTGTTGCTTTAGTTTCTCATACACAGGTTTATATTCCATATCAACAAATGGCTCAAAACAATAGAGCTGGATTATGGAATGGAACATTCATGATGCCTTGGGAATGGCAAGTTCATCAAATGAATATTAAAAAAGGATTAGCTAACGTTAAAGTTCCTACTGTTAAAGTTAAGAAAGAACGTAAATCATCAGGCAAATCAATATTTGATCATTTCTAAAAAATTAAGAGCGATTTTATAATCGCTCTTTTTTTTATTCAATTTCCTGATTTTCTAATTGTAATTTTTTATATTTATTTTTCTCAATAAAATAAAATGGAATAGCTACTAAAGCTGATAATGTATCAGATGTTGGTAAAGACCAAAAAATGCCCAATAATCCAAAATGCTTAGATAAAATTAATGTAGTAGGAATTAAAAATATCAATTGTCTTGTTAATGATAAAAATACAGCTTTTCTAGGATTTTTTGTTGCTTGTAAGAAATAAACTATAACTACTTGTATACCAATTAATGGAAAAGCTAAACCAATATATCTTAAAGCTTGAGAACCTACACGTATAAGATTTTCATCATTTTGAGTAAATACTTTTATAATCTGTTGAGAAAAACCATTAACAATACACCAAGCTATACAACTCCAAATTGATCCATATAAAAGCATTATACGGAATAATTTCATCAATCTTTTATACTTCTTAGCCCCTAAGTTAAATCCTAATATAGGTTGACCACCCTCACCTATTCCCAATAAAGGCATAAAAAACAGCATTACAGTTGCAAAAGAAACGCCCATAGCTGATACAGCTAAACTTCCACCATATTTAACTAAAAGCGTATTGAAAATAACTTGAACAAAGCCATTACATAATTGCATTAAACAAGGAGATAAACCTACAGATACTATTGCCAAAACAAAATAATAATTTAACTTTACATATTTCCAACGCATCTTATATTTGCATCTATTGCAAACAAAGAATGTAAATGTCCATATAAAGCTACAAATTTCTGAAATTGCTGTTGCCCATGCAGCACCTGCTAATCCCCAATGACACCAAAAGATAAATATATAATCTAAAATTATATTAATGACTGCACCAATTGCCATAGTAAACATTGATGTTTTAGGATATCCACAAGCTCTAATAACATTATTTAAAGCTAAAGAAGAAATGAAAAAAACCGTAGATACTAAAATAATACTAGTATACGTACGAGCATAAGGCAAAATTTCATCATTAGCACCATATAATCTTAATAATGGATCCATAAAAATATAATGCAAAGTAATTAAAATTAATGCCAAATAGACAGCTGTCATAAATGCATTAGTTAAAATATGTTCAGCTTTAGCATACTTTCTTTGACCTAAACTAACAGAGAAATTTACATTTGCTCCAACACCCATCATTTGAGCTAAAGCCATACGAATTACAGCTCCAGGAAAAGATACTGCTATACCAGCTAAACCTAATGAACCAACACCTTGTCCAACGAAAATACGATCAATAAAATTATATGATGCTACAATTAATAAACCTGAAATTGCTGGCCATGCAAAACTAACAAGCAATTTTGTTAGGGAATCTTGCCCCAAATCTAATTCTTTTTTATTGGACATTTTTCAATTCTTTTAATTATTGAGCAGCTGCTTTATTTTCATCTGCTTCACGGAACAAAGGCTTACCTTGATATAATCTTGCAGCTTGGGACTCCATCAAAGTACCTAAAGCAATCTGTCTATCACGAATTGCAATACGTAATTGATCCCCTGTTGTTGGATCTGGATTTGCAAAAGCAAAATGAACTTCAGGATACATTTGCTTAATACCTTGTAATTTTTGGTGAATTACAGCTAAAATACCGCGAGATAACAAATCTGCAGCTAATTCTTCTGATAAGTCACCACCTGAGGCATACTTAATAACAGAGTTTAAAGCATCTTCTACAGAGTTTGCGTGAATTGTAGATAATACCAAGTGTCCTGATGTTGCAGCACGCAAAATTTGGCTTGCACAATCAGGTGTTCTTATTTCGCCTACTAAAATATAACGTGGTCTTGAACGTAATGCTGATTTTAAAGACTCGCCCCAATCATCATTAACAGGTTCTGTTTGTTTACATAAACCCAAACCACCACGCTTAGATTGATATAAACCATCCAAAGGCATTTCAGGAGGATCTTCAATTGTATAAGCAAAACCACCTTCACGTTCCAAAAACTTACGCATTAAACATGAAATAGATGTTGTTTTACCAGCACCTGTTGGACCAGCCCACAAAATCAAACCTGCTTCACGATTTAATGAAATCAAGTGATTTGTAATTGCTGGAGGCAATCCCAAACGAATAACATCAGGTGTTTTACGTGGCATACGACGTGCTGTATAGTGAATACCTGTTAATGTAGATATTCTTTCAACACGGTACATTGTTGATCCATAAGCCATAGAATAGCTAGAACGACCATTATAAGCCATTTCTAAAGCTGATCTAAACTCCATTGCATCATCAACTACTAATTCTTTTAAACCAAATCTTGTTTCACCATCATGAACATATATTACGCCCTCAGGTGTGAAATAAACATCAGAAAAAAGTTGTTCGTCTATCTTTGCCATTTTTTCAGCCTATACCTTATTTTCTGTAAGAATGTTATAATTAATAATCAAATTTATTACTATTACATTCTTCTTTATAATTTTGACGTTGATTTTACTAACTTTTTTAATTTTTTTCAATCAAAATTGAATTTTTGTCTAATTTTAAATAATCTGACCAACTCAAACCATTTATCAAAATATCATCCGCAATTGCTTTATTGAAATAAATAAGTTTATATTTAATTGTAAAATTTAAATTTAACCTGTTTCTATTTCTGAATAAATAATCTAATTTATCAGCTTCTTTTTCTGGAATATAAAAACGACAACTATTAATACAAAAATTGGATTTTTTTATTCCTTTTAATTTTGAAACATCTACATTATTCCAATCTATTTCATATCTAATATAGTGACCTGAAATAAAATCTCTTGGATCATAACCTCTTACAGGTAATTCAATTATTTGAGCATTAGATTTTGAATATTCTAAAAATCCAATAAATATAACTATTAGTAAAATTGGTAATTTTAAAAATATTTTCATTTTTTCAGATTTAGTCATGATTTTTATCCTTTAATAGTTTTTTATTCTTCTTTATTAAAGAATAAACAAGGAACAACATTACTAACCCTGCAATTATTAAATCAATACCTGTTTGAATTAAATTTCCTAATAAATTTTCAAATGCACATAAAACTCTAAACAATATTAAAATTGATGTTAAGTGCATAAGTTTTTCTGATTTTTGATTTGAAAAGAAAATTAAAGAACAAATCATTATCGCTAATTCTAATCCAAAAACTAAATAAGAATTAATAGCTAATGGAAACAAAAAATATAATAAACAAATTATATAAGGTATTTTATCTTTACTCTTATAAATCTTTGAAATTACTAAATATAATGCTACTGATAGCAAACCTGTAATTATTAACAAATTATTAATATTACCAGGATTTTTAATTTCAAATAATGGTTCAATAATTAAAAAAATAAACAAATAATTTAATGGAATTAAAGCCTTTTTATCTATAGGTATTTTTCTAAATAATAAATAAACTAATAAGGCTCCTTGAGAAAATACCATTATATTTAAACGACCAGAAAAAATTCTATCCAATAAATCTTTAACTAAAGGAGATGTAAATATTCCTACCGTTAACAATATTTCCCAAAAATAATAAAAGTAATTTTTCTTTGTATAAAATAATATTGGAATATTTAAAACTGACCAAGTAATCAAAACCATATATAATGGCATAGATAAATTATAAATCTGTGAAACCAAACCTATGAAAGCTAATAATAAACCACTATGTAAAAATAACAACAATTCAAAAATAATAGGCTTTTTGTTATTAAATTTGTTTATGAAATAATCATTTATCAATAACAAAATAAGCATACCCATAAACTTAGCAAAAACTGGCGTATTCATCCAATTTGCACTAACTAACGAAATAATACCTAAACCTATAGTAAGTATTCCAACTATTCCTAAAACATAGATAGGAGAAATAACAAAACTAAATTTCTTCTTATTTTCTTCATAACTAATAATAGATTTTGTTTGATCTTTAGTTATTAAATTGTCATTTTGCCATTGAGCTGTTTTTTGTAATAATAAATTTTTTTCAAAATTTAATATATTTTCTGCAGTTTTATTGTCAATTAAACCTAATTTCTGCCAATTTTTTATTTTTCTTTTCCATTTATTTACATAACAAGTCTTATTTCTAAAAAACAATAAATAACAAAGAAATAAAGTAAAAAAAATACCAAAAAACATCAAAAATAACTCGTTTATCTAGATTTAGAAACTAACTTATTAAAAATTGCACTTTGTACTAATTGATTTTGTTTTTCTTGCTCAGGTGCAATAAATACACTGCCTTTTGGCATAGGCATCTTAATTTTTCTAGTTTCACCTTCTCGCATATTCTTAATTTGAATATCAGAAAATTTATGAAAATCTATATGATAAGGGTCATTTTTTATTAATATGAAATTATCTAATTCATTTTTTCCACAACCACCCAAAGGATTTTTATGATGAACATTCCATCCATTTGGACAATCACCTTTTGCAATTAACTCAATTTGTTTTTCTGTTAATCCTGCAACTTTTAAAACATCAATTTGATCTTTAGCTAATGAAGCTAAAAATTCTTTTCGAGCTTTTGTAAACTCGTGTCTTTTTTCTTTTAAAACTTTATCTGTAACTCTTGTGTAATCAATTTCAATTAAATCAACACCATGAACATTATCAGGTAAATTTTTGACTTTTTCTAAACGTTCTGCTTCAGCTTTTGCTAATCTTTCAGCTTTTTTAGCCTCACGTTCTTTTTTTGTTAAAGTATGATGAACCAATTCTGTCATAATAAATCCTTCGTTTTTTTTAAATTTATCACAAATTTTAGACAAAATAAACAAAAACAAACAATTTAAAATATTTTATTGTTCCAATTAACAATATATTTGGTTCAAAATAATTTTAATTTAAATCAAAATACACTTTAATAAAACTAAATTGGATCCATGCTTAAACTATCAAAGTGCCCTGTTTGATGTAATGCTTCACTTAATACGATAGCTCCAGACATTGCAACATTAATAGATCTCGTATCTGCACGCATAGGAATACGTAAACGTACATCAACAGCTTCATGAACGAAATCTGGAACACCAGCACTTTCACGACCTAACATCAAAATATCGTTTTCATCAAACTTAAATTTATGGTGAGGTTGAGATCCTTTTGTTGTTAACAAAACTAAACGACCTTTTTTTTGAGCATAAAATTTTTCCCATGAATCATGTCTTGTATAATCTACAATATCCAGATAATCCATACCTGCACGACGCATACGTTTATCATCAAAAACAAAACCACAAGGTTCAATAATATCAACAGGCAAATTAAAACAAGCAGCTAAACGAAGTAAAGTACCTGTATTTTGTGGAATATCTGGTTCATAAAGAGCTAATCTCATAATATTTTCCTATAAAATCTACTTAATAAAGCCCCATTAAAGGGGCCTTATCAATTAATATAATTAAAAATAAAAATTATTCAACAACTTGAACTTCTACACGACGATCTGGTGCTAAACAATCATTTAATTCTTTAGTATCTGTGATTCCATCACATTTATTTCCTGTTACTGGATTTTCTTCACCATAACCAATAACATTTTTAATTTGTTTACCATAACCATTTGCACGAATTTCTTCTGCAACAGCATCTGCTCTACGTTGTGATAAAGCTTTATTTGCTTCTACAGAACCTATACGATCTGTATAACCATATACGTTAATTCCAAAATTTCTTTCACCTTTGTATTCTGATAAAGCTTTAGAAATATCAGCTTTTCCTGCTTGAGATAATCTTGAGCTACCAGATGCAAAAGCATCACCCTTTAATGCTAATTTACCAACAACTTTTTTAGGTTCTTTTTTACTGCATTTTTTACCAAAATTATATGTTAAACCTAAATAAACGTCATGAATTCTTATTCTTGTTTTTAAATCATTATCTCCAATTGACTTTTTAGCATCGTTGTAATTTTGATAACGATATCCAGCATCTAATGATAAATCATTTGTCAATTTATACATTAAACCTGCACCTAATTGCCATGCAAATTTATTTTGAGTACTTTTTAAAAAATTATCATTGCTATTTAAATTTATTCTAGCAAGTCCAACACCACCACCTACATAAGGTGTAATCTTAGAATCATTATCAAAATCATAATATTCATTTAACATAAATGATTGTGTTTTTAATGTAGGATGTGCATATCTTGAAACACCATTAGTATCTTTAAATTTTTTATTTAAATTATATTCAAATTCAGATCTAAAATTTGCCCACTTAACACCAACTGCTGCACTTACACCCCAATTTTTATCATCAACATCAGCTTTATAATTTCCTTCATCACCATTAACATATGTATCATATCTAGCTTGTAAACGGTGACCCTTTACTGAAACATATGGATTTAATTCTGAAGCATTTGCTGTATTTATTGCTAATAAACCTGCAACACCTAATGTAATTCCAAATAATTTTTTCATAAAAAACTCCTTTTTATTAAATGGAAAAATAATATTATTCATATATCATTTTATAAGAGTTAAATCAACATTCAAAATAGTATGGAAAATTTGTATAAAAACTAAAAAAAAGAAAATATATTTTTTTTGCTTACTTATTTATAAGTTGTGGATAACTATGATGCAATTTTATCAAGAACTTATCCATATTAATTATCAACAGTTTTTTTATTAACATTAATTTTTTTTACAAAATAACGACTCTCAAAACATTAACGAGTCTTTTTTTCTGTGTATAACTAGGATAACTTTTTATCCACAATTTACAAAAATATAAAAATAATTTTTTCCACATGTGAATAATTTTATGCAAAAATTTTTATAAATGGGATATAATGCTTGCGTCGGTGATTTTTTGTAAAGTTATCAAACTTATTCACAATTTAATACACAGAAAATACAAATTAAGGAGTGTTTAATTATGTTAATTTTGGCATCTCAAAGTCGTTCTAAAAGAGAATTATTGGAAGACGCAGGAGTAGAGTTTAAAGCAATTTCTCCATCTGTTGATGAAGATTCTTTGAAAAAACAATTATTTGTTGATTCAATACCAGCTAAAGATGCCGCAATTGAATTAGCATCAGCTAAGGCAAAAGATGTTAGTGAAAAAAATCCAGATGCTTTTGTTATAGGAGCTGATCAATTATTAGAATTAAATGGTGAATGGTTTTCAAAACCTGAAAACATTAGTATGGCTCATAAGCATTTAAAAAAATTACGTAATAAAGAACATAAATTATACACAGGTGCTGTTATTATGAAATCTGGAAAGATTTTATGGAAAAATACTTCTATAGTATCTGTAGTTATGCGTGACTATACTGATAACTTTATTGATGAATATATAGCTAATGCTGGTGATGATATTTGTGAATCTGTAGGTGCTTATTATATTGAAGATTTAGGTGCTCAGTTAATAAAATCTGTAGATGGTGATTTCTTTTCAATATTAGGTTTACCTTTATTACCTTTATTAGAATGTTTACGTTCTATTGGGGAATTGAAGAGATGATTTTGAAACCTGCATGTGTAATAGGGTTTCCAATTGAACATTCAAAATCACCATTAATTCATAATTATTGGCTAAAAAAACACAATATAGATTCCAACTATACAAAGGTTTTAGTTGAACCTGAAAATTTATCAAATTTTATGAAAAATATTCATGATTATTCAGGAATAAATGTAACAGTTCCTCATAAAGTTTCTATTATACCTTATTTAGATGAATTAACTTTGACTGCAAAAAAAGCAGGCGCTGTTAATACTGTATATATAGAAAATGGAAAAGTTATTGGTCATAATACAGATGGGATAGGTTTTGTAAATAATTATAAATCAAAATCTAATTTAGAAGTAAATACTGTAACAATTTTAGGTACAGGTGGAGCATCTAGGGGAATTTGTTCAGCTTTAAAATGTAAAAAATTAAATATTGTTTATAGAACATTGGAAAAAGCTGAAAAAATAAAAACAGATTTAGAAAAATATGAGAATATTGAAATTTGTTTAATTCCATGGAATGAAAAAGAAGATGTTTATTTTGAAACAGATTTACTAGTAAACGCAACTACTTTGGGAATGACAGGTTTTGATAATTTAATTACAGATTTATCAAATTTAAAATCTGATGCTATTGTAGCTGATGTTGTATATAAACCTTTAATTACGGATTTTTTAAAACAAGCTGAAAAATTAAATCATCCTATTGCTGATGGATTAGGTATGTTATTAGGTCAAGCAGCTCCAGCCTTTGAAAAATTCTTTGGTATTTTGCCTACAATTGATGAAGATTTAAGAAAATTAGTTATATAGGAAATTATTATGGTAATAGGTTTAACAGGTTCGATGGGTGCAGGAAAATCTACAACATCACAGATGTTAACGCAGTTAGGATTTTTTGTTTTTGATGCTGATGATGTGTGTCATAAATTGATGGAAAATCCAATAATAATTCAAAAATATAAAGAAAAAGTACCTCAGTGCGTTATTGATGGCGTAATTGATAGAAATATTTTATCAAAAATGGTTGTTGATAACAAAGTTACTATAGAAGAATTAGAAGATTTAATTATTCCTAGTTTAAATGTTAGAGTAAATGAATTTATATATGCTCATTTAGATGATATTGTCGTTTTAGATGTTCCTTTATTATTTGAAAAAAAATGGGATAAATATTGTGAAAAAATCATATATGTTACTGCTTCTTTAGGTAATTTAAAATCAAGAGTTATGAAAAGACCAGGAATGAGTGAGGAAAAATATAAAGCTCTAATGTCTAATTTTTTACCTGAAAAAGATAAAAAAGCAAAAAGTGATTATATTATAGAAACAGATTATGGTTTAGATTATGTTCGTAATAAATTAAATATAATAAAAGAAGAATTATTAGAAATTAAATCAAAACAAAAACCAAAGATAGAACAGATATTGAACTAATATAGGTATTATTATGATAGAAATAGTATTTGATACAGAAACAACAGGTATAGATTATAGTAAAGGACATCGAATTATTGATATTGGATGTGTTGAAGTAAATAACTATGTTCCAACTGGAAGAACATATCAAGTATATATTAATCCTGAAAGAATTGTTCCTGAAGAAGTTGTAAAAATTCACGGATTAACTAATGAATTTTTAAAAGATAAACCTGTATTTAAAGATATTGTTGATGGATTTTTAGAATTTATAGGTGATAAACCTTTAGTTGCTCATAATGCTAATGGTTTCGATGTTCCATTTTTAAATTTTGAACTAAAGAACGCAGGTTATCCTCCTTTAAAAAATAAAATAATAGATTCACTAGAAATAGCTAAAAAAATCAATCCAACATGTAATTCATTAGATGATTTATGTAAAAAATATGGTGTTGATAACTCCATGAGAACAGAACATGGAGCTTTACTTGATTCTGTTTTATTAGCCGAAGTTTATATGTATTTAACTGGAGGTAAAGCTCCAAAATTAGATATTTTTACACATGTTGAAACTATAGAACATCATTATCGTGAACCAAGAAATTTTCCTTTAAGTGAAGAAGAAGAAAAGAATTTTGCTTTATACATGAAGGGATTAGATAAAATAGCTAAAAAAGCTGGTAATTCACAATTATGGGCAGAAATGAACGAAGTTTATGATTCAAGTAAATAGAATATTTTACAATAAAAACTTTAGTTATTATTACCACCAAAACTACATATCATAGAATCATCGCTAACAATAGGTTCTATAAATGGTTTTGGAATAATATATTTTCCACCTACAATATCAGATATTATAGTGTCATCTAAGTTTAAAATATCAATATTTTTTTTGTTTAAATTAATATCTTTATTCATAACTTTAATCTTTCAGTTATATTTTATTTATATAACGCTTAACTTATCGAAGAAGTTACTTAAAGCTATTAAATAATTTACAATGATCCTTTTGTAGAGGGTAATAAATTAGCACTTCTCTCATCAATAGAAACAGCCTGACGTAAACAACGTCCAAAAGCTTTAAAACATGATTCAATTATGTGATGGGAATTTTCGCCATAGAAATTTTCGATATGAAGTGCACAACCTAAATTTTGAGCAACAGCTACAAAAAATTCGCGAAAAACTTCTAAATCAACTTCATTAACTTTTTCTGTTGGAAAGCTAACATTCCAAATGCAGGTTGAACGATTACAAATATCCATAACACATCTGCTTAAAGATTCATCCATTGGAATGCATGAAGCACCATATCTGTTGATACCTTTTTTATCACCAAGAGCTTCTTTGATAGCTTGACCTAAAACAATACCAGTATCTTCAACTAAATGATGAGCATCTACTTCTAAGTCACCTTTTGCTTTAATTTTTAGATCAAAAAGTCCATGACGAGCTATTTGAGTTAGCATATGATCAAAAAAAGCACAACCTGTATCTATTTCATAATTTCCGTTGCCATCTAAATTTAATTCGAGTTGAATATTTGTTTCAGCAGTTTTTCTAGATAATGTATATGTTCTGTTCATTTTTTTGACCTTTATGATAAGAATTTAAAGAAAAACATTTTAAATCTAATATAAAACGATTATAAGAAACATAAGTGAAAATGTAAAATAAAAGGTTAATTATCAAGGAATAATTATGACAGAAATTAATATGGTTAATAATAATGCAAATGAATTTCCAGGATGGCGTGGAACAACAATTTTGTGTGTTCGTAAAGACAATAAAGTTGTTTTAGCTGGAGATGGACAAGTAACTTTTGGAAATACAGTATTAAAAAGTAATGCTCGTAAATTACGTAGATTAGGAAATGGTTCTATAATTGCTGGATTTGCAGGTGCTACAGCAGATGCTTTTACTTTATTTGAAAGATTAGAAGAAAAGATAGAAAAATATTCTGGTCAATTGACACGTGCATGTGTTGAATTAGCAAAAGATTGGAGAACTGATAAATATTTGCGTAAATTAGAAGCAATGATGATTGTTGCTGATAAAGATGTAACTTTGGTATTAACAGGAACAGGTGACGTTTTAGAACCTCAATATGGTGTAGTTGGCATTGGTTCTGGTGGTACTTTTGCACAAGCAGCAGCATTAGCTTTGATTGATATGGATTTATCAGCAGAAGATATTGCTAAAAAAGCTATGAAAATTGCTGGAGATATTTGTATCTATACAAATCATAATGTTATTACTGAAGTAATTGGTGATTAATATAAAAATTATAAATAATGGATAAAAAAATGACAAATGTAAATTCTTCATCTACTAGTTTTTCACCTAGAGAAATTGTATCAGAATTAAATAGACATATTATTGGACAAGAAGAAGCAAAAAAGGCTGTTGCTATTGCTTTACGTAATCGTTGGCGCAGACAACAATTAGATCCTTCTTTACGTGAAGAAGTTGTTCCAAAAAATATATTAATGATTGGACCAACAGGTGTTGGTAAAACAGAAATAGCTCGTCGTTTAGCAAAATTAGCACAAGCTCCATTCATTAAAGTTGAAGCAACTAAATTTACAGAAATAGGATATGTTGGCAGAGATGTTGAAAGTATTATTCGTGATTTAGTTGATAATTCTATTCATATTACTAAAAAAGCTATGCATAAAACTGTTCATGAAAAAGCAGAAAGAAATGCTGAAGAAAGAGTTTTAAATGCTTTAGTTGGTGAACATTCAAGTGAAGAAACACGTGAAAAATTCCGTACAATGTTAAGAAATGGTGAGTTAGCTGATAAAGAAATAACAATTGAAGTTGAAGAACCACCAGAAAATCCTATGCAAACATTTGATGTTCCGGGAATGCCAGGTGCATCAATGGGAATGTTTTCTTTAGCAGATTTGTTAGGTGCAAAATCAAAAATGAAGAAAAAACATATGACAGTTGAAGAGTCATATAAAACACTCATTAATGAAGAGTCTGATAATTTAATTGATAAAGAAGCATTAATTAAACAAGCTATATTAAATGTTGAAAATAACGGTATAGTATTTATTGATGAATTCGATAAGATTTGTGGAAAAGCTGAAGGTAATAAGCCTGATGTTTCTCGTGAAGGTGTTCAAAGAGATTTGCTTCCTTTAATTGAAGGAACTACAGTTCCAACAAAACATGGTCCAGTAAAAACAGATCATATTTTATTCATTGCATCAGGTGCATTTCATATTGCGAAACCTTCTGATTTATTACCAGAATTACAAGGGCGTTTACCTATTAGAGTTGAGTTAAAGGCTTTAACAAAAGATGATTTTTATCAAATTTTGACAGAACCTGAAAATAACTTAATTTTACAGTATACAGAACTTTTAAAAACTGAGAATTTTACATTAGTATTTAAAGATGAAGCTTTACGCGAAATAGCATCTTTATGTGCAGAAATCAACGAAAGTGTTGAAAATATAGGTGCTCGTCGTTTACATACTATATTAGAAAAATTATTAGAAGATATTAGTTTTACAGCATCTGATCGTTCAGGTGAAACATTTGAGGTAACAGCAGAATTTGTACGTGAACAAGTTGGAAAACTTGCACAAAAGACAGATTTAACCAAGTTTATTTTATAATATCTTTTAATTGGTGATTAGTATGAATAAAACTAATGTAATGAGAATATTAGAAACGGCTAAAATAGAATACCAAGCTTATGAATATGATCCAAAGCAAGGTGTAGATGCTATTTCCGTTGCTAAATATTTTCAACAACCTGCTGAAAGAATATTTAAAACTTTAGTTACAATAGCTCCTACACATGAACATTTTGTTTGTGTTGTACCTGCAAATGCAGATTTAGATTTAAAGAGAGCTGCAGCATTAGCAGATGTTAAAAGCTTAGAAATGATACCATTAAAACAATTACTTCCAACAACAGGATATATTCATGGTGGTTGTTCTCCTATTGGTATGAAAAAACAATTTAAAACTTTAATTGATGAAACAGCTTATCTATTTCCTACTATTTTTGTAAGTGGTGGAAAAGTAGGATTAACAATTGAAGTTAATGCTGAAGAATTAGCATTTTTAATTGATGCAAAGTTTGGAAACATAGTAAAAGATTAAAATTGAATACACCTTTAATTTTAATAATGAAGCTTTAGCTAAAAATAACAGATATTGGAGGATTTATTATGAAACAACCCCATATTAATTTAGAAGAAATGAATATTAAAAATGCTATTTTAGTTGGTGATCCACAAAGATTAGATAGAATAGCTAAGTTTTTAAATAATGTTGAAGAGCTAGCATATAATAGAGAATTTAGAAGCTTAAAAGGAAATTATAAGGGTATAGAAGTAATAGTAATTTCTACTGGCATAGGGGGATCTTCTATGTCCATTGCTGTTGAAGAATTAGCAAAAATTGGCGTTAAAAATATGATAAGAGTAGGTTCATGTGGAGCGCTTCAAAAAGGTATTAAAATAGGAGATATTATTATTTCTTGTGGAGCTGTCAGAGATGATGGTGCATCTAATGCTTATGTAGATGTAAAATTTCCTGCAGTTCCAGATAGTGAAATTTTAATGGATATGATTCAAGTAGCAAAAGATTTTCCTCATCATGTTGGTATTACGCATAGTCATGAAAGCTTTTATATTGATGAAAATGCAGAACAAGAAAAATATTGGAGCTCTAAAGGAGTTTTAGGTGCAGATATGGAAACAGCAGCTTTAATGGTTGTTGGAAGATTACGTGGAATTAAAACAGGTTCTGTTCTAAATAATGTTGTTATTTATGGTTCTGATACTGCAGATGCTATAGGTGATTATGTTGATGGAGAAAATGCATCATTAATAGGTGAGAAAAACGCAATTATTACAGCTTTAGAAACTTTTGTAAAAATCAAATGAATATTTTTATTGATATATTTTTTGTAAGCTTATCTTTTTTTATGTTCGGATATGTATTTATGCGAAGCAAAAAAGCTAGTTTAAATTGCGAAGAAAAAAATCAATGTTTAGCAATTTTGGTAGCTCTTGTATGTTTATTTGGATTTATATATTTCTTTGAAGATAATGATATAATTTTCAGTTGTAATTATGATGAACAAGAATGTAAATATTTTCATTCTACTTACTATAATTCAAAAATTAGATATGTAAAAAGTTATTCTTTAATAGGAATAGATGATGTTGACATTAAAAAGCATGTAACACATTCTAGGAGCGGTTCTAGAACATATTACACTATTAATTTTTATGAAGGAAATAAATCCAAATTTAGTATAGGTAATAATTATCATTTTGATTTTGATGATGATGCACTAAGTGAATTACTAAAAATAAAAAAATCATTATTTGAAAAAAAATCAGAATACACTTTTCAAAAAATAGGCATTAAAAATGTATCAAGTTTTATTGTTCCGATAGTATTTATACTTTCATCTCTCTTTTTTATTATTTTGGGATTTTTGTTTATAAAAAAAGGAAAAGAAAAAATTTTAATGAAAAAGAGAAGAAATATATAAAAGGGTAGTTACATTTAGAAACATTTATTAAACGGTAATAAAAGATATGATTAGTTTTTCTTTAAATTTCTTTTTTGGATCTATGTCTTTTGCAATGATTAGTTACGCGATTATGCGAATGAAAAGAAATAAGTTAGATGAAAAAGCAAAAAACAAATTAGTTGCTATTTTTCTAGTAATTATCGGCTTTATTATATTTATATATTTTTTTGAAAATAAAGATTTTATTTTTAGATGTAATTACAGTACACAAAGTTGTGAATATTATAAGTCAACATTACATAATCCACGAATTAGATTAGTTGATAAATATTCTTTAAATGGTATTAATTATATAGATGTAGTAAAACATAAGAGACATACGAAGCATGGTACTAGAACGCATTATACTGTAGATTTCTTCAAAGATTTAAATAAAGAGTTTTATATACATCATAATTTTTATACAGAAACTGAAGCAAGAAGAGAAGTTAACCTAATCATAAAACAAGTATTTGCTGATAAAGGTATTTATGAATATGCAAGATACGATGAAGATGGAGAAACTGGCAAAGTTTTTATATTATTTTTAACTTGTCTTTATTTTATTATTTCTGGATTTGTTTGTTTATTTAATTTAAAAAATGAAGACAAAATTAAAAAGATAGACAGATATAAAAGGGAACAATTTTTTAAAAAAAATAAAGGGTATAGTTCAATTAAAAAAAGATAATTACTCTGAAATTTAAAAAATAAATGTGAAGATTTATAAAAGAAGATTTTTTATGAAAAATAAGATTTTCATCTTAGTTTTAACAATTATTACGACATGTTATTTTGTTCCTGTATTTGCATATGAAGAATCTGAAGGAAATATTTTTACATATAAATTTTTTGAAAAAGATGAAAGTTTTCCTGTTACAAAAGAGTTTTCAACAGATTATAAATTAACATCAGAAGGAAAAATTAATCAAAAAGAAAAAGAATCTTTATATGCATCAGAAAATTATTGGGCTGATATTATAATATCACCTGTAAGTAAAAAAGCTTCTTTTAATATAATTAAACAAGCATATTATAATGTTTCAGCAAAAAGTTTTACAGTTTTGGATGGAACAGAAAAAATAAGTGAAATTCAGGCAGCTTTGTATGGAAAAACTATTCCACCAAGTATTTATCCTAGTTCAGTTATTATTTTAGGATATAGTTTTTTAGGAGAAGGTGCTTGGGATTATGATAATACAAATAAACCATTAGCAGATAAAACATATCCTAATTTAAAGGTTATTTTTCAACATGAAATAGCACATGCTCTTGGTATGGGAACAGATCCAGAAGATAAAATGTATTCATATAATGGTTCTGATTATACTACCGGATATTATAAAGATAATTTGTCTGTATGGGATAAAAATTTAAGATTTTTTAAAGAAGGATTAGGAGAAACTAAAATAATAGCATCTCCTACGGAATCAACAATAGTTACTCCTATTACATCTATTGTTCCTGTAAGTGATGCAAATTATATTATTGGTCTTGATGAATACATACCTTATTTTGTTGGAGAAAATACTCTAAAAGTTTTGGGCAATGATAGTGATTTAAGTATAGCAAAATCAAACATTGAATCAAATGGAGGAATGCGAAATTATTCTGAAACGTACATAAATTTGAGATATGCTGGAACTTATAAAACAGTGAATGGTTTGCCTATTCATCCTAAAGATGATACTTTAATTGATATATCTCATATAGAGCTTCGTAACAGTTATTTATCTCATCAAAATTATCGTAACTGGGTTACTTGTATGGAAGCAGAATTAGCTGCGTTTGTTGATATTGGTTATAATATAAATTTAAAAGATTATTTTGGAAAATCTTATTACCTTGATCATATGACAGATACTATTTCGACTTCTTATTCTAGTATTAAAGATTATGCAGTAGGTGTACATATCTATGGAGATAATAATACAATTACACAAGATGCTGAAACAAATCTATTTGGAGAAGCGACTTTTGGTGCAAGAATAGATGGAGTTCAAGACACTTTTAACTTAAACAATTCTATTATAACGAATGGAAATAATAGTATTGGTGTTGGTGTTACTTTTGGAAAAAATCATAGGATAAATCTAGAAGAAACATCTTTTATTCAAGCAAAAGGAACAAATGGTATAGCTTTAGATTTTGATTTTGGATACAACATAATAACTTCAGCATTATATTCAAAAGGTTCACATACAGATTTTTATGTTTTGAGATTTTTTCAAGCTGAAGAAGTTTTAGATCCTGAAATTGATGGTGCTTTAGCAACAGAGGTAAATATAAAAGGCTCTTTATTTGGAAAAAAAGCAGCTATTTATATATCAGAAAATGCTCATGTGGAAAATATAAACATTTTTGATACAGCAGAAATTAAAGGAAATATCATTTCAGAATGGAATTCTTTAGAGACATATCGTTATCAAGAAATAGATATGGAATTACCTGAAATTGCAAGGCCTTTTAAAGTTGGAGGTCCTTCGGCTGGTTTTACTGATGCAAATGATACAAGTACTTGGTATTTTACAAATTTAAATTTTAAAAATGGAAGCCATTATAAAGATGGGGTTATAAATGGAGATAATAGATTACAAAATACATTAAAATTGAATTTTGGTGAAAGTACTTCTGATACAGTAACTTTTGATAATGTTACAGCAAAAGTTTATTCTGTTAAAAATGAAGGAATTTTAGAAGTAAAAAATAATTTTAATTTATCTACAAGTGTTGATTTAGCAAAGGATAGCGCTATTTCAGCACAAATTATGGGCAATGGTATTATAAATTTGCAAGATGATTCATTTTTAAACTTAGGCTCTAATGTTCAACATATTGAAAATAAAATAATTTTAAACAACAAAAGCACATTAAATCTTTCAAATAACGATGTTTCAACTACAAGCTTAGGAAAATTTGAATTAAATGGAAATGGCAATCTCATAGTAGATTTTAATTTAAAAAATATGCAGGTTGATAAATTAAAATTTAATGATAAAGATGATGTTATTACTAATAATTACAAGTTAAAAATTTTACCAAATGTTTTTCAAAATAAAATAATTACAAAGGATAAATATAATATTCCTTTTATAGAAGAAGATTTAAATAACGAAAAATTATTGAGTGCTATTAATTTTGATAAAACATCTGTAACTACACCAATTTATTATTATGGATTAACTTTTGATGAAAATTCTGGAGATTTATTATTATCAAGAGGAAATGGTTATTCAAGTTTTAATCCAGCCGTTTTATCATCTCCTGTAGCAGCACAAATATCGGGTTATGCTACAATACTTGAAAGCTTTAATGAGGGTTTTAGATTTGTTGATAATTTTATGAATATGTCTAGATTAGATAGAATGTCATATAATGATGAAAATAACCAAGCTTTTTCAGATACAAATTCTATAAATAAGGCAAAAAAAATATGGGTAAATCCTTATACTTCTTTTGAAAATATTAAATTAGATAAAGGACCTAATGTAGATACATCATCATATGGAAGTTATTTTGGGGTAGATAGTGATATTTATACGCTTAAACATGATTGGAATGCTGTTTATTCTTTTTACTCAGGATACAATAGAGTTGATCAAGATTTTAAGAATGTAAAAATAAATTATAATGGTGGGTCAATAGGTTTAGCAGCTAACTATTTTAAAGGAGAATTTTTTACTGTTTTAAATTTGGCTGTAGGTGCTGGAATTTCCAATGCTGATACGATGTATGGAAATGAACATTCTAAATTATTAAATTCAGGAGCTGCAGTAAAATTAGGTTATAATTTTGAACTTAAAAAAGATATGCATATTATGCAACCTAGTTTGATGTTAGCTTATTCTCTTATTAAGACTTTCAATTATAAAAATGCTGCTGGTGTTAATATTACATCAGATACTATGCATGTGAAAACAATTCAGCCTCAATTGAAATATATTTTAAATACTAAAAATAGATGGCAACCATATGCTACAGTAAGTGAAGTATTTAGTATTACAGATAAGGCAAAATTTTATGCTCAAAATAAATCACTTCCTGAAATGAGCGTAAGACCATATACTCAATATGGATTAGGAATTCAAAATAAAAGAGATGAAAAATATACAGGCTATTTTCAAGTTGTTGGAAGAAATGGAGGAAGGAAGGGTGTAGCTTTTTCTCTTGGCTTTGAATGGCAACTTGGTAATGCGAAAAAATGAATTAAAAAGTAAATTTCATTTTTATTGATTGTAATAAAATTATACTTTTGAAAACAAATCAAAAATTGCCATTTTTTAAATAAATATCGTTTAAAGGTGGATTTTTATCGATTTTTGTGGTACAATGACTTCTGTCCTTAGGAAAATAAGGGACACGATTTTGAAACAACATTTTAACAAAAACAACATAAGGACTATGATATAATGGTCAAAGAAAATACTTTTTCCGCTGGTGAGTATGTAGTTTATCCTACTCATGGTGTTGGAAAAATAACCAGCATTTCAAAAGATAAGATAGCTGGACAAGAATTGGAATTAATCGCTGTTCACTTTGATAAAGATAGAATGACATTAAGAGTTCCAATGGCAAAAGCAAAAAATTCAGGTTTAAGAAAATTGTCAACAAAAACTACAATGGATTCAGCTTTAGATACATTAAGAACAAAAGCTAAAGCAAAGCGTACCATGTGGTCAAGACGTGCATTAGAATATGAAGCAAAAATTAATTCTGGTGACGTTGTTGCAATTGCAGAAGTAGTTCGTGATTTATATCGTTCAGGTGATGCTGTTAGTGAACAATCATATAGTGAACGTCAAATTTATGAATTAGCTTTAGATCGTTTATCTGGAGAATTAGCTGCTGTTGATAAAATTGAACCATCAGAAGCTCAAATGAAAGTTAATACAATCCTTACAGAAGGTTAATTAATTCGTATAAAAATCAAATAGTTTAGCCATTTGCATTAATGAAAGCAGATGGCTAAATTTTTTAGAAAAAATATAAAATAGATGTTTTATTTTTTAAAAAGGAGTATATCTTTTTTTATATAATTTTTAGTTTGTAATTTATAAGGAAATAAAAAAATGCGTGAAAATATAAAAAATGCTTTAAAGACAGCTATGGTAAATAAAGAAGCTCACAAAATTTCAACATTACGTTTGATTTTAGCTGCTATTAAAGATCGTGATATTGCAAGCCGTGGAACAGAAAAAGATGGCCAAATCACAGATGAAGATATTATGCAATTATTACAATCAATGATTAAACAACGTAAAGATAGTATCTCTGCTTATGAAAAAGGTGGTCGTCAAGATTTAGTTGATAATGAACAAGAAGAAATCAATATCATTCAAGAATTTTTACCAAAACAAATGGATGAAGCAGAAACAGAAGCTGTTGTAAAAGAAACAATTAAAGCTATTGGTGCTTCAAGTTTGAAGGATATGGGCGCTATTATGGCAAAATTACGCGAGCAATATGCTGGCCGTATGGATTTTGGCAAAGCAAGTGGTATTGTTAAGAAAGCTTTATTAGGCTAATTAATAAGTAACAAATATGCCTTATTTTCAAGACAGTTTTTTAGATTTAGTAAAATCAAGAGCTCCTATCTTAGATGTAGTAAAACAATATGTATCTTTAAGAAGGAACGGAAATCAGTATTGGGGGTGTTGTCCTTTACATCATGAGAAGACGCCCTCTTTTTCTGTTCAACCAGATAAAGATAATTTTCATTGTTTTGGATGTGGTGCAGGTGGCGATGTTTTTAAATTTATTATGGAAATTGAAAACATGTCATTTGTTGAAGCAGTTACTCATTTAGCTGAAAGATATGGAATTCCTTTACCAGAACCAGATCCTGTTGAATTTAAAAAAGAGCAACAAAGATTAGGCATATATGAAGTTTTAGATAAAATTTGCAAATATTATGAAGGTCAACTTTATTCTCCTATTGGGAAGAATGCTTTATATTATTTGAGAAATCGTGGTCTTTCTGATGAAACTATAAAAACATTCCGCTTAGGATATGCTCCAGCTGGCTCTCCTATTAAATCAATGTTAGATTTAGAGAAAGTTCCTTTAGATATGCAAAAGCAATTAGGTGTTATTTCTTTTAAAGAAGGAAGAAAACCTTGTGATTTGTATTTTGATAGAGTTATGTTTCCTATTTTTGATGTTAAAGGGAGAGTTATAGCTTTTGGAGGAAGAGTTATTGGAGATGGGGAACCTAAATATTTAAATTCTCCTGAAACCCCGTTATTTATCAAACACAATACATTATATGGTTTAAATTTTGCCAAAGATGAAGCAAGACGTACAGAAAAAATAATGGTAGTTGAAGGATATATGGATGTTATTTCATTATATTCTAAAGGATTTAAGCATGCTGTTGCTTCTTGTGGAACTGCTTGTACACCAGATCATATAAAATTATTATGGAAATATTCACCAGAGCCTGTTTGTAGTTTTGATGGAGATGGTGCAGGTATTCGTGCTGCAAATCATGCTGCACAAACTGTATTGCCATTACTTCATGGAGATTTTTCATTAAGATTTATGACTTTGCCAGATGATATGGACCCTGATGAGTACGTTAAAGCAAAGGGTGTTTCTCAATTTAATGATTTTGCTCAAAATAATTCAAGGCCATTATGTGATCAGCTTTGGCAAATGCTTATAGATAAAAGAGATATAAGCACACCTGAAAGAAAAGCTAAGCTTGAAGCTGATATGAACAGTGTAATTGAAACGATAGCAGATAATACTGTTAAATCTTATTATCGTAGAGATTTTAAAGAAAGACTATGGAAAATAACAGGTGGAACAGTAAAGCCAAAGGAAATAAAAAAAGAAGAAAAGAGCAATAAAAAAGATAATAATAAAAATAAACAAATTATAGTTGATGTTCCAAAGCCAAATTTAGAAAATGTAACTCCTAAAACAATATTAGCTCTTTTAATATATTGTCCTTCAGCTTATTCAAATATAATAGAAGAAATAGCTGGATATAAAATAAGTGATCCTTTTTTGAGTAAATGTTTTGATTTTATTATTAATTCGATGTTCAATAATCCTGAAATTACATCTAGTGAATTGAAAGCTGAATTAAGTAATAACAATTTAGGTGAAGTTCTTACAATTATTGCAGATCAAATAGAATTACTAGAAAGACGTAGTTTAAGTTCAGAAGGATTTTTCCCTGAACAAGAGTTATACCAGATTATTCAGCAAACAAAAGCTCATAAAATAGAAGAAGAAAAGCAATTATTGTTAAATAAAATGGTAGGAGCTTCTAAAGAACAAGCCGAAGAATATTGGAAACAATATTGTGATTTATGTCAATCTAAGTAGAGGAGTGCTTTAATGTTTCCTAATTATAATAAAAGTATTTTGAATTTAATAACATCAATACTTAAAAGTTATGGAGTAAAAACAAAATATCCTTCATTAGATTTATTAGATAAAGAATTACTAAAAAAATATAAGAATGTTATTGTTATGATTTATGATGGTTTAGGCCAAACTTTATTAAATCATGCTTTAGCAAAAAATAGTTTTTTACGTTCGAATGTTGTTGATACTATAACTTCAGTTTATCCAACTACAACAGCAGCAGCGATGAATACTTATTATTCAGGACTTCCTCCTATTTGTCATGGATGGCTTGGTTGGACAGCTTATTTTAAAGAATATGATAAAGTTATAGAATATTTTACTAATTGTGATGCTTATTCTCGTATAAAACTAGATACAAAAGAACCTGTAAGTAATTTAGTTGCTTATAAAAAAATAGATGAACAAATTAAAGAAGCAACTAATGGAGAAGTTACGACATATATTCCTCCAGCACCATTTGAAGAGAATGGTATGAAAGACTTTAATGAATTATGTAATGCAGTAATTAATCAAGTTAAAAAGCCAGGAAGACAATTTGTTTTTGGTTATTGGCCAGATCCTGATCATTTAAGTCATCTTAAATCACCATATTCAGGTGAAGTTTATAAGTTAATTTCAAAAATGAATAAAGATACGATTTCTTTTTATAAATCATTGCCTGAAGATACTTTACTTATAATATCTGCTGATCATGGTCATATTCCTTATGAAGGGGCTATTTATATTAATGAATTAGAAGATATGGCTGATTTATTGCTTCATCCATTAAGTTTAGATCAAAGAACATCTTCAGTATTTTTAAAACCAGGAACAAATGATAAATTTATAAGTTTATTTAATAAATATCTTTCTAAAGAATTTAGCATTTATTCTAAAGAAGAAGTATTAAAAATGGAATTATTTGGACCTGTTTTAGAAGGCTATAAAATTCATCCAAAATCTCTTGATTTTATAGGCGATTATATTATAGTTGCAACAGGAAACAAATGTTTACGTCAAAGAACTTCAGATTATAAAGAACCAAATATGATAGGCGTTCATTCTGGCACTACACCTGCGGAAACACTCGTTCCATTAATTATGTTATCTAAATAGGCAACAAGTAATGGCTGGGGAATATACTGGAATAGTTCAACAAGACGATCCTTTGTATGGATATCTTAAATATGAAGTTCAACCACAAACAGGTAATGATTGTGAAGATCCCATTTATCATGCGTTTAGATTGAATGGTTCAAATCCTGTATATTTATACGAAGAAGAACATACAGGTACAAAAATAATTTGTAAGTATTTTTTATCTGAGACAATAACAGATCCAGAATTTGCATTAAAAAAGTTAGAAAGAGAATATTTTAATTTATCTACAATGCGCACATTTGGTTTTGATCAATCTCCATATTATATTGCAAAACCTTATGGAAAAAATTTTGATTTAAATGGTCTTTTAGCCATTGAATATTGTGAAGGTGAATTATTAAGTTCTATTTTAGAAAGAGCTATAGCTGAAGATAATGGAGTTCTTATTTTACAAAAATTAGGAGCTTTAGCACACTTTTTAGCAGAATGGCATAATAGAACAGCAACAGAAGATAAAGTAGATTTTGATTGGAGTTGTTCTTATTTTGATAGAATGATTAATCAAACGTCTTATTTACTTGAACCAGAAGATATTGATTTCTTTTATGAGGCTATGGAAGAATGGCGTAGTAGACCAGAAATGTGGGAAGATAATAGAGTAATTGTACATGGAGATGCAACACCAGAAAACTTTATGTTTGGTGATGATGAACATGTTATATCTTTTGATTTAGAACGTTGTATGTATGCTGATCGTATTTTTGATATAGGTCGTTTATGTGCAGAAGTATTCCATTTCTTCTTATTAGGAACAGGCAACAAATATGCTTGTGAACCATATTTAGGTCATTTTTTATGGGAATATTCAACACATTTTCCTGATTGCCAAGAAACTTTTGATGCTATTACCAAAAGAGTTCCTTTTTATATGGGAATAAATCTCTTACGTATAAGTAGAAATAAGTGGCTTACAGAAGATTATAGAAAATTATTAATTTATGAAGCTCATAATTGTTTCTTAGAAGGTGAATGAGTTAGTCATCCTCGTAGTTGAAACTGGTTTTATTTGAACGAATTTTCTTAACAATTTTGCCCCATGTTATAGCTGGTAAATCTCCTCCAGAGACTTTATTCATAGGTTTTTCGTCATCATTACCCATCCAAATACCTATAACGATATTACCGATTTTTGGTACATCTGTCCAACCAACAAACCAAGCATCCCTATAATTTTGAGTAGTTCCTGTTTTTCCATAGGAAACATAATCTGTTCTTGCTTTTTTACCTGTGCCGTTTTGAATTACATTGTACATTATGTCTTGTAATTTAGACAGAGAGTCTTGTTTTACCATTTTAACGCTAGGTGAAATATTTCTATTATAGACAACTTCTTCTTTTTTGTTTCTTTCCATAATAACTTTTTCAGTTCCAAAAGGATGAACAGCAATACCAGAATTTGCGAGTGAAGCATAAGCACCCGCAACATTTAACAAAGAAGAATTACATACACCTAAAGCAATAGTTGCTTCAGGTTTGCAATTAGAGCTTACAATTCCAAATTTTCTAGCGGTTTTTAGAACGTTAGTTAAACCTAATTTTACAGCAATTCTTATGGCAGCGGTATTAACCGATTTAGTTAAAGCATCAGAATAAGTTATTAATCCATAATATTTACCATTTGAATTTTTAGGAGACCACCCATTAATTGTTAAAGGAGTATCTTCAATTGTATCACTTGGTTTGAAACCTTTTTCAAAAGCAGATAGATAAATAAAAGGTTTAATAGTAGATCCTATTTGTCTTTTTGCTGAAACAGCTCTATTAAACGCAGATTGCTTATAGTCTTTACCACCTATCATTGCTAATATAGCACCATTTGTATCCATAATGATACCAGAGGCTTGAGTTATATTTTTTTCACTAGTTTTAGGATCTTTGAATATATTAAATAATTCTGAAGATAAAATTTCTTGTAGTTCTTTTGACATTGTTGTGTGAACTGTAATATCTCCAGTTATAGAACCTATCATTCCAGATATTTCATCACTTATGTAATCAGTAAACCAACCTAAAGAAACAGATTTATTTTTGAATGTTTCGGAACCAATTTCAGCAACTTCTAATCCTGTAGTTGCTTTTATTAGGCCTGCTTTTACCATTTGAGCTAATACAATTCTTGCTCTAAGATGAGCTTTTTCTGGATAAGAAATAGGATTTAAAGAGCTAGGAGCTTTTAATAATCCAGCTAAAGTTGCGGATTGATAAAGGGATAATTTTTTAGCAGAAATACCATAATATTTTCTAGCAGCAGCTTCAATACCATAAGCTCCAGCACCAAAGTACATACGATTTAAATAAATTTCTAGAATTTGATCTCTAGTTAAGTTTCTTTCTAGCCACCAAGCTAGCATTAATTCTTGAATTTTTCTTTGTATAGTTTTCTTTCTTGTTAAAAATATGTTTTTAACAACTTGTTGTGTGATAGTAGATCCACCTTGAGCTTTATCTCTTTTGATTATATTTATCCAAATGGCTCTAGCAAATGATCTAACGTCAAAAAATCCTCTTGTATAAAAACGTTTATCTTCGGTTGCTACAACTGCACCAATTAGATGTTTAGGTAAACTTTTTAATTTTACAGGCGATTGTTTTGCACTAACCAACATTATAGAACCATCTTCATATAAAAATGTAATATTTGGTTCTCTAGTTGCATTCATCATTTTATTGACGTCAGGCAATGTATGCCAGCACCATAATAAATAACCTGTGATAGAGATAGAAAAAATACATATAGATAATTTTATTGTTTTTCTAAGGATAGATTTTGCTAAAGTTTTTCCAGATTTTCCTTTAAAAATTTTAGTTTTTTTTTCACTGCTTTTTTTAGAATCGGAATTATTATTCGATTCTGTTTGTTTATTAGGTGATTTAGAATCTGATTTTACGTTTTTCTCAGCTTTTTTATTTTGTTCGGGAGCTTGAGATTTCTGTACTTTTTTATCGCTAGGCAAAATTTATTAATCCTTTGTTAATTATTTTGTTCACAAAATATCTTTAGGTAGAAACTTTATAACTAAAAAGGTTTAAACACTTATTAAGACGGGAGGAGATTTTACCATGATGCCATTAACGAATTGTAATAAAGAAATTTCATTACAAATAGATACAATGCTTTATTCAGCAATAGAAAATTTTGCCAAAGAAAATGGTGAAGAATTGAGTGAATTTGTATCTCGTCTACTATCTGATGCTGTTTCAAACTGGGCTGATTATACAAAGGGGCTTGAAATAGCAAATGACAATACCAGAGAAAGAATTTTTATGTAACATAAATTATAGAAATAGAAAATTAAGAAGGAAGTTAAAAAAGCTTCCTTTTTTTTATGAAAAAATAGAAAAAAGTGGCTAATTTTCAAGCTTTTATAACTTCAGTTATATAGTTTTTTTGTTGTTTATTAATATTTGCTGCGATAAACTTTAAAATAGGAAATAGTATTTTTTTAGAAAGGGCAGAGCTATGTTACATTCAAATGAACGCGGCGGTTTAATGCTTGAAGCTATTATGATGGTAGGTTTATTAGCTATGATGTCTCCTATGGCAGTTCGTCAAGCAAATGAACGCCAAGCAGAAATGGAAGATGCTGCAGCTGCAGGACAAGTAAAAGTATTAAAAACTGCTCTTGAAAGATATATTCAAGCTAATTTTGATAGATTAATGCGAGATTGGGATTATTCTGGAACGCCTGTTAAGAAAGATGAAGTTCCTGTTGCTGATCTTAAACCTTATATTCCTGCAGCATATTTATCTGCAGACGGAAATTCAATTGCTAACTCAAAATTGGTTTATAATGATGCGGGTGATAACTGGAAATTTGGTTTAGCTTATAAATGTTCCGTTCCGGGTAAAAGATCTGGAACATCTTCTTGTACTTCTACAGCTTCTTCAGGAGAAGCATGTTGTGAGAAAGGAACAATTACAGGTTTAGTTATCTCTAACTCTTCTCGTAGTATGCCATCAAGACAAGCTGCAAGAATTGCAACTATGGTTGGATCTGATGGTGGCTTCATGTCTAACATAGTAACGGGTGGTAATGTTCGTGGCTCTCAAGGTATGTGGGAAACAGGATTAGGAGCTTTTGGTGTAACAGTAAATGAAGTTGGTCCGGATAATGCCCATATTGGTGCTGTTACAGCATACGCTGCTTCAACTACATCAGATTTCTTATATCGTAGACCACAAAGTGGTATTCCAGATGCTAACTCAATGTTTACAGATATTGATATGGGTGGTAATGGACAATGTAAACAAGATGGAACAGGTTGTAATAAATTAACACAAACAGGCGGTGTTGAAGTTATTAGTGGACGTATTATTGTTCGTAATACTGTTGGAGATCCATGGAATGATAGAGGTTTAATTGATATTGGTTTAAATACAGCAAATATCAATACAACAGATAATTTCTTAGTAAATACTAAAAATGCTTCATTAACAGGTTCTGATCAAGTTCTTTTAACTTCTGATTTATCAACAATTAGAGCTAACCCTGATGGTATTAAGATAGATGTTGCAGATCAAGCAACAATTAATATGGATAGAGGTGTAATTGAAGCTAATGCAGTTGATGAGATTTTATTAACTGCTGGTGGCGATAAGCATGTATTAGAATTGGGCAATGATATGACTTCATTGTATGATGATACTCAAATAGAAATAAGTTCAAACGGAAATGTTGATTTATATGCTGGTGTATCTTTAACTTTAAATTCAGATCAAGATATATCAATTGAAGCTACAAGAAACGCCTTTATTACGGGTAAAGAAGCTTTATTATTAAATTCTGACAAATACGTTCATATGAAAGCTGGAGATAAAGGTATTACTGTAAATTCAAGTTTTTCTAATGTTCAAGCATTAACCAATTCTTATTTAGCACATACAGACATTGTTGGAGGATTATTCCTTAATACTAGTGATAGTGCAGCAATGACATTGGGACCTGATAGAGAATCGGCTAAGGTTTTAATATCTGAAAAAGGCTTTTTCTTATCAGAGAATGGTTTAAAAAAATATTCAGGTTCATCTGCAGATGTTAGTATTACTACAAAAAATCGTAGTGGTTATATATTTTTATCTAAAGATGATGGTCTTTATCAAAAAACTATAGAACTTGAAGGTGATACAGGTATTGTACGTGGTACTCAATTTGAACAGACACAATACATTGGTAAAGATGGAAAATTGTATAATGCAGTATATTCAATTACAAAACAACCTGAATATGGTGAAGATGGTAAGTTAGCTAATGCTTACACTGTTAATGTAAATACGAAAAATGCCCTATATGAGGTTGATGATTCGGGAAAAGCTGCTTTATATAAAGCGGGTTCAACAGGAGATACGGATTTAAATTCTAAAGCTTTAACTTTCCATGTCGATCCTGCATTTACATCAGTGATGAATGATATTCGAATAACATCTCGTGGTTCTGCAAGATTAAGTCAAATTTTACCTAACTATATTACGAAGGGTATTTATATTTTGGATAACTCCTACATTAAGGGATCTTGGCCTTGTGATGCATGTATTACAGGTCAAGTTATGACTTCAGAAATTACATCAAACTGTTCAGGTAACGGTGGTGTAGAAATGAGTTGCGATTTAAGAGTAGCAGGTACAGGTTATCAATGTTCAGATTTGGACTACTCAGGTTGTTCTAACAATTTGGATTCAACAGGAAGTTATGAAGTTTTAGAATTTTCTTTGAGTAATAGTTCATATCAATCAGGAACAGGATGGGCACATCCTTACATGGGTGCTGTGCCAAAACCTGGTAAAACAATTACTGGTAAAGACGGAACAACAATTTCTGCAGAAGATGAAGGAAACTGTCCACAAGGTTATTTGCCTGTTATGATGATGACTCCATATTCATTCGAATTGGGTGGATTAAGCCAAGTTAAAACAAGTGTTTCAGTATCAGAAGATAGTGGAGATTATGTAGGTGAAGGTTTGTCTAACTGGAATGAAGCTTTCTTTGATGCAGATAACATTGTTCAAGGTGGTACACAACTTTTGATGGCTATTTTGGAACATAATGGCGATGATAAAGGATATGGTTGGGATATTGCTATGGGTGCGGCTTATCACAATGAAGCTGATGATAAATATTATTGGAATGGTGGTGCATATTTTGCTCCAGGTGTTTTCGGTATGTTTATTACGACATTTTGTTATTTCAATCCATCAAGATTCTACTTCCCGAATGTTAAGTTTAAGCATGGTGTCTTAACACCAATTGAAAGCGCTGATGATATTTAATAACGTATAAGGAAAAAGATAATGTTTTTTTGGTACGTTTTAGGAATGTTATTTAGTTGTCTTGCTTTTGGAATTTGGTCTAGAAATTCTAGAGATTTGCAAGATGTTTATGAACCAACATATGAAGCTGTTGCTATGAATTTTTATACATTTCATAATGCTAATGTTTCAATGTTCCAAGAATTATCCAAATGGGATAGTGAACATCCTAATCAGGAAAAAATAGGTAAAGGTGAATTAGCTCCTTATGGGGGTACAAATGGTTTTATTCAGTTAGCTTATACTAAGAAAACAGGTAATGCTATAGTGTCTCCTATAAAGAACTCGGAAAATATACAAATAATTACCAAGTATTTGCCTTACACTTATAAACCAACTCCAGGTATGTATTCATATGTATATTGTACAAATGCTGAACAAGGACAATCTGGTGATGCAGACTGTAGTGCATTAGATTCTGTTAAATATGTTGTAACATTAAAGCAGTTAGCACAAAACTTTACAGGTTCTAATAAAATGGCAGCTTTAAATGCTATAGCAAATGCAACCTCTGGATCAAAATCTGTTGGTTATATAGAAAAGGCCAAGGAAAAACTTGTTGAAAGTGATAGTGTTTTTTATCAACCAATAGGTTCTCATTATAAAATTCTTTCTGGTGGATATTCACAAATGGGAGATATATATATACCAGACTCTATTTTGTGTGATGCTAAAATTGGATCAAAACCTGTAATTAATTTAATAAAAACAGAAAAATCTAATATTATGATTGCATTAACGTTAATGAGCGGTTTAACAAAAACATCTAATAAATCATCAGAAGATCTAATGGAAACATATGATTGTGATTCAAAACCATCAGATGAAGAAAGAGAAGCATGTATAGAAAAAGTAAATAATGAATTAGCAGCTTCTAGTCATGCAAATTTACCTGATGGATCAACTGCAGCTTGCTCGGATATAGGAGCTTAAATTTATAGCGAATTTATGCAAGAATCTGGAGTTTTTGAGAGTTTTTTTGTTGCAAATTGAATAAAAAGATAGTATAAAATCGCCGAAAGTCGAGATGACACGGCGATTTTTAATGTTTTTAAAGCATTTTTTTGTGTTAAGACCCTAGGATTCAACCTAGAGGCATGTAAATTTAAAAAGGAAATTTTTTAATATGGTAAAAAAAGAAAAAGCTGAAATGCCAGCTATGAAAGAAAACTTTGCCGATTTATTAACTGAAATGTTCGGTGAAAGTGATACATTAGAAGGTTCTGTTGTTAAAGGAACAATCGTTGCTTTATCAGATGACTTCGCAACAATCGACGTAGGCTTAAAGTCTGAAGGTCGTGTTTCTCGCCGTGAATTCGGTTTCAATGCTGAAATGAAAGTTGGCGATCAAGTTGATGTTTATATTGATCGTTATGAAGACAAAGACGGCTTAGTAGTATTATCTCGTGAAAAAGCACGCAGAGAAGAAGCTTGGAATGATTTAGAAAAAGCTTTAGAATCTGGTGAAAGAGTAAACGGTGTAATCTTTGGTCGTGTTAAAGGCGGATTTACAGTTGATTTAGCTGGTGCTATTGCATTCTTACCTGGTTCTCAAGTTGACGTTCGTCCAATCAGAGACATTACTCCATTAATGGGTATTCAACAACCTTTCCAAGTATTAAAGATGGATCGTGCACGTGGAAATATTGTTGTATCTCGTCGTGCTATCTTAGAAGAAACACGTATTGAAGAACGCGCTGACTTAATTAAGAACTTATCTGAAGGTCAAATCTTAGACGGTATTGTTAAGAATATCACAGATTACGGTGCATTCATTGATTTGGGCGGTGTAGATGGTTTATTACACGTAACAGATATTGCTTGGAAGCGTATTAATCACCCATCAGAAGCTTTAACAATTGGTCAAACAGTTAAAGTTCAAATCATTCGTTTCAATCCAGAAACACAACGTATTTCTTTAGGTATGAAGCAATTAGAAGCTGATCCATGGGCAGGAATTGAAGAAAAGTACCCAGTTGGAAAGAGATTAAAAGGTCATGTAACTAACATTACAGACTACGGTGCATTCATTGAATTAGAACAAGGCGTTGAAGGTTTAGTACACGTTTCAGAAATGTCTTGGACAAAGAAGAATACACACCCAGGCAAGATTATTTCAACATCTCAAGAAGTTGAAGTACAAGTATTAGAAATCGATGCATCAAAACGTCGTATTTCTTTAGGCTTGAAACAATGCATGCAAAACCCATGGGAAGCATTTGCTGCTGAACATGAAAAAGGTTCTGTAATTGAAGGTGAAATTCGCAATATTACAGAATTCGGTTTATTCGTTGGATTAAATGGTGACATTGATGGTATGGTTCACTTATCAGATTTGTCATGGGATAAATCAGGCGAAGAAGCTGTAAAAGACTATAAGAAGGGTGATGTTGTAAAAGCTAAAGTATTAGAAATCGACGTTGAAAAAGAACGTATTTCTTTAGGTATTAAGCAATTAACATCAGATCCATTTGAAGGTGTTGCTCAAGAAGTTAAGAAAGGTTCTGTAGTAACAGCTGTTGTTTCAGCTATTACAGACGCAGGAATCGAAGTTGACTTAAACGGTTCTAAAGGATATATCCGCAAAGCTGATTTATCTAAAGATCGTGCAGAACAACGTCCAGATCGTTTTGCTGTTGGTGATAAGGTTGATGCTAAAGTTACATCAATTGACGCAAAGACACGCAAGATTTCTTTGTCAATTAAAGCAAAAGAAGCTGATGAAGAAAAAGCTGCTTTATCTGAATACGGTTCAGCAAGCTCAGGTGCATCTTTAGGTGATATCCTTGGCGCTGCTATCGAAAAGAAAAAAGCAGAAGCAAAATAATTTAGCTTTTTGTTAGATTTATAAATTGGGGATGCCTTATTGGTATCCCCTTTTTAGATTCTACTCTAAAATCAAAAATAAAAGCCATAGACGTGAATCAATGGCTTTTTATTAAATGGTTATGTAAAGTTTTTTATTACCACTTAGATAAGCGTAAAATATCGTTTATAGCTTCTTTTTCAAAATATGTATGATCTTTGCCCCATACAACTTTACATGTTGTTGTATGACCAGTTCTACATAATACCTGATCTGATAAAACAAAAGCTTTAAAAGGAACTGTTGTATCTGAAGATCCATGTACCATACGTATTTCTTTTACATGGTGAGAAGGATGAGCATCAACAGCTTGTGCGTTCAATAAGCAACCACAAATAATCATTGCTCCGCCCAAATCTTCATAAGAACCATCAGCTTTTTTATCAGCTAATAAATCAGTTTCAGCAACTAATTGTAAAAGCATCATAGCTCCTTGAGATACACCATACAGATATGTATTTGATGCTGTTATCTTATGTTTTTTCTTTAATTGGTTTACCAACTCGACAGCTCTTAATGCTCCAATATCATAATATTCATACATTTTCATGAATTTTTCATGATCTTCAGGTTTTAATTCTGTTGGATAAACAGTAAACCAATCATCATTAAATGCAGGAGGAACGTCGAACCATTCACGAGTTTCCTCATTTCCATCAATAGGGAAAAAGCCATCAGGAATGTATATAATAGCATCTTTCATTACTTCTGATAATGCTTCACCAAACCAGGCATTTGATTCACCTGTTCCACCCATTCCGTGAAAATAAACAACTAATCTTTCAGGTTTTTTACCTGATTTTGGCATAATAATTGTGCCTTTAAAATCTGTTGTTTTTGATGATTTTTTACAAACCATGGCTTTTTCCTTTTTAATTAATTATGCACGTAATGTAGCACCTGTTCCTGCACTTACAGCACCAATAACGCGACGACAAATAGATTCAATTTCATCATCAGTTAAAGTTTTTTCTGTAGGTTGGATTGTCATGTTTAAAGCTATAGACTTTTTGCCTTCGCCTAAACGTTCACCTTCATATACGTCAAAAATGCGAACGTCAGAAATTATAGGATCTGTACGTTTTACTGCATTAATGAATTTTTCTGCATCAACGTTTACATCACAAACAAATGCTAAGTCACGATAAATAGGTGTTAAATCACTTAATTTTAATGTTTTAATACCTTTTCCTTTTTTCTTTGGTAAAGGAATACGATCTAAGAATATTTCAAAGCCACAAACAGTTGTTTTAATATCCATAGCTTTTAATACTTTTGGATGTAATTCACCAAAATAAGCCAAAACAGTTCTACCAATCTTAATTGCACCTGAACGGCCAGGATGGTACCAAGATGGAGCTTCACGTGTTATTTGAACGTTTGTAGGAGCTTCTGCAGCATCTAAAATAGCTAATGCATCTGCTTTTGCATCAAATACATCACATGTACGCATTCCACCTGCCCAATGACGTCCTGAAATATTTCCAAAGCGAACCATAGCAGCTACACTTTCTTGTTCCATAGGTTTATAACCAAAGAACTGAGGTCCAACTTCAAATAATGAACCATCTGTCATACCTTTAACTTGGTTTGAATGAATAGCTGTTAATAAATTTGGCATTATAGATGGACGCATTTCATCTAAGTCTGAGCTAATAGGATTTGAAATAATTACAGGTTCTTTATTCAAGTCATGGAATAACTTTGCATCTTTAGATGACATAAATGACCATGTAATTGTTTGATATGATCCACGATTTGCACAAGCACGACGAACAGCAGTTTCTCTTTTTAATGCTGGGTCTAATATACCGAATGATTGTGTTGGACGAGGCAATGTTGTTGCAGGTAATTTATCATAACCATAGATACGTAAAACTTCTTCAACTAAGTCATGTGTACCTGTAATATCACTACGCCATGAAGGACGAACAACGCTTAATTTTGTTCCTTCTAAATTTTTTACTTCGCAGCCTAATTTAGTTAAAATTTCCGCACAAGTTTTTGTATCAACGTCAACACCACAAAGTTTTTCAACTCTTTTTGTATCGAATTCGATAGCTGGTAAATTTGCAGGAACTTTACCTGTAATATTGATTTCAGAAACTTCACCACCACAAATATCAACAATCATTTGAGCTGCTAAATCAGAGCCTGTTCTTGAAATAACACCTTCTGGATCGATACCACGTTCGAATCTTTGTCTAGAATCGCTTGTTAATAATAATTTTTGACCAGTTTTTGCAATGCAAGCAGGTTCAAAATAAGCACTTTCTAAGTAAACTGTTGTTGTATCATCTTCACAACCTGTTTGTTCGCCACCCATTATACCAGCAATTGATAAAGGAGCGTTAGAATCGCAAACAACAATCATGCCTTCTGATAAAGAATATTCTTTACCATCTAAAGCAAGCATTTTTTCGCCTTCAACAGCACTACGAACTTTAATTTCTTTACCTACTTTTTTAGCATCAAATACGTGTAAAGGTTGACCATAAGTTGTATTAAAGTAATTTGTAATATCAACTAATGCAGAAATAGGTCTTAAACCAAAAGCTAACAATCTATCTTGCATCCATTTTGGAGATTGACAATTTTTTACACCACGAATTTCACGTAATGTAAATAAAGGAGCTCCAATTTCTGTTGCTTCATTTGTTAATTTTAAATCACTCTTAAATGAAGGTTTAAAACTATGAGTTGGTAATGGTTTTAATGTACCTAATCCAGCTGCTGCTAAGTCACGAGCAATACCATAAACACTCATACAATCGCCACGGTTTGGTGTAATAGATACATCAAAAATAGGATCGCTTTTATAGATTGTTGTAATACTTGCACCAACTTGTGCATCAGCAGGACATTCGATAATGCCAGTATGATCAGGACCAACTCCTAATTCATCTTCAGCACACATCATACCATTTGATTCAACACCACGGATTTTTCCTTTTTCTAGTTTTTGACCAAATGAAGGAATATAATCGCCTACTCTAGCTAAAATGCCTTTCATTCCAGCACGAGCATTAGGAGCACCACAAACGATTTGAAGAACTTCTTTACCTGTATTAACTTTTAAAATATGTAAATGATCACTATTTGGATGATCTACGCATTCATCAACAGATACAACTTTTAAGTTAGCAATTGCAGCCATTGGATCGATAATTTCTTCAATCTCTAATCCAATATCTGTTAATTTTGCAGAAATTTCATCAACTGTTGCGTTTGTATCTAAATAATCTTTTAACCAAGATAAAGTGAATCTCATCTCTTATTTCCTCCGTTAATGCTTAAACCGCAGTTTATTGAAGGTATATCTAATGGTACGAAACCATAATGTTTTAACCAACGTAAATCACTATCAAAGAATTGACGTAAATCAGGAATAGCATATTTCAACATTGCTAAACGGTCTAAGCCAATGCCAAATGCAAATCCTTGGTATTCATTTGGATCAATACCGCAAGCTTTTAATACGTTTGGATGAACCATTCCACATCCTAAAATTTCTAACCAATCCTTTCCTGCACCAATTTTTAATTCGCCATTACCTTTTGCACAGCCGATATCCATTTCTGCTGATGGTTCTGTGAATGGGAAAAATGAAGGGCGGAAACGAACAGGAACATCATCTAATTCAAAAAATGTTTTAACAAATTCTGCTAAGCATCCTTTTAAGTGAGCCATATTTGTTTCTTTATCAACAATTAAGCCTTCGATTTGATGGAACATTGGAGCATGAGTTGCATCATAGTCACAACGATATGTTCTTCCAGGAACAACAATTCTTACAGGAGGTTTTTGTTTTTCCATAGTTCTAATTTGAACAGCAGAAGTTTGTGTTCTAACTATAGAAGGATCTTCACCAGGTTTTGCTGTTAAATAGAAAGTATCTTGCATAGCTCTAGCAGGATGATTCTTTGGAGTATTCAAAGCTGTAAAGTTATGAAAATCATCTTCAATATCTGGACCTTGAGCAACATCAAAACCCATTTGACCGAATATAGAAATTACTTCATCATAAGTTTGATATAATGGGTGAATACGTCCTTGTCTTTCATCACGAACAGGTAAAGTAACATCAACAGATTCTCTAGCTAATTTTGCATTAATTTCAGCATCTGCTAATACTTCTTTCTTTTCATCTAAAGCTTGAGCGATAGCATTTTTCAATTCATTAAATTGTTTACCTGCTTCTTTCCTTTGCTCAGCATCCATAGATCCCAAAGTTTTCATTTTTTCGGTGATAACACCTTTTTTACCCAATACAGAAACGCGGATTTCATCTAAGCTTGATAAATTATCAGCTTTATCAATTTGTGATAAAACCTGCTCTTGTAAAGCTTCCAATTCTGTCATAAGAGTTGATTCCTTAAATTTTTTATAGTTTTGTTAAAATTTTCAAAAACAAAGGGACGCTTCTAGCGACAATAAAGTCTTCTAAGCGCCCCTTTGATCTATTGATATATACTTAAATTATGCTTTCAAAGCGGCCTTAACGCTATCTACAACTTTAGCAAAAGCTGCTGGTTGGTTCATAGCTAAGTCGGCCAAAATCTTTCTATCCATTTCGATACCGGCTTTTGCGATACCACCCATGAATTCAGAGTATGTTAAACCGTATTCACGAGCACCAGCGTTGATACGTTGGATCCATAAAGCACGGAAATTTCTCTTCTTTGCACGACGATCGCGATATGCGTATCTTAAACCCTTTTCTACCTTTTCTGTAGCTACACGGAATAAGGAGTGATTAGATTCACGATAACCTTTAGCAAGACCTAAAATCTTTTTATGTTTAGCATGTGCTGTTACACCACGTTTTACACGAGCCATTTTCTTTCTCCTTCTTAGTTATAAGGCATGAAACGATCGACAATCTTGAAATCACATTCGCGCAACAATGTTGTTCCACGAGCATGTCTCTTCATCTTCGTTCCTTTGGAGATCAAGCGGTGACGCTTGCAAGCGAATCCGTGTTTGATGCCACCGGCACCTGTACGTGCAAATCTTTTTTTGACAGCACTCTTTGTTTTTAACTTGGGCATTTTCGTCTCCTTCTTAGTATATATATTGACGTGAAAACATTTTAGGGCAGCCCTACATCTTCAGCCCGTCAATGTTGTTTTTTATTTAAAAACATTAAAGCCTATACATTATTTTGCTCAAATAATCAAGAAATATTTGAATTTTATCAAATTTTTAAAGTAATTATATTCGTTAAATTTTCATATTGATGTGTATATTCTTTTGATGCGTTTTTAACTATAGTTTTTGATAGATCTTCAAATTCGTCACATAGTAAAGGATCAAATTTTTCACCAACATAGTTAATAGTAATTTCAACATCCTGATTTTCAGATATAGCAAGAACAGATTCAACATTAGAAAATTTTTTTGTTAGCATGTTAATTAATAACTCTTCATGCAATAAATTAACAATATTTGCTTGTTTTAAATTAAGCATTTGTTTTATGCAGAAGTCTTGAATTTGAGAGAACATTTCATAAAAATCAAACTTAGAGTTTTTAATTTTAAATGATAATGTTTTCATTCTATTTATAAAAGCTTTTGTCTTTGCTTTTTTAGGATTTTCAAATAGTTGTTCTGGTGTACCTTGTTCATAAATAACACCTTCATCCATATAGAAAATTCTAGATGATACATCACGAGCAAATTTCATTTCGTGAGTAACAATCAGCATAGTTAACCCTTGTGTTGCGAGTTTTTTTATTACAGCTAAAACTTCACCAACCATTGTTGGATCTAATGCTGATGTAGGTTCATCAAATAGTATGATTTCAGGCTTCATTGCGAGAGTTCTAGCAATAGCAACACGCTGTTTTTGGCCACCAGATAATTCATCAGGGTATGCATATAATTTATCTGCTAAACCAACAGTTTCTAGTAATGAAATACCTTGATTAAAAGCTTCTTGCTTGCTTAGTCCTAATAATTTTGTAGGTCCTAACATTAAATTTTCAATAACCATAAGATGGGAAAATAAATTAAAAGACTGAAATACCATCCCCATTTTTTGGCGTATTTTATATATATCAGTTTTTGAATCTAATATATTTATTCCATTGACTTCTATTTTTCCACCGGTTGGACTTTCTAATAAATTTAAACAACGTAGAAAAGTACTTTTTCCTGTTCCAGAAGGCCCTATTATTGAAATTATTTCGCCTTTATTAATTTGAGCATTAACGTCATTTAATACTCTAAGTCCATTATCATATTCTTTATAAAGATGTTCTATATTAATCATTATTTGTACATCCTTTTACGATACGTTTTCTTTGTTTTGGATCTAATTTAAATTCTATGAATGACAAAATAACAGTTAAAATATATGTCAAAGTAAAATAAATTGCTGCTGAAGCAATAAGTGGGAAGAAAGCGTCATAAGTTCTAGAACGAATGATATCACAAACTTTAGTTAAATCTTGAATAGCTATATAACCAACTATAGAAGTGGATTTAACTGTTGAAACAAATTCACCTTTTAAAACAGGTATTACATGTTTTGTTGCTTGAGGTAAATAAATCAACATGAATGTTTGTATATTGTTAAATCCAAGAGCTAAAGAAGCTTCTTTTTGTCCTTTATCTATTGAATCAATACCTGTTCTAAATATTTCTGCACAGTAAGCTGCAGAGTTAAGTCCGAATGCTATTATAGCAACAATTATAGGAGATAGTTCAGTCTTAGCAAAAACAATATAGAACATTATCATTAGTAAAACTAAAATAGGAGTACCTTGTAATATTCTAATATAAGTTTTTGCAATAGAATTTATTATTTTATTTTTTGATCTGCGCATTGCACAGACAATCATGCCAAAAAACATTCCAAATAGTATTGTAAATATAGAAATTATCAAAGTAATTTTGATTCCTTGCAATACCATTTTATAACGATCTTCTCTTATGAAGTTTGCAATAAAACTATTTTTTATGTTTTCAAAAAAAGTTTCTGTTTGATTGTTTTTTTCTGAAGAATTTGAAAACAAGCCTTTCTTTTGCAATATAACAGCTGAACCATAATATTCAGGTTCTGTAAATAATACTTGTTTCATTCTTTCTTTTGTAATAGATAAAGACCCTCCAGCAATGTCAACTTTACCAGATTTTAAAGCAGGGATTAATGAACCGAAATCCGTTATAACGATTTTAATTCCATAATCTAATTTATTTAATACAGTTTTTAATAAGGCAATTGAGTATCCAACAGGTTCTCCATTTCTAACATAAGATAAAGGTTCAAATGTTGGATCAGTAGCAAATGTTAAATAACCATTTTTAGGATTTTTTAAATCTTCTGGTAGAATTTTTTTGCTTTCATCAAAACCAAGCCAAATATCTTGAAGAGATTTCATAGTTCCATTTTTTCTTAGTTCGATAATAACAGAGTCGATTTTTCTTTTTAAATCCATATTTGTTTTATCAACAATAAAAGCATAATCATCTTTAAAAAGAGGAGTATGATAAATTTCTAAATTTGGATATTTATTTATTAAAAAAAGACCTCTTGGCAAATCAGTAGGATATAAGGCTTTCCCATCTAAAACGTTTATTAAACAATCTGGAGTAGAGTTCATATATATTGTTTTTGGGTTTTTGACCTGCTTTATTACTTCTTTATCCAAAGCAGTTCCCGTTGTATAACAAAAAGTTTTTCCTTCAAGATCTGCAAAATTATTTTCTTTTTTAACAATCATTACAACATTACTAGAATAAAAAGGTTCAGAAAAATCAATTTCTTTTTTTCTCTCTTCAGTAATTGAAAGATTTGGCCCAATAATATCTGATTTTTCAGAATTTAAGCTTGGAATTAAAGAAGCAGCATTAACATCTGAAAATTCAATACCATATCCTAATTCATTTCCTATTTTATATAATAAATCAACTGCAAATCCAACGAGTTCACCATTTCTAACATATAAAAAAGGAGGGTTATCAAAAGGAGCACCAAGTGTTATTGTGCCGTTTATGGCTTTTGGCTTTTTCGGCAAAATTTGAATGGATGTATCTTCTTCAGTCCAAATATCTTTTATTGTTTTTAAAGTTCCATCATTTTTGTATTTTAAAATAATTTTACTAATTTTCTTATTTAATTCTGTATTTCCCTTTTTTATACCTAAGGCATAATTGTCGGTTTTTAAATATTGAGGATATATTTCTAAATTAGAATTTGCTTCTACAATTTTTTGAGCAACAGGTTCATCTAAAACTCCTGCATAATTTAATCCTTGAGAAACAGAAGATGAAACATCTATAAAACTATTATAGTATTGAATGTCAGCAGAAGGAATTTTTTCTAAAACAAATTTGTCGTGTATTGCTCCAAGAGCTACAGCTATTTTTTTACTATTAAATTTTTCAAAAGAATCTTCTTTTACGATTAATACTGAAGAACTCTCATATTCTGGGATTGTAAAAGAAACATATTTGTTTTTAGAATTAGTTATAGAATAAGTACCTGCTATTAAGTCAATTTTTCCATTTTCTAATGCAAAAGTTCTAGCTAAATCAGGTATTTCTTTTAGTTCAATATTATAGTTTAATTTTTTGCCTATTTCATAAAGTAATTCAATTGTTGCACCAACAATTTCATTTTTTTCATTGGTATAAACAAAAGGATAAGCATCTGTTGATACGCCAATTCTTAGCGTTTTGTTTTTATCGTTATAAGGATTGGAAAGTATTACGTTTTCGTTTTCTATCCATTTTTTTTGGATGCTATCAATTTTTCCTTGTTTTTTTAATTCATTAAGAACACCATTTATTTCTTCTTTTAAAAGATTGTTGTTTTTTGCTACAGCGAAGGCAAAAGTTTCTTCATTTAAAATAGTAGGATGGATTGTAGCATTTTTAAGAGTTTTTAATAAATTAGAAGCTATATTTTTATCAACGGCTATAGAAGAAATAATGTTTTTATTAAAAGCTTCAATGGCACTAGAGTAAGTATCAAAATAAACGTATTCAGCTTTAGGTAATTTTTCCTTGATAGTTTTTTCTAAAAAAGATTGTTTAATAATAGCTGTCTTTTTGTAATCAAATTTTGTAAAATGATTTGGGGTATTTATTAATAATACTGCAGCACTGTTGTATTCTATATCTGTAAATGAAACATGTTCTTTTCTTTCTTCTGTAATTGAAAGATATCCTGCAGCAACATCTGATTTACCAGATTCCAAAGAAGCTATTTTTGCAGAAGGATCAACAACGTTTATTTCTATTCCATAGCCTAGTTTTCGGCAAATTTCATATAAAACATGTAAAGTTGCCCCAACGATTTCATTGTTTCTATAATAAACAAAAGGAAAACTTTCTCCATCGACAACAACTTTTAAAGAACCTTTTATTTTTTTAGGCTTTTCGGGCATAATTTTCAAATTTTCACTACTTCCAAGCCAGATTTCTTGAATTGAATATAAACTATGATCTTTTTTTAATTGTGCTAGAGCTGTATTTATTTCATTTAATAATTTTTGATTACCTTTTTTAACTGCAAAAGCATAATCATCAAGAGCTAATTCCTCAGGGAAAATACTAAAATTTGAAATAATTTTAGTTAAATTAATGCCCATAGGCTTATCTATTATAACACCTTCAACTTTATTTTTAGATAAAGCAGAAATTGCATCTGTAAAGGTGTTTAAATAGACATATTCTGCATTAGGCAATTTTTCTTTAGCTAATTGATCAAAATTAGTTCCAACAACAACAGCTATTTTTTTACCATCAAATTTGGCAAAAGAATTTTTTTGATTTTCTAAAGCGTTTGTGCTTTTTATTGATGTTAGTAAACATAGTAAAACGGATAAAATAAACTTTTTAATCATATTTATAATTCTAATAAAAACCTAAAAAACAGATTGTATTTTAAAATACAACCTGTTTAATTTCAACTTATTAAGTGATTACATTTTTATTATTTTTCGCTATCTTGAGTTTTTTTTGGCAAATAAGTATTTGCAATTTCAAGAGCATTAGGCATTTTATCTGTCCATAAAACGTATTTGTTTAAACGATTTTTACAAATTTCTCTTTTCAAATTTTTTCTAGGTTGTGGTTTTGCATGAGAAATTATTAAGCGTGCGTCGTTTTGTTTACATTTTTTAATAAAGTCTATTAAGATATTAATTGCAGAAGCATCTATCATAGGAACAGATCCCATACGCATAATAACAATTTTAGGAGGTTTAGCGTAACTATCAAAGAATTCTGTTAATCTTGATGCTGCACCAAAGAATAATGGTCCAGAAATATGAATTGAAACAACGCCTTCTGGCCATGCAAAAGTATAATCGTCAGCATCGATGTTATCTTTATGTTCATCATTTGATAAAGTTATATCATTTTCAACAGCAAATGTATTTGACATACGGTGCATAAATATTAAGCAAGCCATAACAACACCGACTTCAATTGCTGTATTTAAATCAACAAAAACTGTTAACAGAAATGTTACAATCATTGTTGCTCTATCGCCTCTTTGTGCTGTAAGGAGTAATCTAATTCTTTCAAAGCCACTCATATTCCAAGCAACAATAACGAGAACTGCTCCTAATAATGCTAAAGGAATGTATGAAGCTAAAGGTGCCATTAATAGCATAAATAGCAAAATAAATAATGCATGAAGCATTCCTGCAAATGAAGAATTTGCACCAGATCTAATATTTGTTGCTGTTCTTGCAATAGCTCCTGTTGCTGGAATACCACCAAAAATTACAGATAAAACATTTGCTAAACCTTCACCAACTAATTCACAGTTAGATAAGTGTCTATCACCTGTCATAGTTACTAATTTTAATGAAAAGTAATGAAATTAGCTTTTGTAGAATCAGGGAC
>JAKSVT010000007.1 GCA_024407875.1 Alphaproteobacteria bacterium
AGAAGGTGTTGATGTTTCTATTACAGGTAACTCAACAAACCCAACACGTTTCCAACACCCTGTAGCAGGTACATATAAGAAGTGGGCTATTGAACACGGCAAGAAGTACTTCTCAGTTGCTAGTGGTGGTGGTACAGGAAGAACATTACACCCAGATAACGTAGCTGCAGGTCCAGCTTCTTATGGTATGACAGATACAATGGGCCGTATGCATGGTGATGCTCAATTCGCAGGTTCTTCATCAGTTCCAGCACACGTAGAAATGATGGGCTTAATCGGTATGGGCAATAACCCAATGGTTGGTGCAAGCGTTGCTGTAGCAGTTGCTGTATCACAAGCTATGTAATTTATAATTATATAACATATTTATTGAAAATAGCGCTCTTTATAAAAGAGCGCTATTTGCATAATAGATGATTTATAGAAAGAGAAGCATGTAATGCGGCATACTTTTTTTTTGTTCAATGATACCAATTTGTCCATCAATTAATTTGTATGCTATTGATGGGTTGAATTTTTCAATAAATTTATTTAATGATGGAGTTGATGTATTTCCTGCTTTAACTTCAATAGGTAAAACTTCACCATTCTTTTCTATTAAAAACTATATTTCATGTTGATTATCAGGCTTATAATAATAAAGCTTATATCCTTTTTTTACTAAACACTCGCTAATAATTTTTTCGTAAATACCTCCTTTGGCATTTCCTTTTATTTGATTGTTTAATATAGATTTTTTTTGTTTCAAATCCATACATAGCACATAAAAGACCTGTATCATTTATGTACAATTTAAATTGGTCTTCAACAGCGTTTCCTAGTAAAGGTATATAAGGTTCACTAATGTTATAACAGATTTTTTGTATATAATAATATTGTTATATATTTCAAATAGTTGCAACAAAAAAGGAATATTTTTAAAGTGCTATTTTAAAATATAAAATAAATAAAGAGGCTTGTTTAAAGCCTCTAAATTATCTTCTAATAACATTCTCTTATGCTTTTAATAGTTCTGGAATATTATCAATAGCTGTATTCAATAATTCTTTAGATTTCTTATTATCTAATTTTTCTTTTAACAATGCCTTTGTTGTTTCGACTGATAAAAGAACTGTTTTATCTTTTATATCTGACAGAGCACTGTTTAAATTGCTTTCAAAATTTTTTTCTGCTTGTGCAGTTTTTTCTTTCATGTGTCTGTCTAACGTTTCTAAAGATTCCATTTTTAATTTTTCTGAATTTTCTTTAGCTTTAGCAATGGCATCTTCTAAATCTTTGCTGGCAGAGGCTTTTTTATTTTTTAAGTCTTTTAATAAAGTTTCTGTATCTGATGTCAATTTGTTTAAATTATCAAATTTTTGAATGATACCATCTCTACGTGCTTGTAATGCTGAAGATATAGCTTTCCCTGCTAATTTAACCAACATGATTACTGTAATACAGAAAGCAACAGCAACCCAAAACGTAGGATCTTCAAAAAATGATTCCTCATGATGTGCAGCAGCTTCTGCAGCGTGAGCAATAGAAATTATCATAAAATATCTCCAGAAATAGACTGTACTTTGTTTGAAATATCTGATTTTTGAATAGATATATTAGCACATTTCTTTATTAAAAGTTCAGTTAACTCTTCAGTTACTGATGAAACTTCTTTCAAAGCATCATTTTTTAATGATGCCAATTTTTCTTCGTTTTCTTTAATTTGTTTTTCTAATTTTGCATTGAACTCTTCTTGAGCTTTCTTAACGGTTGCGTTAATTTCTTCCTGTGCAGCTTTAACAATTTCTGCACATTTTTCATGCTTTTGTTCGTTCGTTGCATCATACTCTTTTTGACAGAGTTCAGCTTCAGACTTTAAGTCTTCAGTTTGCTTTATAAGCTTTTCTAGTTGATTTTGCCGAGCATCTACAGTTGCTTTCAATAAAGGTAATGCTACTTTCCATACAACAAGAAACATTGCTGTAAAGGTAACTAACATCCAAAATATTTGTGTTGAAAAACACGTTGTATCAAACTGTGGCATCGGCAAAATCCCTAAAATTTAATTTGTAATTACAATACCAACATCATAATTGCGATAACTAAAGCATACAAAGCAATAGCTTCTGTTGCAGCGAAGCCGATCAAACCGAAAGCATTAACATCTTTCTTTACGTTTGGATTGCGACCAACTGTTTCAATTAAGGTCATCCAAATCTTGGAAACGCCTTCTGCAGCGGCTTTCATACTTAATGCGCAGATACCACAAGCAAGAAACTTTGCTGCGTCAGCTACATATTTTAATACATCAGCTTCCATTTTATTTTCCTTTCCTAAAAGCTAAAGTTATATAAAAAATCAATGTGCGTGCAATGCATCACTTAAATAAACGCATGTGAGGATAGTATAAACATACGCTTGTAAAAATGCAATTGCCATTTCAAAAATAGTTAAACAAATAATGAATAAAAGAGGAATCCATCCTCCAATAAATCCTAAATCATATATAAATCCGGCAATAACCTTTATCATGATATGGCCAACCATCATATTTACTGATAGACGGATGGTTAAGCTTAAAGGTTTGGAACAAAATGATATTACTTCAATTGGAACTAATATAGGTGCTAAAGCAATTGGTGTGCCTTTTGGAAAGAAGTTTGTAAACCAATTTAATCCTCTTCTTTTTAGACCAGCTACAACTGTAATCAAAATAGATAAAACAGACATAGAACCAACAGCAGCAAAGTGGCTTGTGTAAGTAAAACTATAAGGTAATAATCCCAAAAGATTGCCCATAGCTACGAATAAGAAAATTGTCATAATAAAAGGAACAAACTTCATTTCTGAAGGTCCTACCATTTCTGCCATCATTCCCCGTATTAATTCGTAAACCATTTCAGCTACGGATTGTAATTTTGTTGGATATTTTTGCTTTTTATGTAAAGCAACATAAAAGAAAACTGCTGTTACCAAAACACCTAAACACATAAACAAAGATGAATTAGTGAATGAAATATTTACACCATTAACTTGTGGTAAATCTACTATTTCTTTAATCTTGAATTGTAACGTAGGATTGTGCAATTTCTTTATTCCTTTTCATTCAATGAATTATTCTTTTCATAATTGTTAATATAACGGATTGTGTTCAAAACTCCAGCAATACTTCCAATTAATAAAAAAATGCAGATGAAAATAGGTTTAGTTTCAAATTTATAATCTAGAAAATAACCTATAAGAAATCCGCAAATAATTCCTCCTAATAGTTCAGATACAACATTGAAAGCAATCCACATATACCTTCCAATTGAAGAACTAGACCTTTGATCAGTATTTTCATCAACGATATTCAAATCTTTTTTTGCTTTTTCCAACCGTTTTGAAATATCATCTAAATCTAACTTTTCTTTTGAATCACTATTCTTTGTCATAATTACTCATAAAAATATTGTTTGTTATACAAAAAGTCAATTATTATTTACTGTTTTCAGCTTGTTGAGTGTCTGAAGGTTCTTTTTGTGTTTCTTTTTCTTCGGTCTTTGTTGGATCAGGTTCTGGTTCAGGAATATAATTAGGATCAGATAATTTTGCTATAGTTTCTTCTATAGATTGAATAGAAGGTAAACCAACTAAGTCTAAAGAATTCTTTCCTACTCTTATTACAACTGTAGGTGTTGCACGAATTTTATATTGCATAATATCTAAATTTTTAATTCTTTGGATTTCTTGCAATCCTTTTTCATTTGTTGCGCAAGCTTTCATTTCTTCTTCAGATAAACCGGCTAATTTTGCTAATGGAGCTAAAGCTTCTTGTAAATTTGGAGCTGTTGCCCACTGCATTTGGTTAGCATACAAAGTATCCATAAATGTAAAATAAGCATTATCATCTTTTAAACAATGAGCAACTAATGAACCTGTCATAGCACGAATTTCTAAAGGAAAATCTTTCATAACTAATAAAGCTCTACCTGTATCAGCATAATCTTTCTTTAAAATAGGTAACAAGTTTTTATGCAAATTTACACAGTGAGGACATGTTAAAGATGTAAAAATAAACATTTTTACAGGTGCAGTCTTCAAACCAATTGTTCTTTCTGAAAAATTATAATTAGGTTCAATAGATTTAGAATCTTCTACGAGAGCTTTAGGTTCTTGATTATCAGTTGTTCCTGATTTGTTATCTGTTTGTGATAGAATAACACGTTCTTTAGAGAAAAAACTTTTAATTTTATCAGTAAATGAATTTTCAGCCTTAGCTGATGTTGAAATAAGTATTAAAAATAAAGGTAATATTGTTAATAACTTCTTTTTCATGGTTAATACCTCATACGTATAATTTTCTATATTTTTATATCTATTTTGTATTTTCGTAAATTATTTTTTCTTAAATATTGCAATACTGAATTTTAAAAGGGCATTTTTTAATTCATCTGAAGTATTTTGGGGAATGTTTGCTTCAATTTTTTCAATATCATCGTTAGAAATCTCTTTTTTCTTTTCTTCTATAATTTTATTTTTAGGAGAATTTATTGTTCCAATGATAGTTTTTATAGAAGAAATTCGATTCGGATTAATAAAAGAATTTGCTTTTGTTATAATGTTCTGCGACAAAGCAATACATTGGGAACTATAAGCGTTAGAACTAACTTTTATGTATAAAATATAATCTTGTGTTAGTTTTGCTTTCTTTTTATTTGCCCAGTCAATGTCTAACTTTAAAGCTTCTGTGTTTGAAGAAAGTTCTTTCCCTACAATACTATCCCAATTTTTTATAATGTCTTTTAATAAAAAGTCTTTTTTATCTAAAAGGAAGGAGATAAATCTTCTCGTACAAGCACTTACTCTAACAAGGCCTTTTGTTGTATGTTCTTCTTTTACTTCATATTTTTTTTTATAACTCATGAAAATGAACCTTTAGAAAATTCATCAAAATAATCATTTTTGATAGCATCTCTAATGTCTCTCATAAGATCTTGGTAATAAGTTAAATTATGCCATGTTAACAACATTGAACCTAAGATTTCTCCGGCTCTAAATAAGTGATGGATATAGGCTCTTGAATAATGTTGGCAAGCAGGACATCTGCATTTATCATCAATAGGACGATCATCGCTAATATGACATGCGTTTCTCATGTTTAAAATGCCATTTCTTGTAAAAGCTTGAGCTGTTCTACCTGATCTAGAAGGCATTACACAGTCAAACATATCAATTCCGCGTTTTACAGCGCCAACAATGTCAGAAGGTCTTCCAACGCCCATTAAATAACGAGGCTTGTCATTAGGTAAATGAGGAGTTGTAAATGCTATAGTTTTAAACATTAATTCTTGACCTTCTCCTACAGCTAATCCTCCTACAGCGTATCCATCGAAACCAATGTTTGTTAAGGCTTCACAAGATTTTATTCTTAAATCTTCATGTACCCCGCCTTGAACAATGCCAAATATTCCATAACCATCTCTGTCAATAAAAGCATCTTTTGATCTTTTTGCCCAACGCATAGATCTTTCTGTTGATTTTGCAACATATTCTCTTTCTGCAGGGTAAGGAGGACACTCATCAAAACACATAGTGATATTACTATCTAATTTGTATTGAATATCAACTGAGATTTCAGGAGAAAGTTTATGTAAACTCCCATCTAGATGAGATCTAAAATCAACACCTTCTTCTGTAATTTTTCTTAAAGAAGCTAAGGACATTACTTGGAAACCACCAGAATCTGTTAAGATTGGCTTGTTCCAATTCATGAATTTATGTAATCCTCCTAGCTGCTGAACTAAATCAGCACCAGGTCTTAACATTAAATGATAAGTATTTCCTAATAAAATTTGAGCACCTGTTTCAGCAACAGATTCAGGCATCATAGCCTTAACTGTACCAATAGTTCCTACAGGCATAAAAGCAGGAGTTTCAATGTCTCCATGAGCTGTATGTAATATACCTAATCTCGAAGAATTGTATGTTTTTAATACATCATATTTTAGCATTTCTTTTCTACCGTATTAATTTTATAAAATGTCAATTTTTCTTATCATTTTTAGTAGTTCATCAAAGTTATTATTCTTGTCTATGGAACTTGTATTATTGTTATTAATTAAATCTCTTAAAATATCTTCAATCATTTTTGATTCCAAAGATTTTAAAGCTGCTCTTGATGCTCTAATTTGTGTTAAGATATCTACATTATATCTGTCATTTTCTACCATATTTTTTATGCCTTCAATTTGGCCTAAAATACGGTTTAAACTCATTAAAGCTTTGTGCTTTTTGTCGTTATCAATTTGTTTTTGAATTGTATCTTCAGAAACAAATAAAGGAAGGGCTTTTTCAGAGTTCATTTTTTTCATAGCTTTAACTTATACATATTAGTTAGATTGTTGTAATAAATATTCTTCAGAAACAGTTTGGTCTAATTCTAAGAATTGAATTTCCTTACGAATAGGGGCAACTTTTATTGTTCCGGCTATGCCAGGTTTTGTTTTACCAATAGTTGGGAGTTTCATTATTTCAGAAACAGCAATTCCAGGATGAACAAATATAGAATTTACAATTCTTTTTGTTAGCAATTGGTATAGATTTTCTGCGTATAATATAGTAAAGCCTGAAGTAGAAAGTTCAGCTTTAGTTTCTAATGGACGAAGTAGCTTGCTCCATGCTGAAGCTCCAAAACCACCGAATATAACTACAGGTTCATCTCGTGTTTTTGCAAAATAAGCCAATTCATTAATGTTATTACTTGCTTGAAAATAATGGTCTTTAGATTTCCAAGGTGAATTTTGTGAAGTAAGAACAATAGATAATTTTCTTTCTCCAACAATTCTTGATACCCAAATGCCGTTGTTATCACCAATTAAACCACGATTCGTTCCTGGTGTTTTTGACAATATTAATTGCATTTTTCCTTTTGTATCATAAGTTTGGTTTTGTAAAGCATAATTACCTTTAAAATTGTTGATTTCTCTATAAACGTCTGCAGGAACATTTGTCCACAATACAATATCAGAATTATAGCTATCTAAAACTTCTTGTATTTTTATTATATCATGACGAGTTGCTCTTTTAAGGTCTTGGTACATAAATGTAAATGAGAAACTGTCTTCAGGTAGATTTTTTGAATTGTTTACAAATTTGTAATGCGATGCAATGACAGTAACATTAATTATCATTACTATTAGATAAACACACATTTCGTAGTAATGTTTTTTTATAACACACCAAATGCACATAAAAAAACACAGAACTAAAATTTGTATTTTAAATTCACCAATATGGTCAGCACTAAAATTTATTCCATTAAAAATTAAACTGTATAATGTACAAAAGGGGAGCAAAACTAACATGATTAGAGAAAGTATTTTTTCTCTTTCAATAAATTTTCTTTTGGATAAATATCCCATTTCTTATGTCCTGTTATATAATAAAAAATACCTTACACGGTATATAACAATAATGATTTATATTTCAATAAAATTTTTGAAATAAATTATGCAAAATATTTTGTTTTACAATAGGAATATTCAAGTAAGTTAGAAAATTTATATGCAAAAAAGGTGAGAAAATTCATAAATTTTTTTTCTTTTTATAAAAAAAAGCTGTTTTTTTAGAGAAATATTAAAAAAAGTGTTTATTTTTATAAACTATGTATTATAAAATCCTTTTTCAATTAGTCATGACAATTTATCTTTAAGGTTTTATATATGGAAACACAGGCTCATCCACTGTTAGAATTAAAAAGTATAACAAAGTTTTTTGGTTCAAATAAAGTAATAGATGATTTAGATTTAAGTGTTTATGATGGTGAGTTTTTAACTTTACTTGGGCCATCAGGATGTGGAAAAACTACTTTATTAAGGTTAATTGGTGGTTTCGAACGACCTACAGGTGGACGTATATATATGGATGGAACTGATATTACTTATACAGCTCCGCATAGAAGACCTGTTAATACTGTTTTTCAACAATATTCTTTATTCCCTCATATGAATGTTTTTGAAAATGTTGCATTTGGACTAAAAATGAAAAACCTCTCAAAAGATAAAATTGAAGAGGCAGTAAATTCATCTTTAAAAAAAGTTAAAATGGAGCATTTTGCTGATAGAATGCCAATGGAATTGTCCTGTGGACAACAACAAAGAGTTTCTATTGCTAGAGCTTTTGTAAACAATCCAAAAATTTTATTATTAGATGAGCCTTTATCTGCATTAGATTATAAATTACGTTGTGAAATGCAGTTAGAATTAAAGGAATTACAAAGAGATTTAGGAATTACATTCGTATTTGTAACCCATGATCAAGAAGAAGCTCTTTGCATGTCTGATAGAGTTGTTGTTTTAAATGAAGGTATGATAGAGCAAATAGGTTCACCAATCCAAATTTATGAAGAGCCAAAGAATTTATTTGTTGCTAATTTCGTGGGTGAAATCAATGTTTTTGATGGTATAGTTGCAAGCACAACAGAAAAATATTTTACAGCTCTTGTAGCGGGAATGTCTTGTAAACTTAAAAAACCTACAACTTTTGATGTAGAAAAAGGCTCTAAAATAAAAGTTTTATTAAGACCTGAAGATATGGTCATTGAAAAAATTAAAAAGCTTGATGAAGAATCTTCAAAATTACAAGGTGTAATCTCTCACTTAGTATATAAAGGAAGAACTATAGATTTGTGGATTCGTATGTCAGGTGGAATTATGGTTATGGCAACACAATTCTTTAATGAAGATGATCCTGATATTATTTATTCAGTAGGGGATTTTGTTGATGTTTCTTGGATTGATGATTGGGAGGTAGTATTACCTGATGCATAAAGCCAAGGATAATTTTTGTCGATCAATAATTCTCTATTTCATATTCATTTGGTTCTCTTTAATGATTGTGATGCCAAATATGCTTGTTGTTTTAGCAAGCTTTTTGACTAAGGATGAAACTTGGTATTTAAGATTACCTTTAAATTTAGATAATTATAGGGCTTTGTTTGATACTAATTTATGGATGTTGATAGCGAAGTCTATTGGCTTAGCTTTATGTACGGGGCTAGCTTGTTTGTTAATAGGCTATCCTTTTGCGTATTTGATAGCAAAATTACCAAAAGAAAGACATTCTATATTCTTAATGCTTATTATGATTCCTTTTTGGACTAATTCTTTAGTTAGAAACTATGCTTTAGTTAGTGTGTTTAGTGATACCGGTTTAATTAATCAATGGCTTTTAAATTTAGGATTAATAAAAACTCCTATACATATATTGCATACTAATTTTGCTGTATTCTTTGGAATGACATATACATTATTACCATTTATGATTTTGCCTATTTATGCAGTATTAGAAAAAATAGATAGATCTTTGGTTGAAGCTGCAAGAGATTTAGGTGCAAATAGTTTTGATGTTTTTAAAAAAATTATTATTCCTCTAAGCTTTTCAGGAATTGTAGCTGGATTTATTATGGTCTTTTTACCAGCATTAACATTGTTCTATGTTTCTGATATTTTAGGAGGTTCAAAAGTTCTTGTTTTAGGAAGTGTTATAAGAAATTATTTCCTTCCAGATCAATTAGGCGCTTTAAATGCAAATTGGCCTGTTGGTGCTGCAATTAGTGTGTCTTTGACATTATCAATGCTTGTTTTGTTAACAATCTATTTTAAAAGTGGTAATACAGTCGAAGAGGAACAACAACTATGGTAAAAAAACTTTTAAAATTATCATATATGTTATTCGTAACGGCTGTTTTATACATGCCATTATTGGTTGTTTTAGTTATTTCCTTTAATGAAAAAAGTTTAGATGTTTCAAATTTAGGTCTTAAAGAATTTCATTTTACACCAAAATGGTACATATCTTTATTCGAAAACAAAGACTTAATTTATTCTGCTTTTAGATCTGTATGCTTAGCTGTTTCTTCTGCTACTATTTCGACTATAGTAGGAACTGTAATTGCTATTGCTCTTCATAGGTACAGATTTATTGGTCAAAAATTGGTTTATGGATCTTTATCCGTAATTATGATGACACCAGAAATTATTATTGGTATTTCTCTTGCTATGACCTTTATAATCATTGGTATTAAAATGGGATTTTGGTCATTACTATTAGCTCATACCGTTCTGTGCTTCCCTTATGTTACAATAACAGTATTATCAAGACTTAGATCTTTTAATAGAAGTCTAGCTGAAGCTGCTGCTGATTTAGGAGCTTCTGATATCGGAATTGCTAAAAATATATTATTGCCATTAATTATTCCTGCAATGTTCGCAGGTTGGCTTATGAGTTTTACTCTTTCACTAGATGATGTTATTGTTAGTTTCTTTGTTTCTAGTGATAAATATGAAATTTTACCGATGAAAATTTATTCAATGGTTCAAACAGGAATTCAACCTGATGTAAACGCTTTATGCTCAGTTATGTTCTTTATTACGTTTATGGTTGTTGTTAGCGCTTATAGAATGGTTAGAAGTAAGCCTAATTAAGATATTAGATAATTATCCAATTTTAGGCAAAAATATAAATAATCTACGTATAAGAAATAATTTAAATATAAGTTTTTAGATAAACTTCCTTTACTTTTTGGCTGTAAGTCATTAAAATATATTCAATAATTTTTGTACAGGGGGCTATATATGAATATATCTAAAGGCTTTTCTTTATTTTACGGAAGTAAAACTCTAGAACACAAAATTGATGAATTCCTAGATCGTATATCTGAAGCTGGCTTGATTTATCGTAAAGCTTTAAGTGTTTATATGGATAATGGAGCTAGTGACGACTTCGTTGTTCATGCAGAACAAGTTGGATATATTGAAAGCCGAGCAGATGAACTTCGTAGAGAAATTGAAACAGGTCTTTATGAACAAAATTTAATTCCTGACTTAAGAGGTGATGTTTTAAGTTTGGTTGAAGATTTAGATGCTATTTTAAATGCTTATGACGGAAGTGGATATAGATTTTCTATTGAACAACCTGTATTCCCTGCAACATTGCATGTTGATATGGGGGCATTAGTTGAATCTGTTACTAATTCAGTAGAACAGATAACGATAGCATCAAGAACATTTTTTAGAGATTTTAATTCTTGCAGAGAATATATTCATAAAGTTCGTTTTTATGAAAGTGAAGCTGATAGAATTACAACAAAAATCAAACGTGCAATTTTCTCATCAGATTTGCCTTTAGCAAACAAAATGCACTTATGTAGTTTCGTTGATATGATTGATAATTTGGCTGATATGGCTGAAGATATTACAGATAAATTAGCAATATACGTAATTAAGAGAGATAACTAATTATATCGGAATATAAAATATGGGTATAACAGGACTAGTTTTCTTAAGTAGTGGTTTGTTCTTAGGTTGGTCATTAGGGGCAAACGATGCTGCAAATATATTTGGTACAGCTGTTAGTACAAGAATGGTTAGATTTAAAACAGCTGCAATTGTATGTAGTATATTTATAGCATTAGGTGCTGTAATCAGTGGTGTTGGTGCAGCTCATACATTAGGTAGTTTGGGTACTGTTAGTGCTATTGCGGGATCTTTTACTACGGCTTTGGCTGCTGCATTTACCGTTTATTCTATGATTAAATGTGGCTTGCCTGTTTCTGTTTCACAAGCTGTTGTTGGTTCTATTATTGGATGGAACTTGTTTACAGATTCTGTAACAGATGTAAACTCTGTAGTAAAGATTGCATCAACTTGGGCTGCTTGTCCTTTATTGTCAGCTATTGTTGCAGCATCAATTTATATGGCTTTAAATAAAACTGTAAGATCTGCAAAAGTTCATTTGTTAAGACGTGATTATTGCACACGAGTTGCTATGATTTTGACAGGAGCTTTTGGTGCATATTCCTTAGGCGCAAACAACATGGCTAACGTTGTAGGTGTTTTCGTTCCAGTAGCTCCTTTCGTAGATTTTAATTTTGGATCATTTTCTTTCTCTGCTATTCAACAATTGTTTTTCGTCGGTTCAATAGCTACAGCAATTGGTGTATTTACTTATTCTCATAAAGTTATGGGAACTGTTGGAAAAGGATTGATGCCTTTATCACCATTTGCAGCTTGGGTAGTTGTTGTTGCACAATCCTTGGTATTGTTTATGTTTGCTTCTGAAGGTTTAGAATACTTCTTAGCAAGTCATCATATGCCGACAATTCCATTGGTACCAGTTTCTTCAACACAAGCAGTAGTAGGAGCTATTATTGGTATAGGATTATGCAAAGGAGCGGCCAAAAATATTAAATGGATTGTTGTTGGAAGAATTGTTTGTGGTTGGATAATTACTCCAATTATTGCTGCAACAATTTGTTTCTTTGCCTTATTCTTTATGCAAAATGTTTTTTCTCAGAAAGTCTATACTCCTAAGTTTTATGATTTGTCAGAAAAAGTAATTCAAAAGATTTCAGATAGTGAGAAGATTCCATTTCATCAACTTATTTTATTAAAAGGTGAAAAATATAATTCAGGTAATGAATTTATTAAGGCAGCTAAAGAACGTGTTGGTAAAATAGATAGTGCTAAACAACAGAGAATTTTAAATCTAGCAGAAAAAATTAATGTATTTATAGATTTAGAAAAAGCCAATAAGTTAGATCAAAATATTTTAACTCCAGAAAAAATTGAACATGTAAAACAGTTAGCTGGATTGAAGTTTAGTTATCGTTGGGAATTACAAGACGCTTTAGTTAAAATTAGTCCAGATTGGAGCTACAAGTCTGAGAGCGTTTTGAATAAGAAATACAATAAAGAACTTTCTATTCAATTGAAAGAAGTTGAAAACTTATTTTCAGTTTGTGAAAACAAACGATAATAATTTATATTAAATCAAATTGATTATGTCTTTACCTGTTAATAATGCACCTTCTATAGTGCAAGGGAGCTTTTTGTTCGTTTTATCGCCAACGAAATAAATACCATTTTTATAATTTGGCTGATAAATAGTATTTTTTGTTTGCTTTAGTGTAGCATGTTTGTCAGCAATAACACGGTGTATGCTAGGAATAGGGGCTTGAGCTTTTGTAATTAGACATATATCATCCCAAACCTTCTTTGCAATATCTTCATTTTTAAGATTGTTTGCTGCACTTATAGTAGCTGATATTCCCCAATCTTTTTGAAATAACCAATCTGCTGTTTTGTTTATTAAACCAAGCATTTTTAAATTATTTGGTAATTTAATATCAGTTTTATAATGGATACTAATTATAGTTTCAAAATTCTTAGTAATTTTTGGTGATGAACATATAATTTTATCGCAGGAATTTAATTTATATGTTTTATTTTTGATTGTTAATAAATCTTTAGAATAGTTATTTACATTACAAGAAAAATTAAATTCTACTTTATCTTTAAGATAATTATATATAGGTAAAATAATTGATTTACTAAGGTTATCTTTAGCTAAATAAAAATTGTTATCTTTTGAAAATAATAATTTAAGGCAAGTGTTAAAATATAAAAATTTATTGGCTTCAGATTTGTCAGTGTTTAAAATAGATTTAATTGATAAAGGATATAACTTTAAAAATTTAAATGCATTTGGAATGACATTTTTTAATTTCATATCAATACTAGAAATCTTATTATTATCAAAATAACTTAATTTGCTACCAATATTAATGAGTTCATCGCTTTTATAATTACATGAATTCAATATTTCAAATAATGTATTGTTTGCCCCGCTAATTAAATGTGTTCCGTTATCTAAATAAGTATCAAAAGCCTTATCAAAAAACGAATAGCATCTTCCACCAACATGATTTGATGCTTCAAAAACAATAATATCTTTATAGCCTTTATTTAAAGCATAATAAGCAGTGCTTAAACCTGATAATCCGGCACCAATTATGTATAAAGCCATTTTATTTTCCTATTAAATACCAAATAAAGATATTTTTAATGCAGAAAGGAATAAAACTAATTTAGGGGTTCTTACTCGAGGTAATAAAATATCTAAGCCTCGTTTTTCTAATTTTTTTAAAATAAAGAAATAAGCATTGCCCATAATTACAGCAGGTTTCATAGCCCTTTTATTGATTTTGTTTAATAAGAAATTAGCTTCAGAAAATTTTGTAAAAGCTTCATTTGCTAATTTTTCTCTAATTAAACCAATATTTTTATTGTTTAAAATATCGCTTAATTTAGAATTATCATTAATTTTAATGCCAACATCTTCTAAATATTCATTAGGAATATAAAGTCTTCCTAATTCCATATCTTCATGCATATCTCTTAAAATATTTGTTATTTGAACAGCATCTCCTAAAGTTAAAGCATATCTAATAGCATCTTGAGATGAATCTCCAAATATATATACAGATAAAACTCCTACAGCTCCAGCAACTCGACGGGTATATAATTGTAATTCTGAAAAACTTGGAGCGCACATTCCGTCTGGAATATCCATTTCCATGCCATCTATTAAAGCTATAAATTCTTCTTTTGGTAGATTAAATTTTTTAACATAATAGACTAAATCTTTTGAAACAAAATGCTCAGGTTCTTCACCTTTATATATTTTATCTATTTCGTTTCTCCAAAATTTAAGATTTGTTGATTTTTCTTCAATAGGAGCAGGTTCGTCTGCAATATCATCGATAATTCTACAAAATGCATATACAGCAAACATTGCATTTCTTTTTTCTTTGCTTAAGAAACGCATAGCCCAATAAAAAGATGATCCAGATTGCTTTACTAATTCTGCGATTTCTTTTTCATTTTTTGCTTTTTCGTTACGCATTTAATTTTTCTCCTAATAACCCCATCTAATATACCGTGTATAGTTGAAAATAACCAATCAGCTTTTGTTAAATCAACATGCTTTTTTAATATATCATTCTTTTTTAATCTATTAGAGAGTTTTTGAGCAAGTCTATAAATAACACAAATTTCCATTCTTAAACCACGGCTTTGCATTACTAAAGGTAAAGACGAGCCATCCACTAATAACCCATCAATACCTTCTATAACTTTGTTAAAAACTTTTCTTAAGTTTTCTGTTTCTGAAGACTTTCTCATTTCCTCATAATCAATGCCAAATTCCTTAAACCAGTCTTTTGGAATATAAACACGATTTCTTGTTAATAAATCATCTTTGCAGTCTTGTAAGTGATTGTTTATTTGTAAAGCTGCACATAAAGCATCTGAAGGCCAATATGTACTTGGATTTTCTTTATGTAAATCCAACATATATCTGCCAACACTGCCAGCGGAATTTCTACAATAAGCTATTAAATCCATCCATGTATTATAAACAGTACCAATTGAATCTGCTCTAAAGGCTTTTAATAAATCTAGGGCATGTTGATTTGTTGTGCCTGTTTCTTCTAAGCTTTGTTTTAATAAATAAGCACAATTAGTATCTTCATTAGGTTCTTTATTGCCTAATAATACAGCTTCTAATTCATCTAAACGATCAAGTTTTTCTTGAGAAGATAATTGATCTGTATCAGCTATATCATCAGCGGTTCTTGCAAAGTTATAGAAATACATTACATGTTTTCTCAAATTAGGAGAAATCAATTTAGATCCAACAGGGAAATTTTCTTCTTTAGAGGTTTTGGATTGCTCTATTTTTTTTGAAATTTCACTCATTAAAGAGCTTCCTTCCAAGCCTTTAATGCTTCTAAGGCTGCATCACTTTGAGCTTTCTTTCTGTCCATACCCTTTATCTTTTTCTTTCCAGGAGGAGGGAGAGGTGCAGGCATTAAGCCAAAATTTATGTTCATTGGTTGAAAACATTCTTCATTAGCATTTATAGTAATATGTCTTAACATAGAACCTAATGCTGTTTCTTGAGGAGGTAATATAATTTCTTTTCCTTGGTTTTCCCAGTAAGTAAATATACCGGCCATTAAACCAACAGAAGCACTTTCTACATAACCTTCACAACCGGTTACTTGCCCAGCAAATCTAATGTTTTTTTGTAATTTTAATCTAAGAGAAGTATCTAAAAGGTTAGGGGATTGTAAGAATGTATTTCTATGTATTCCTCCTAATCTTACAAATTCAGCATTTTCTAAACCTGGAATTTTTTGAAAAATTCTTTTTTGTTCACCATATGTTAGTTTTGTTTGAAAACCTACTAAATTTAATAAAGTTCCTTGTTTGTTCTCTTTTCTTAATTGAACTACAGCATATGGACGAGTGTTCGTATGAGGATCTGTTAATCCAATTGGTTTCATAGGTCCAAAAGCTAAAGTTTCTTTTCCTCTTTGAGCCATAACTTCAATAGGAAGACATCCTTCAAAATAAGGAGTGTTTACTTCCCAATCTTTAAATGTAATTTTTTGACCATTAATTAAGTCATCCACAAATTCTTCATACTGCTTTTTTGTTAATGGGCAATTTATATAATCATCGCCATCACCTTTGTCATAGCGTGATTGTTTCCAAGCTTTTGATAAATCAACGGATTCTGCTGTGACTATAGGTGCTATGGCATCAAAAAAATGAAGAATATTATCATTTGTAATATCTTTTAATTTATTTGCTAAAGCATCAGATGTTAATGGGCCTGTTGCAATGATATATAAACCTTTATCAGCACTTGGAAGTTCTGTTAATTCTTCATTTTTAAAAGTAATGTTTGAAAATGAATGTAATTTATTTTCAATAAATTTTGAAAATTCAATTCTATCAACAGCAAGTGCTCCACCAGCAGGAACTTTTGTAGCATCTGCGGCTTGCATTATAAGCGAATCGCATTGACGCATTTCTTCATGTAATAAACCTACTGCATTATGTTCAAAATCATCTGAACGAAGAGAGTTTGAACAGACTAATTCAGCTAAATTGTTTGTTTTATGAGCTGGAGTTGTATTTATTGGGCGCATTTCCTGTAATATAACATTTACGCCTCTTTTAGCTAATTGCCAAGCTGCTTCACAACCTGCTAGACCACCGCCAACAACTGTAACTGTATTAGACATAAAAAGTTCCTTTGTAAAAATGAAATAAGAGGTTATATTGTATTTTGAATTGAGATTATATACTATATAATTGTTTTTGAAAAAAGATTTAATTTTGGGAGTTCTCTAATGAATAATAAATTTATTCAATTACTTTGTGTTTTAGCTTTTTTGTATTTTCTTTTTGTACATATAATTCCAGCGTTTAATCATAAAGTTAGGGGAAAGAATGTTAAGTTTGTTTCTGCAGACGACTTAAACAAACAATTGTCTGAAAAACAAGATTTATTAATGATTGATATAAGAACTAGGGATGAATTCTATAATATGTTTGGACATATAGATCATGCTATCAATTTACCTTATGGAGAATTCTTATTAAAGTTGTCTGAAAATATAGATAGTTTCACAGATTTTAAGAATACCAAAATTGTCATTATTGGCTTAAGAGATGAAAAAACAATTTATGATGCTTATAATGCTATAACTCAAAAAGGCTTTAATAATGTATATGTCTTAGAACATGGAATTTCAAATTGGTTGAGAGCTCAATATCCAACGGTAGAACGTAATGTCAAAAACAATTAAAATTATATTTTGTGCAGGTATAATTCTTTCATGTAGTGCTATAGCTTCAGTATTACCTCCTAATACTGTTGTTTATTTTTTACCTTCGAAAGATACGGCTCATGTAAATAATTTACAAGCCTCTGTTAATGAAGAAACTGTTCCAGGGGCTTTAAAAAGTTCTGTTTCAAATTTAGAAAGTATGGAACAGTCTGAACCATTAGGTATTGAAACAAAAGTCGGAGTTTCTTTAGTAGATAAGGAAAAAGAAATAACAGTTGATGAAGCCGCTGATATGGTTTTACAACCAACTAAAGTAATGATTATTCCTTATGATAAAGCGGGTAAAGTTAAAAGAAAAAAGGTAAAAATCAAAGAAGAAGATACTGTAAGTCCTGTATCTGTTCATATTTATCCTATAAAAAATTTAAAAAAGTTTGTTAAAGAAGAGCCTGTTGTAAAAAAAGAAAATAAATTTATTGTAGTTAAAGAAAAAACAAAAGATGTAAATGATATTCCATATGAAGAAGCAAAATGGACATCTTGGATTGTAAAAGGTCTTGAAAATTGTGAAGGCTCAAAAGCCAATATGCTAAATACATTGGTTAAGCTTTTCGAAAATGACAAATTAACAGATGGCGAAACTGTATGTTCTATGAAGCAAAAATTAGCAAAGCATTTGCAAAAGTGCCATCCATGGCCTGTTGAATACTATACACCAACAAATAATGACGTAAAACCTAATAATGACGTTCAATTAAGTGTTGATATTTTAGGAAAAGAAATTAAAGGAAAAGAACAAGCCTGTGAATCTCTTGATTTGACTCATATAAATTTTGAAAAGATTGATTTTCTAAAGTCGAATTTTAAAAATGAAATATTTGCAAATTCTTTCTTTAAGGAAGCTACATTTATAGATGCAGATTTAGCTGAAACGAATTTTGAAAAAGCTATATTAGATAAAGTTTTATTTAAAAATGTAAACTTAGAAAATGCTGTGTTGTCAAAAGCTTCATTTAAGTTTGCTAATTTTGATCACACGATTAGTGATAAAAACTATTTTAATCAAACAAATTTTGATAATGCTCAATTTAGAGACGTTGTATTTTCTTTTTCTGACTTTACAGATGCAAGTCTTCAAAATACATATTGGCAGGATGCTTTGGCAATTCGTATTAATTTGAACCAAGCTATTTTGTTTGATGCTGTATTCGATAATGTATTTATGGATACTGTTTTTGCAAACAAAACAGATTTTTCTAGATTAAAATGTAAAAAATGTTCCTTTGAAAGAGGAAAGTTTAACTATAGCAATTTTTATTCTGCAATATTCAATAATGTGAACTTTTCATGGGCATCTTTGCAAAATTCCGATTTTAAAGGATCAACATTTGATGGAAAAATAGTATTTGAACATGCGAACGTAGAAAGTGCAGATTTTTCAGAAGCAGACATATCTAAAGTTAAAGATATGAACTTATATAGAATAAGAAAAATTAAAATTGATGAGAATACAAAAACTCCAGATGTTTTTCCTGATTTTGAAGCAGTATCTTATGATGAAGAACTATTCAAAAATATGTTTAAGAGAAGATTTGAATGCTCTAAAAAATTCTGTGAAACTATAGCCTTAGGTAGAGTTAGCCAAGAGAATATAGCTGTAAAAGCAATGACTTATTTAGCATATGGATCTGATGATGAAAAAGATACTATGTGGAGTGTTTGTGCTTTAGGTTGTATAGCTGACAAAAATAAAGTTTTAGATCATGAATCTATTGATGCGTTAACAATGTTTGTCCGCTCTAAAATCCCATTTAGTTTAAAGGATGATTTGTTTTCATATCCAAAGGGATTTACCCCAGATGTTGATTTAGCTTTACGTATTTTAGTAGATAATTCAATAAAACATGATACAGGATATAATATTGATTTATCAGGCCTCGATTTAAGAAATTTTGATTTTTCTCACAGAGATTTAAGAAATATTTCTTTTGAAGGTTCAAATTTAAGTGGTGCTGACTTATCTTATTCTTTAACAGATTTTGAATATAGATTATTTAATCAAGTTGTTATCGATGAATTTACAAAGCTTCCTAAGAATATGAAGTTGTTTATGCCATTTAAACTTCCTGATGAAGGAATGCCTAATTGGTGGAAACCTGAGACTATAGATGTATTGAAATATGGCGATACTTATTGGAATCAAATTATTGAGACTAAGCCGTTCTTAGATGAATATTTAACAGCTGTAAAACAGAAAGTTAAAGAATGAAATATAAGTTATTATTAGCTTCATCAATTGTTGCATTATTACACAATAATGTTTGTTATGCAGCCAGCTATTCAGAGCTTTATAAAAAAGCTTTAGAAGGTGATGTTAATTCGGCAACTATGATTGGAGAAATGCTCTCTAAAGAAGCTAAATATGAAGATGCTGTAAAATGGCTAGAGCACTCAGCTCAAGCAGGTGATAGTAGGGCTGTTTATCAATTAGCTTTAATTGCAGAAAAAGTAAACGATGCAAATTATTCTGAAGAAAACTTGAGCCATTTTTTAGACTTATTAAAAAAGTCAGCACAGATGGGTAATCTTGATGCTAATTTAAAGCTTGGAAAGGTTTATCAATTTGGGAGAAAAGGTGTTCAAAAAGATTTAAATCAAGCAAAAATATGGTATGAAAAGGCTGCAAATTTAGGATCTAATGAAGCTTTTCTACAATTAGATTTAATTTATCAACATAAAGGTGTTGATAGCTTTAATAAATTAAAAGAACAAGAAAATGTTGAATGGTTAAGAAAAACTATTAAAACAGGTAATGTTGATAGTATTGAAAATTTAACATCAATTTTAGAAAAAAAAGAAAATAAAACCCAAGAAGATTTAAAAGAAATAGCTGAGCTTTATAAGAAATCTGCTGAAGCTGGTAATATATATAGTGCAGAAAAGCTAGGCAATATATATTTGCTAGGAAAAGGCGTCGATAAAGATGAAAATAAAGCATTGCAATGGCTTAAAGTAGCAGGTTTGTCAGGTAATGCTAACGCTGCTAGAAAAATAGGCGAGATATATGCTAAAAAAGGCGATAATAACGATGAAGCTTTTGCATGGTTAGTAGTTGGATTATCAGCTTTATTTCCAGATGTTCAAGACTTAACTAAAGTTTCTCCTGATCTAGAAGATTTGTTAAATAAAATGACTAGTGAAGAAGTCGAAAATGCTCAGAAAAATGCTGAAGAATTAGCTTTTAAAATAAAGTCTTCACAAAAGAAATGATTTTGCTTTTAACTAATTGTTTGGGCAATTTGTAAAATCAACGTGATAAACAAGCCAAGGCAAAGGAATAGGATGATATTCCGTAAATCCACAAGGAAGTTCAGTTCCTCTAATTAATATTGACGGTAAAACGTTTTTTGCAGGATCAAATAATTTGTAATATTCACGCATTCTCCAGTCAAAAGCTAATAAATTTTTCTTAGAAGGTTCTGCTAGATATAGAGCAATTGTCGACACTTGATGTTTCTTTAATAAGAAAATTACATTTTTTAAATTTAAATCGTTAAATAAGTATATTTCATCGCTCATACCTTCAATATTTGAATGATATGGTGCTGTTACAACATTTTTACCAGTTCTCCAAATTGCATCAGGAGCAAAAGTTGTTTGAATTAATAAAGAACCTTCTTTTTTTGATAAAGCAGGGATAATTCTTTCTACTCTGTCATATAAAGAATTTTGTATTCCTATAAAAAGGACTTTATAGGAACTAAAGAATATAAGATTTATAGCAAGGAAGTAGCAAATAATAATAGTATTTTTATAAATTCTTTTTGTTATATATTCAGAAATATTTTTTGATTTAAATAAAATGTTCAATGATAGAACAAATGGTACAAACATAAATGTACTAGCTAATCTACTAAAACGAATGGTGTAGCAAGTCTGAATTGTAAAAGCGAGTAAAGGGATAAAGCATATGAATAAAATCTTTTTTTGCTTTTGATCAGCTTTTTTATAAACAAATAATGATAATAATAATGAGATAAATGGTGGAATTAAACAAGATTGAACGGTTTCTTGTTTTCTTAATGCTGGTTGCATTTCTATAACAAATCTTAGCCAATATTTGTTTAAAAATTCAGGAAACCAAGGCTCAAGTATTTGTTGCGGGTCATAAATGAAGAATAATGTAATTACTGATGTTAAAGATAAAACAAAGATTAAAAGAATACGATACAATATCTTAGAAATATTATAGTTCTTTTCAATAAAATCACAGACAAATAAAACTACAGATGTGAATATTGAGATTGTAACATATAGAAAGGAGAGTCTGTTATTATCAGGGTAGAAAAAACCTTTATAAGGATAATTACAACAAAGAAATACAAAATTGCCTATTGTAAAAGAATAAATAAATTTAGTTATTATTTGTAAATCTAGTTTTTTATAACACCATAATAGCAATAAAGGTATTAACATTATGTATGTAAGGAATAATCCTTCTATTGATGCCCATAAGCCTAAAGATGCTGATATGCCGGCTATTATAGAATATTTGCTGTTATCAAGAGCTTTAATTAAACCTCCTATTGTAATAATTGCAAATAGGGTAGTTAAAGAATGATGATCAGGTTTTGATATTAAATACGTTTCTATGATTGCAGGCTGAATTAAATAAAATACAAGAGCTAAAAATCTATATAATAAAGGAACTGTTGATTTTAATGACCAAATAATACTGATTGCAGATAATATCAAAAGAAGTGTTTGTAATGAGGCTCCGCCATAAAAAACGGCTTCTTTAAGAGGATAAATTAAAAATAATGGTAATGAAGCAATAATCCAAAATATATCAGGTAATCTGGTAAAATGAAGTATTTCACCAAAAGGGTAATTAGTATGTGTGTAAATGTTTTCCAACCATTTATGATTAGTCAATAAATCTAAAACTCTAATAGCATGAGTATAGTTATCTGTATCAACATATCTGCTGTTAAAGAAGCATAGGCACATTATTTGAACAGCCAAAGCCATTAAAATAACAATAGGATATTCAAATTTTTGGAAAAATTTCATTATTTCGAACCGCCAACAGTAATCTTTTTAATTCTAATTGTTGGTTGTCCAACTCCTACAGGAACCATTTGTCCAGCTTTCCCACAAGAACCAATTCCAGGATCTAAGCATAAATCATTACCAATCATATCGACATTATTCATAACTTCAATTCCACTTCCTATTAAAGTAGCATCTTTAATAGGAGCTGTTATTTTACCATTTTCAATCAAATAAGCTTCAGCGGTTGTAAATACAAATTTACCTGATGTAATATCAACTTGACCACCATGGAATGATTTGGCATAAATACCATTTTTTACAGAACTTATTATTTCTTCAGGATTTTTGTCTCCATTTTCCATAAATGTATTTGTCATTCTGACGACAGGAGAATATTTATATGATGTTCTTCTGCCATTGCCTGTTAAAGGCTTGTTCATTAATTTAGCATTTATACGATCTGTCATATAGTTCTTTAAAATGCCATCTTCGATTAGAACAGTTCTTGATGATGGAGTTCCTTCGTCATCTATATTTATAGAACCTCTCAATGAATTAATAGTACCATCGTCAACAATTGTAATGCCTTTTGCTGTTACTTGCTCTCCGATTTTGTTTGAAAATACAGAAGTTCCTTTTCTATTAAAGTCTCCTTCTAGTCCATGGCCAACAGCTTCATGTAATAAAACACCACTGAAACTGTTACCAAGAACAACAGGCATTTCTCCAATAGGAGCTTTTTTAGCATCGAAACCCATTAAAGAAAGTCTTACAGCTTCATCGGATATATGTTTCCAATTGCTTTCTTGTAATAATTTTTCGTATTCATATCGGCCTCCTAAACCAGAAGATCCTGAATACGATTCATTATTATTTTTGGATACAACATTTACTCTTAAATTTACTTGAGGCCTAATGTCAAAAGTTTTAAAACCATCAGCTCTAATAATATAAATAACTTTCCAACCACCAGACAAAGAAATAGAGGCTTGAGACACTTTGTTGTTCTGCTTTCTAACGTAATCGTTTATTTCATAAAGCAGTTTAACTTTTTTATCGAAGTCTATGTTTTCAAAAGGATTTTCTTTTGTATACAGGTCGTGTTTGTCTAATAATTTTGGTAAAAATTTAGGACTGTTAGACGTTAGAGGTTTTAAATTTTCACTAGCGTCTAATAAGCTCTTTTTAGTTATATTATCAGATATAGCAGTAATAGATTTGTCGTCACTAATGCCACGAAGACAAAAACCTTTGTCAATATTGTAAGAAGAACTTTTTATTATGTTTTGATCAAGGTATAAGTGCTCACTAATAGAATATTCAAGGAAAAGCTCCCCATCATCTAATTTTTGTAATGTATTAGTTGTAATTTTTGTTGCTTCGTCAATTGACAATTCATTAAACAAAAGATTCGCAGTGTTTTGATCAATATCCATAATGATTTCCTTAAAACTAAATTAGTCTAGTTGATAAACTAACATTTTTAAATAAGCTGTTTCTGGTAATTGTGGATGAACAGGGTGGTCAGGGCCAGCTCCTGCTTGATATATTAATTTTCCTGTTTTTCCAGCTTCTATTATTCCTCTTGAACATTCTTCGAAAAATTCGTCAGGCTTTACATGGTGTGAGCATGATCCTAAAGCTAAAAATCCATCATGTTCAACAATTCGTGCTGCTAAATGAGCCATCTTTCTATAGCCTCTTAATCCTGCTTGAATATCTTTTTTGTTCTTAGCAAAAGCAGGAGGATCGCAAATTACTACACCAAATTTTTCTTTGTCTTGATAGAAATTTTCTAAAACATCAAAGGAATTGTCTTTTATCCAAGAAACTTTGTCAGTTACATTGTTCTTTTCTGCTGCTAACTTTGCTAAATTAAGAGCTGTTTCAGAACGGTCGATTCCAATAACTTCTTTTGCTCTTCCTATTGCTGTATGTAAAGCAAAGCCTCCTGCATAAGTGTAAAAATCAACGCATCTTTTGTTTGGAGCTAATTTGCCAATAAAAGATCTGTTTTCTCTTTGGTCGTAGAACCAGCCTGTCTTTTGTCCATCTTTTAAATCAGCAAAGAAATAAATTCCGTTTTCTCTAACAGGGACAACGTCAGGTAAATTTCCTTTTACAACTTCATATAAAGGTTCCAATCCTTCTAAAGCTCTAGCATTGCTTTCTGCTCTTAAAACAATACATTTTGGATTTAAAACTTTATCTAAAGCGTTAACGATTTGCGTCTTTAATAATTCCATACCAGCTGTGTTTATTTGGACAGCTATAATATCATCAAATCTGTCTACAATTAATCCAGGAAGTCCATCAGCTTCAGAGTGAATTAATCTATAAAAAGGAGAATTAATCAAAGCGTTTCTAACAAAAAGAGCTTTGTTTAATTTTTTTACTATAAAATCTTCATTTATTTCTGTTTGAATATCACCAGCAAATTTTCTAAATGCAATTAAAGAATGCATATTAAAAGAGCCAACGCCCATAAATGTATTTTGAGCATCAAAAAGCTTTACGATTGTTCCTGATGGTATTTGTTTTGTTTCTTGAGTCATATCAATTTCGTTAGAATAAACCCAAGGAGAACCTGATTTTATACGACGATTTGCGCCTTGTTTTAATTTTATTTCAGGTATAAGTAAATTTTTCATAGAGTTTCCTTTATAAATTAATTAAAATGATTTTCGCACAAGTATATCATGATAGAGGGTAAGATGTCCAAAAAAGAAAAAAGATTTTCTGCAGGCCAGATTTTATTTAATCAGGGCAAGCCTTGTCAATACGTTTATAACCTAATAATGGGGCAAGTAGAACTATTTACCATAAAAAATGGTAAAGAGGTTGTAATAAGAACCGTTGATAAAGATGAATCTTTTGGTAATGAAGATGCTTTAAGTGGTGTATATGGATATTCTGCTCGTGCAAAGTCTACAACTTTAGTTATAGAACAACCAACCAGAGAGTATATTTCAGAACTTGAACAACATGGCCAATTAGCTCCTTCAAAAAAGAATGAAAATGTTCAGGAAAGTGCTTTAGATGATTTTAATTTTGATATCGAAACAAAGGCTGAGCCTGAACGTAGACCAAGGCCTATTAGGTCAGGAAGAGATGGAGCAAGACCGCCTAGAAGAGGATTAGGAAGATCTGAGGATAAAATAGAGGATAATTCATTTGATTTTTCGGATTCTGATTCTAATAGCAATAAGCCAATAGTAAGTTCAAATAATAGTCCGTTAGTAAAAGTAAATGAGAAATTTTCTATAGCTCCTGCGCCAAATACAATTGTTGATTTAAAACCACAGCATTTTAAAACCGAAATAAAGAATCCAACTTTAGCTAGATGGTTTAGAGATGGTAGCAAAAAGGAAAATGTAACTTACGGTCCGGTTCTTTTGTTAGCTTCAATTGAAAGAGATATCAATGGAGATATTGTAAATCACATTTATAGCATTTTAAGACAAGTTCCGAATTTACAGGTAAAAATAGTAGATAAATACATTTCAGATCCAAGCTATTCAAGAGCTTCATTACAAATGCAATCATGGTTGGAGATGCATGAAGCTGATTTCGGTATGTATGCAACATTAGATAATGCAGGAAGAATATTGGAAATTTACTTAGTAAATCCAACTTACAATAACAAAGAAAAGTTCTATACGAGATTTTTCTTGCCTGTAGATATGGATGATAAATGCAATGCTTTGTTAAAAGCTTTTACTGTAAGCGTTATTAATCCAACAAGATTAGAAGCTGAACAAATAGTTAGATTTTATTTGCCAAATTCAGTAAAAGAGATTTCTTCGTATGCTGGAGAACCTTTGGTTGGGTTAAACCCTGAAGATGCTGCTGTTAATATGGTTGTTTATGCAAATATTTTGTCAATGCTAACAATTTATGGCTGGATTGAAAACAAATATGATGAAGCTTATAAAGTTTATAAAAAAGCTATAGATAAGTTACCTATATTTACGTCAGAATATGTTTTTGCTAGACGTCAATTGGGGTTAATGTGTCAATTAAATGCTGAACAAAATCAAAATGTTGAAAATTATATAGAAGCTGAACATTGTTTTAGTGCTGCATTAAAAACAGTTTCAAGACATAAACAACCTGATTTGTATGGCGATTTAAACCTAAGAGTTGGAAAAGTTAGACAACAAATTGCAAGTTATTCAGGTAAGGGCACTGATTTTGCTGATGCTATGCAGTCATATAGAGACGCTTTGACAGTTTTAAGAGTTTATAAAGATGTTGAAAAATGGGCCGATGCTGTAAATGGCCTTGCTAAAACAATGCAAATATTTTCTTCATATAGCTCAAAAACTATATTGTTAAGTAAATCTATTGAATTATATGAGATGGAAATTAACTTAATTGATAAAGAAAAATATCCATTACTTTGGGCAAGAGCTTCGAATAACTTAGCTTCAGCGTTGTTTTTATTGTCTGATAGAGAAAATCAAAATCCAAGTCTATTAAGAAGAGCTGTTGAGGCCTTTTCTAATGCATTATCTGTATATGAGAATGAAGGCGCTGAAAAAATGGCAGATATTACTCAGCGCAATTTAAAACGAGCAGAGTTATCTTTAAAAGATGTAGAAAGCGAGTTAGAAAAGAAAGAAAACTGGTTTGATGATTTAATTGAGGACTTGAATAATAAAGAAAAAACGACTGAAGAAGTAAAAGAAGATGCTGAGGAAAAACCTGAAGAGCCTTTAGTATTTGAAAAAATAACAGTTTTCGATGAGCTCGATGAAGAAGAATAATTTTTATAAATGAGAATAAATTATGAATTTAAATCCAATTGATATAGGGATTATAGTTTCCTTTTTGGTAATTACGTTTATTATAGGTTTTTCAACTACTCATTCTTCTGGTAAAAATAAAGAAGAATTCTTTTTAGGTGGTAGATCAATGCCTTGGTGGCTTTTAGGCTTTTCAATGGTAGCGACTACATTTAGTGTAGATACACCTAATTTAGTTACAAATTTAGTTAGAACAGGAGGGGTTAGCTCAAATTGGAGTTGGTGGGCGATGCTTCCTGGTGGAATGCTTACTGTTTTCTTGTATGCAAATTTGTGGAGAAGAAGTGAAGTATTAACAGATATAGAATTTTATGAACTTAGATATTCAGGAAAATTGGCTACATTTTTAAGAAAATTTCGTACAGTTTTTATAGGATTATTCTTTACGATTATTTCTATAGCTAACATTACATTGGCCTTAATTAAAGTATGTGGTGTCGTTTTAAATTTTTCTCCGATATTGACAATTGTTATTGCAATGGGAATTACAACAGCTTTTTCTGCAGCTGGTGGATTAAAGGGCGTTTTGTTAAGTGATATGCTGTTATTTGTCCTAGCTATGATAGCATCTGTTGTATCAGCAATTTTTGTTGTCAATTTGCCAGAAATTGGTGGATTGTCAACGATGATTCAAAAACTAGCTCAAAGTCCAGAAAATGTCAATAAGATGGGAATAGTTAGTTTTGGATCCGTCTCTGATTTTATATCGATGTTTTTAATTCCTATTTCTTTGGTTTGGTGGAGTGTGTGGTATGCTGGAGCTGAACCGGGAGGTGGAAGTTTTGTTGCACAAAGAATGTTAGCAGCAAAAGACGAAAATCACGCAGTAAAGGCAACTTTGTTCTTTAATATATTACATTATAGCATTCGTCCGTGGCCTTGGATGTTGGTGGCTTTGGCTTCTTTGGTGTTGTATCCAAATCATGAAGCTCTAGTTTTGGCATTAAAAGGAGTTGTTCCTGAACATCAAATTGGAGCAGATGTAGCATATTCTTTAATGATAAATAAAATTCCTCATGGATGGTTAGGCTTAGTTATAACGTCGATGGTTGCAGCGTATGTTTCGACATTATCTACTTTATTGAATTTATCATCAGGATATTTCGTAAATGATTTATATGTTAGGTTTATAAATCCAGCAGCATCTTCAAAAAAACAAGTTTTTGTTGGAAGGTTTGTAACTGTTGTTATTGCTGTATTAAGTGCTGTTTTTTCTTTGTTTTTAAACAATGCATTAGATGTATTTCAATTTTTGTTATCATTTGGTGCAGGGACAGGCTTAATCTTTATGCTTAGATGGTTCTGGTGGCGTATAAACGCTTTATCGGAATTAATTGCTATGATTAGTGCTTTTGTTTTCTCTATTTATTTTACTTTTGTTCATCAGCACATTTTCCCAAATGTTGAGATTTCTTGGGCGTTTTCTTTAGTTTTACAAACAATTCTTGTAACAATATGCTGGGTTGTAGCTGCATATTTGGGACCTAAAACTGATAAAGATACATTGATAAAGTTTTATAAAAAAACAAAACCTGCTGGATACGGATGGAATTATGTAATTAAATTAGCAAAGGAAGAGAATATTGATGTTGAAGTATCTAAGAAAAGCCTGTTAAAAAAATCTGTTTTTGCTGCTTTTTGTGGAACAGTAATGATTTACTCAATTTTGTTTTTAAGTGGTGAATTTATTTATGGTAGGACATTAAGTGGCATTTTATATTCACTTTTGTTTGTTGCTACATTTTATTTAACTCTATATATGATGAAAAATATTAGAAAAGATATTAACAAATAATAGTTTTTCTTTTCGTTTTTATAAAAAACTCCACTATAAAAAGTGGAGATTTTTTTTGAAATTTTTAAGTTTTATTGAATTAAATTATTTAATAAAATTCGTATGTTATCAAAAGAAGTTAATGTAATATATAAAATAACTGTAATATAAACACTTAAGCCATAAGAACCTTCTCTACTTCGTTTTATGTATAAACTAATGGCAAAAGGAATTATTGAAACGATAATAACAAAAACTAAACCAGTTATTCCAAACCAAGATCCTATACCTGCTAATAACTTAACATCGCCACCGCCAAGTTTTTCGGGTAAAAATGAGTGAGTTAAAGCACTTGTTATCATAGGAATAATGTAGCCACATATTGCTCCAATAATTGATGCTTCAGGTGATATGCCTGATAATTGATAAGTTGCAGCAAAAAAACCTAAAATTATTGAAGGAACAGTTAATACATCAGGTAAAATACTGAATTTTTCATCAATTGCTGACATTAATGCTAACATCAAAATTAAAAATGTAATGAATGGATAATTAGGACAAAAATAGTTTGTTAAAAGAACTGTAATTGTTCCTATAATGCACGAAATAAAGCAGTTTACTATAAGCTTTGACCATAATTTCTTTCTTAATTTTTGGCGTTTTTCATCTTTAGCTTTTGAAAATTTTGGAAAATGAAAAGATTTAACAAAAGCAGTTCCTGCATCAGCAGGCATAAATTTGCCATATCTTCGAGCAAAAAGAGGAATGCAAAAATAAAAAACTGAACAAATTAATATTAATGTGGAAAAATTCATAACTTTATCTTTCAAACTAAATATTTAGAAGTATAATATCATTTTAGTTAACAGTCGAGAGTTTTAACGAAAGATTTAATATGAGTTGTTTATTTGACAAAGTTACTTTTATTGGTATGGGGCTGATAGGATCTTCTTTAGCTAGAGTTTTAAAAAATAATAATTTATGTAATAAAATAATTGCAGTTACAAGAAATCCTGAAACCAAAGATAAAATTTTAAGTTTAAATTTAGCTGATGAAGTTTTTTTTGAAGCAAAAGAAGCCGTAAAAGATAGTGATATTGTTATTATTGCAACGCCAGTTAGTTCTATAATTAAAATTATTCCTGATATTGAAGGATTTATGAAAAAGGGAGCTATTTTAACGGATGTAGGCTCTGTTAAAGGTTCAATTGCTAGTATAAAGGTTTCTAATAATATTCATTTTATTCCAGCTCATCCTATTGCAGGTACCGAAAAATCTGGTCCAGAAAATGGTTTTGCCGAACTTTTTGAAAACAGGTGGTGTATTATTACGCCATTAGATAGAAAAGATAATGAATATAAAAATTCATTAGATTTGGTATGTGAAATGTGGAAAATTGCAGGGATGCGAGTCGAAATTATGGACCCTAAAAGACATGATATGGTTATGGCTTTAATGTCCCATTTGCCACACTTAATAGCGTATACAATTGTAGGTACAGCAGCAGATTTAGAAGAAAACTCCGGCCATGATGTTTTAAAATATGCAGCAGGAGGTTTTAGAGATTTTACGAGAATTGCAGGTTCTGACCCTGTTATGTGGAGAGATATTTTCTTTAATAACACAGAAGCAGTATTAGAATGTTGTCAAAGGTTCAATGAAGATTTGACTATGCTTCAAAAAGCAATTAGATATAAGGATAGCGATTCATTGTTAAAGTGGTTTGAGAGAACAAGACAAATTCGAAGAGAAGTTGTTGAGTATGGTCAAGCTCAACCAGAAAATGAAAAAATATTGTTAAAAGGTAAAAAGGTGAACTAATGAGAATTACTTATCAAGGAATTATTGGATGCTTTTCATCTATGGTATGCGAAAAATATTTTCCAAACGATGTCCATCGCAGTTGTTTATCTTTTTCTGATGCAATAAATGCCGTTTGCAATGATGAGGCTGATGTAGCTGTTATTCCTGTTGAAAATTCAACAGCAGGTCGTGTGGCTGAAGTTTATGGTATTTTACCAGAAGCAAATTTATCTATTATTGGTGAAGCTTTTTTACCAATTCATCATTGTTTAATGATGCCTACAAAGTTCGTTAAAGGAATTCCTCCTCAAAATTTAACAGAAGAAGAACTTTTGGAATGGAAAAAAACACCATTAACAGATATCGAAATTTCTAAATTTGCTAATCACATTATAGAAGTAAGATCTCATCCACAAGGCTTATTACAATGCAATAAGTTTTTGGAAAAAGAACTTCCTAATGCTCGTAAAAAAGAATGGTGGGATACAGCAGGTTCTGCACGTGATTTAGCTAGAGAAATGACACCAAATGTTGCTGTTATTGCTCCTAAAGGTGCAGAAAGATATAATATGACAATATTAAAGGAAAATATTGAGGATTTAAAAAATAATACAACTCGCTTTTTATTCTTAAGAAAAACAGCTTTAAATCCAGAAGAATTGTCTAATAAGCCTTTAATTACAACATTGTTGTTTAGAACAATGCATAAAGCAGGTGCTTTAGTAGAAGCATTGCAAATATTTAAAAAATATAATATTAATATGACGAAATTAGAAACTTATATGACCGGAACATATCATTCAGAGCCTGTTTTCTATGTTGATGTTGCAATGAATCAATTTGATGAAAAAGGAAGAGCTATATTAAGTGAACTGAAAGAAAAGACATTAGAATGTCAAATTTTGGGAACTTATGAGACATCAGATATGCGTAGCAGAGAATTAGGTTTCTTACCTGTTGAAGAGTAAAATTATGACAAGTAAAGACGAAAAATTTGAAAAACAAGCTCAAATGCTTAAAAAGAATTTGATTTTAAGAAAAAAACAGTTAGCAGACAGAGAAAAACTAAAAGAAGAATTAAAAAATAAAAAAGAAAGTTCTGAAAATAACTGATTTAATTAAGGATAACAGATTATGGATCGTATTAAAATAGAAGGCGGATATCCTTTACATGGAACTATTTCAATTAGTGGAGCTAAAAATGCAGCTTTACCATTAATGGCATCGGCTCTTTTAACTGATGAAGTTCTAACGCTTACTAATTTACCTCATTTAGCTGATATTATGACAATGGCTCAATTGTTAGCTGGACATGGCGTAAAGTTAACTATGACGGATGAAGATAGAGGGACATTTCAATTTGATGGTTCAAACATCTTTAATTTAAAGGCTCCTTATGACATAGTTCGTAAAATGAGAGCTTCTGTTTTGGTTTTAGGCCCTTTAACTGCTAGATATGGTAGAGCTAAAGTTTCTTTGCCTGGTGGATGCGCAATTGGAGCAAGACCTGTTGATATTCATTTAGCTGCCTTAGAAAAAATGGGAGCTGAAATTCAAATTAAGGAAGGTTATATAGTAGCTCATGCAAAAGATGGACATTTAAATGGTGCAGATATTACTTTCCCAAAGGTAACTGTAGGTGGTACAGAAAATATTCTTATGGCAGCAACGCTTGCAAAAGGGCAAACTATTTTGCGTAATGCTGCTTGTGAACCTGAAATTTCCGATTTAGCCGAATGTTTAGTTAAAATGGGAGCTGATATTACAGGTATTGGTACAAATACACTTGTAATTAATGGAAAAGAAAAATTGCATGGAGCAACTCACAAAGTTATAGCAGATAGAATTGAGGCAGCTTCTTATGCAATTGCCGCAGCAATAACAAGAGGTCGTATTGAGTTTAAAAATGCTAATTTAAAAGATTTAACAGCTGTTGTTCGTATTTTGGTTGATTGTGGTGTTAACATGATTGAAACTGAAGACGGCTTTATAGCTGATGCTCAAGATGCATATTTAATTGGTACTGATGTTATGACAGAACCTTATCCAGGTTTCCCAACAGATGTTCAGGCTCAATTAACTGCATTACTAGCTACAGCAGGGGGAGCTTCTTTAATTACAGAAACAATTTTCGAAAATAGATTTATGCATGTGCCAGAACTCGCAAGAATGGGAGCAAATATTAATGTTCATGGTCCATCTTCAGCTATTGTTAGAGGTGTTCCAAAACTATCTGGTGCTGAAGTTATGGCTACAGATTTAAGAGCTTCAATGTGTTTAGTTTTAGCAGGTTTAGTTGCGACTGGCACGACAATTATTAACAGAGTATATCATTTGGATCGTGGTTATGAACATTTAGAAGAAAAACTTACAGCTTGTGGTGCTCATATAGAAAGACTTACAGATTAATAATAGGCGTTACTTATGATTAATAATGAAACAAAGCCAAATATTATAATAGCTTTGCCAAAGGGTAGGATTTTGGATGAAATTATGCCTTTTTTTGAAAAGGCTAATATTATTCCAGAAAGCGCTTTTTTCGACAAGGATTCAAGATTATTAAGATTTAAAACAAATAAAAGTAATGTTGAGATTATTCGTGTACGTAGTTTCGATGTCGCAACATTTGTTGCTTTTGGTGCTGCCCAGATAGGTGTATGTGGAGATGATGTTTTAGAAGAGTTTAAATATTCAGAAATTTACTCTCCAATAGATTTCAATGTTGGTAAATGTCATATGGCTGTGGCAGCTCCTGTTGATTTTAATGAAAAAAGTGAATTTGAAAAAATAGGGCATATTAGAATAGCAACAAAATATCCTAATATAACAATGAATTACTATCAACAAAAAGGCATTCAAGTTGAATGTGTAAAATTATCAGGAGCTATGGAATTAGCACCAACGGTTGGTTTATGCCATAGAATTGTTGATGTCGTATCTTCAGGAGCAACTTTAAAAGCAAATGGTTTAATAGAACTTGAACATATTATGGATGTTTCAGCTAAACTAATTGTAAATAGAAGTTTCTTAAAAGCTTCTCCAAAAGTAATGAAAGATTATATAGATCTATTTAAATCAACTTTATAGTGATATTAAAGGAAAATAAGATGACTTTTTTTGTGAATGTAAATAGTGAAAATTTTGATAAAGAATTCAAAGCTTTTTTATCAAAAAAGAGAGAAAATGAAAAAGATGTTTCAGATGTTGTTTCTAATATTATAAATGATGTTAGAGATAATGGAGATAAAGCTCTTTTTGAATACACAAAAAAGTTCGATAAGCTTGATTTAAACAAGGATACTGTAAAAGTATCTAGAGAAGAAATAGATAATGCAATAAAGCAATGTGATAAAGATGTTTTAGATGCTTTATATTTGGCTGCTGAAAGAATTGAAGCTTTTCATAACGGTCAAATGCCAGAAAATAAAGTTTATCAAGATGAAAATGATATGTTGTTGGGGTGGCGTTGGACACCTGTTCAATCTGTTGGGCTATATGTTCCTGGTGGTACAGCTGCATATCCATCATCAGTATTAATGAATGCTGTTCCTGCTAAAGTCGCTGGTGTAAAACGTATTGTTATGGTCGTTCCTTCTCCAAATGGTCAATTAAATCCTTTAGTCTTAGCAGCGGCAGATTGTGTTGGCGTTGATGAAATTTATAAAGTTGGTGGGGCTCAAGCTATTGCTGCTTTAGCTTATGGTACAGAAAGCATTGATAAGGTAGATTTAATTACAGGACCAGGAAATGCTTATGTTGCAGCAGCAAAAAGACAAGTTTTTGGTAGAGTTGGTATTGATATGATTGCTGGACCTTCAGAAATTATGGTTGTTGCTGACAAAACTGCAAATTTAAAATGGTTGGCTGCAGACTTGTTAAGTCAATCTGAACATGATGCTTCAGCACAATCTATTCTTGTAACTGATAGTAAAGAAATATTTGAAAATATAAATGCTGAAGTTGAGGCTCAATTAGAAAAACTAGAACGCAAAGATATAGCAAAAGCGGCTTGGGAAAATAATGGGGCAGTTTTCTTTGTTGATGATGTCATGAAAGATGCTGGATATCTAGTAGATCAAGTAGCTCCTGAACACTTAGAATTAGTTGTAAAAGAACCTGAAGAATTAAGCAGATATATTCATAATGCTGGAGCTATTTTCTTAGGAGATTTAACCCCTGAAGCTATAGGTGATTATGTTGGAGGACCAAATCATGTATTGCCAACAGCTAGAAGTGCTAAGTTCTCATCAGGATTAGGTGTTCAGACTTTTATGAAGAGAACGACTTTGTTAAAATGTTCTAAAAAAGCTTTAAAACAAATTGGCAATGCTGCAGTTCTTTTGGGAAATGCTGAGGGATTAGGTGCCCACGCTAATTCTGTAAAGGTAAGATTAGATTAAACTTCCGATTGTGTGTTTGATACTAAATATGGAGAAATGCCTTGAGAGTTCAAGGCTGCGGCCCATTTACAATCAATAGGTTGATCAAATAAAATATCTGTTGTTGCCGGAATTGGAAGCCAAGAATTACTTTTTAACTCTTGTTCTAATTGTCCTTTACCCCAACCTGTATAGCCTAAAATAATTAGATATTTCTCAGGACCTTTGTTATATGCAATGTCTTGAATTACACCTGTTGTAAAAGAAAATGAATAATTACTGTCAATAGCAAGAGTTCCTTTGCTTTTGTATTCAGGAGTATGTAATACAAAACCTCTTGTTGGATCCATAGGACCTCCACTTAGAATATTTATATCTTTTTTCTCGGGCAAATCTAATAATTTTAATTGGGAAGCTAAATCTTTAAATGTAAATTCTGGAATTATTTTGTTAATAACTAATCCCATTGCACCATTTTCATTGTGTAGACAAATGTATATTACTTTCTTAGAAAATACAGGATCTACCATTCCTGGCATAGCAACTAAAAATTGTCCTGTTAATGAAAACATATTAATCTCCTTAATTTGTTTCATTTTAGATTAAAGTTATTAACAATAAATATATTTTTTAGAAAAAAGCTGTTAAAAAAATTTTTCTTTTTTTATTTGATGTAAAATAGTAATCTTATATCAATTAAAGTCGGTATAAGAGGTTTGTAATGCGCTTTTTGGTTTCTATAGTGTCTTTCTTTGTAATTTTGCTTACAAGTGTTAAAAGTAATGCCGAAGTAATTCCTATGACTTACGGAGATTTGGCTATATATAAAGCTTTGCCAAAAAAAGAAAAACTTTCATTTTTAAGAGAATTTTACAAGAAGAATAAAGCTGTAGGTGCGACAGATGGTGAAATTTTAAATGAAATTGTTAAAATTGATGAGGTAAGAGATAATAAAATTACAAAACTGTTAGCAAAGCTTTCAAAACAAGCTGAAGATATAGATGACTATATTGATTTAGAAGTAGCTTTTATTAACAAACAAATTGAGAGTGTTCATCCCGATAAAGACAATATCTATGTTGATAAAAAAGATATAAAAACTTGGAAAAATATTAAAAATGTTGTACCTGAAGGTCATCCGATTAAAGAATATTTTCATGAATTGTCTTCAAATAAAGGATATTCTAACATAATACGTGGAAAATTTGGAGATATTCAAATTATATCATGTTCTTTATTAGATGATAAACAAGAAGAATTCTTTTCTGGAATATATTTAAAATTAAATGATGGGTACTATCTAAAGTCTAATGATGATAAGTGGGTTGATATAGATTTATCAAAATCAAAAAATTATGCTTTGCAAAAAATGTACTATCCTATGCCTAATTATATAAGGGAAGGTAAGTTTGTAGGTTATACTGGAGAATTTATAATTCCTTTTAAAGGGAAAATATTAAGTAAAGCAAAAGAGGTTTTAATTGATCCTAGTTTTAATTTTACTTTTTGTAAAGATGAGGAATGTTTTTCAGAAGATTTGCCAAATATAAATTACACTCCTTATATAACATCATTTCAACCAACAACTTGTTCTATGATTCAGCAAGAATATGTTAAGGTTCCAGAAAATAATAATTCAAAAATTAAGCTAATTACATCTAAAATTAGTAAAAGTGATAAAAGCCTCTATATTCTTATTGAAAACGATAATACTATAAAGCGTAAAGTTAACCTTTATATTATTGATGATTTACAATTGAAATTTGGTAAACCTGTAATTTCTATGAAAAATAATAAATTATTGTATAGATATACAATTTTAAATTACGATGATATAGACCTATCAAAAGGTTTAGACTTTGCATTATACTTTGAACATCAAAAACTAACATCGAAAGTAGATGTAAAAGCTGAACTGGTAGATGTGTTTAAGTATAAGGAAAAATTTAATTTAATTAATTTTATGAAAATAGTTATTTTAGGAATTCCTTTCGTATTAATTACGCCATTTTCGTTATTTATTTTATCGTTGTTTTTTATAAAATTATCTAATTCATCAGAAAATTCAGAAAACTTTTTTAATGGACTATTTGATAGTTTAAAAATTGCATTTCCTTTAGGTCTGTTCTTGTGCTATGTGCCTCAACTAAAAGATATGCTGTTCTTGAATATTGGTGTTATTAATATCTTTATGACTTTAACTTTGCTGTTTTTAATTTATTTCGTCAAATTTATTAATCACGTTAATCAAAATGAATGGACAGCTAGTTTCCAAAAAACAGGTTTTTATTTTGGAATTTTGTTTGCATGTTTGGTTTTAATTGATCCTCAAGTATTTTTGTATGATTATATATACGATATTTTACAGGATAATATCCTTCTATACGGGTTATCTTTAATAATTCCTTTTGTTATAGGTTTGTGTTTTGTTTTCTTGGTTCCAGTAACTGCAAAAATTTCAAATAAATCGAGTTCTATTTTAAGAAAAATGGTTCTTTATCCTTTGATTTTTATGATAATTAATTACATTTGTTTAATTATAATCAGAACAAATATTGCTATTGGACTAAGTGCTTTAATTGTAAATATTGTTATTGTTGTAGCTTGTTTTAAATTAAAAGATAAACATATTGCTTTAGCACTAGGTTTGCTTCTCTGTGTGGGGCTGAATTTGCTTAAATTTGATAATGCAAATAACTTTGATGAGGCAATATTAACTAGTGATAAAAAAGTTATAATTAGTGTCCATAAAAAAGATTGCTTTGCTTGTAAGCTCAATGATTTTTCAATAAATTATTTTGTGAAAAAACACCAAGTTGAAAACAATAAATTTGAATTTGTTAAAATGGACTATGATTCAGAAATAGTTAAAAGCCTTTTGGGGGCATCTTTTTATAATCATCCTGTTATGAATATTATATTGTCTAATAAGGAAAAATTGATAAAGGTTGTAAAAGGAACAAAATTAATTTGGAATGTTCAGACATTAGAATAGCAAATCATTAAACGAATAATTAATCTCTTGTTTAAAGAACATTCGGATAAGATTTTTGTTATTTATTGTTTGTTGGATTTTAACAAACAGTGGGGTCATTTTTAAATAAAATATACTTAGAGTGGTATTCCTATTGAATTCACCTATATCAAAATTTTAAATTATATCAGCAAAAAGTAGTCGTAAATGTGATTTTTTGCTTTTAATATTTGATTTTATTTGATAATATCTATTCCAGAATTTTTTAATTTTTTTAGTAGGTGCAAATTGTCTGAATTTGATGATTTAAAACAAGTATTAAGTGCTGATAATAAAACTGGAGAAAATATGGAGTATGATGCTCTATATTTGGATTTGGAAAATTTAGTAAAACATGATGAAGATAATGCGCCAGACTGGCGAAAATTAAAGAAGAACTGTCTTGAATTATGGAAAAAGACAAGAGATTTAAGAGTAGCGTCCTATCTTTGTGTTGCAGAGACTTTGATTAACGGCTTTGAAGGTCTAGCTAATGGATTAGATTTAATCCATTGGTTGATTAATGAATGTTGGGAGGACCTCTATCCAAGATTAGATCCTGATGATGATAATGATCCTCTAGAAAGAATAAATATATTGTCTTTGTTATCTCCAGAACCGGGCGCTTTTGATGATGCTGTTATGTTACCATCTAAAATTCGTTTATTTAAATTGATGCCAAATTTAAAATACACTTTGCGAGACGTCATGATTTTAAATGGCGAAATTGATGGTGAATTAGATTTTGATATGAATTTGGTTAACGCAGAAATTCGTTCTCAGCCTCATGGTGCATTAAAAAATCAATTAGATTTAATCAATAAGATAATAGATACCTTAAAACTAATTGAAAATACTATTGAAGAAAAGATTGCTGGCAAATATCCTTTAAAGATGGAAACTTTGAATAAAGATATTATGAGAATTAAACGTTTGCTAGACAGTCAAATATCTTTGAGTGATGGTGAAGAAATTAATGAAAATGAGGTTCAATCAATGGATGCTTCTGATGATAGTGCAAAGGTTGAACAAATTAGTTCTGTTCAAATGAATAATATTTCTAATATAGCAAATGCAAAAATTAAGACAAGAGCAGACGCTTTGTTGCTTTTGAGAAAAAGTATGGAATATTTTCAGTCGGAAGAGCCAACAAGCCCAGTTCCTTATTTGTTACAAAGAGCTATGCGTGTTGCTGAAATGAATTTTATGGATTTACTCCAAGATATTGCTCCTGATGCTTTGTCAAGAGGACGTGATGTTTTAGGTGTTAAGGAAGAATAAGAATTTTTATAGATGTTTTGATAGTGTGAAAGGAAAAAACAATGGCTTCAAATAATAGTGGTCAAAAATTTATAGGAAAAAATCGTGCTCCACGTGTTCAAGTTGAATATGATGTTGAATTGTATGGTGCAGAGAAGAAAGTTAATTTACCTTTTGTTATGGGTGTAATGTCTGATTTATCTGGCAAACCAGCAGAACCACTACCAAAGGTAGAAGATCGTAAAATGATGGAAATCGATGCTGACAACTTTGATGATAGACTTAAAAGTGTAAAACCTCGTGTAGCTTTTAATGTTCCTAACGTTTTATCAGGTGAAGGAAACTTAGCTGTTGATATGACATTTGAAAACATGGAAGACTTTTCTCCAGCAGCTGTTGCAAAGAAAGTTGATGGTTTAAAGGAATTGTTGCAAGCTCGTCAAGAATTAGCTAATTTACTTTCTTACATGGATGGTAAATCTGGTGCAGAAGATTTAATTAATAAGATTTTAGAAGATCCTGCATTATTAAAGGCTTTATCACAAAAAGCTAAAGAAAAAGAAGTTGCTGAAGAAAAAGCAGAAGATAAAGAATAGTTTTTAGGAGATTTTTTAATTATGGCTAATGAAACACAACAATTAGATCAAGCAAAAACAGAAACATTGGAAATGTCTGATTTTGAAAAACTCTTAGACCAAGAGTTTAAGCCAAAATCAGAAGAAGCAAATACTGCTGTTAAAAACGCTGTTTCTACTTTAGCATCTCAAGCTTTACAAAATGCAGCATTAGTTTCAGATAATTCAATTAAGACAATTGAAGGAATTATTGCTGAATTAGATAAGAAAATTTCTGAACAAGTAAATTTAATTATTCACCACAAGGATTTCTCTACATTAGAAGGTGCTTGGCGTGGTTTGAATTATTTGGTTTCAAATACACAAACAAGTGAATCAATGAAAATTCGTGTTTTGAATATTTCTAAAAGTGATATTGCTAAAACATTGAAGAAATATAAGGGAACAGCTTGGGATCAAAGCCCATTGTTTAAGAAGTTATATGAAGAAGAATATGGTACAGCTGGTGGTGAACCATTTGGTTGCTTAATTGGTGACTACTATTTTAACCATAGTGCTCCAGATTTGGAAATCTTGAAGGGCGTAGCACAAATTGCTGCTGCTTCTCATATGCCTTTCGTTTCTGCTTCAGATCCTTCTATTATGAATATGGACTCATGGCAAGAATTAGCAAATCCTCGTGATATTACAAAGATTTTCTCAACACCAGAATATGCTGCATGGCGTTCTTTCAGAGATTCTGAAGATAGTCGTTATGTTGCATTGGCAATGCCACGTGTTTTAAGCCGTATGCCTTATGGTTCTAAAACAAATCCTGTAGAAGAATTCAATTTTGAAGAAGATACAGGTGCTGGTTCAAGTGATAAATATAACTGGATGAATGCAGCTTATGCAATGGGTGCAAACATCAATCGTTCTTTCACAAATTATGGTTGGTGTGCAAACATTCGTGGTGTAGAATCTGGTGGTGCTGTTGAAGGATTGCCTACACATACATTCCCTACAGATGATGGTGGTGTAGCTATGAAGTGTCCTACAGAAGTTGCTATTACAGATCGCCGTGAAGCTGAATTATCAGCAAATGGTTTCTTACCATTAGTTCACTGGAAAAATACAGACTATGCTGTATTCTTAGGTGGTCAAACAGTAAATAAACCAAAAGAATATGATAATGCTGATGCAACAGCTAATGCTGCTTTATCTGCACGTTTGCCTTACATTTTTGCAACAAGCCGTTTTGCTCATTACTTAAAATGTATTGTTCGTGATAAGGTAGGTTCTTTTAAAGAAAAAGAAGATATGCAAAGCTGGTTGAGTGATTGGATTTCTAATTACGTAACAGCAGATGCTCATGCTTCTGAAGAAGTAAAAGCTAAATATCCTTTAGCAGAAGCAAAAGTTGAAGTTGATACTATTGAAGGTCAACCAGGATACTATTCAGCAAAATTCTATTTAAGACCACATTACCAATTAGAAGGTTTAACAACTTCATTAAGATTGGTAACTAAAGTTCCAAGTGGAAATAAATAATATTTAATTTGTATGCCTTTGCTAGATAAGATCGTTTATAACGAAAATTTCTAGCAAAGGATTTTTTTGTTTTTATGTTTTGTTGTATAGGATTTTTTGTTCCTAATTCTTGTTTATTAAAGGGGTTTTTATGAATAATCAGTTTTTGAAAAATAAACAAGAAGCTTTGTATCTACCGTGCCTACTTCACAGATTAACAGATTTAAATCCTGAAGAAAAAAAAGAAAATGTATTACCAGGTGTTTATATCAGCAATTTAAAAAAAGATATTTTTGAAAATATTGAGATGATATTAAATTCTAAAACTCATCCTCAAGATGCTGATGTAAATAATATATCTGAAATTGAAAACAGTGTTTTGTTTTATGGCCTTAAAGATTGTTGTGGAAAATCTTATTCTAAAGATAGTTCTGAAAAAATTAGAGATGAGATTGAGCTTCAAATTAAATTGTTTGAACCTCGTATAAATCCAGATACTTTAAATGTAGAGATCGTTGAAAATAAAGAGGCAGAAAAACCTTTTTTAATGTTTAGTATTTCAGGAAATGTTGAGGTCGGAGAACTTTCTGAAGAAATAGTATTTTTATCTAAATTAAATTTAGAAACCGGTGAAACAAATATAAAATTTAAAGATTAAGTGGGGATGTAATATGGATTTTCTTGAATATTATCGTGAAAATCTTAGTTATTTGAGAACATTAGGCGCTGAATTTGCAAATGAATTTCCGAAAATTGCAAATAGATTGAATATTAATCAATTTGATTGTGCTGATCCGTATGTAGAAAGACTTCTTGAAGGAACAGCTTTCTTGTCTGCTCGTGTTGAAAAAAAATTAGATGATGGCCATAAGAGATTTTTAGAATCTATCTTATCAACAACATCTCCAGATGTTTTATGTCCTGTTGTTTCCGGTGCTGTTTTCGAATTAGAACCTAATTCAATTCAAGAAAAGAAAGATTTTATCGTAAAATCAGAAACAAAAATCAATGTTAAAATTCCAAAAATTAGTACGCCATGTACGTTCTCAACTATTTGGGATACAAACTTAATAGCCGCAACAGTTTCAAATGCAGAATATATAACAAGGGATTTAGCGGATTATAATTTAGATGAACAATGTGAGGCAGCTTTACATTTTACTTTAAGTCCAATTAAAGATAAAGGTAAAGGCCGTTTAATTTATGATAAACTTCATTTGTATTTTAATTCTTCAGATGTTGTAGCTTCAACGTTGTTACGTCAATGCCAGACTGATTTTGTCGGTGTTTATATTTCTAATGATGGAAAAAATTTTGTAAATTTAAATGATGTAAAAATTAAAGTTCCTGCTGCTGATCTAGATTCTACAATATTTTCTATATATAAAGGAAATGCAAAAGGGCTAAGAGTTTTACAAAACTATATGTTGTATCCTTCATTTTTTAAATTTATTAGTCTTGAATGTGATACTTTTTCTTGGGCTATAGAAAATAATACATTAGATGTTTTGATAACATTTAACCGAAGAGAAAATGAATTAATTAATGAAATTCGTAGTGATAGCGTAAAAGTAAATTGTGTTCCTACTCTTAATCTATTTAAAAAACGTTCAGATAGAATTGTCCTTGATAAAGATTCTTACGAATTGCATGTATTTCCAGAAAAAATGAGGGCTCGAGATTTCGAAATCATTTACATTTATAAAATGGAATTTTATAACGAATTAAATGAAGAATTGTTTGATGCTTCTAGCTTTTATGATGAACATTTAAAAGAAAAAGATAAGAGAAATTTTTATAGTATTCATAGAAGAAGAAGTTTGTTTGATAAAAAGGCTACTTTAAGATCTTCTTATTCTGGTACAGAAGTCTTTGCTTCGGTATCAGGTAATGCTGTGGATATGCAACCTATTAATCAATATCTTGCAGATATGGTTTGCTCAAATAGAGATTTGCCTTTATTAGTCACAAATACTTCTGAAATTGAAATAAATGAAAAAAATATAAATTCAGCAAAATTTGTTTCGATGCCTACAAGACCTAATTATCCTTTAATTGATAGTGGTAAAGAAAATGATTGGGTTAAAGTTTCTCATGTTATGATGAATATTTCTAGCATAATGTGGGAGAATGGAACACTACCTTTAAGTATATTTAAGGATATTATTAAAAATTATAACTCACGTTCTGTAGATGAATTGGCACGCTTGTTAGAGGGTATTGTTGATTTGCATGGAGAACCTACAACATTTAGATTTATAAAAAATGGAAATGTATTCTTTGAAACTGGTTGGAAAATAAGTTTTACTTTAAATGAAAATTCTTATGCAGGCTTAGGCTTTTATACTTTTGGTGTGATTATAGCTGAAATGCTTAAATCTTTTTCTTCTTTGAATGCATTGGTAGAGATTGAATTTTTAACACAACAATCTGGATTAATTAAAACATGGCGGACATCGGAAAATATATAAAAGTTGTATCCCGTAAATTAAAACAGGGAATTTCCGAACCAGATTTTTTTGAATTGGTTCGTCGGTTTGAGCAAAATTATAAAGATTTGCCAAGAATAGGTTGTGCAAAAAGACCAACACAAGAAAAAATAAGGTTTGGTCAAGCTCCTTTTTTGAATTTCCCAGCTAATAATATATCGGAAATACGTACAGATAAAGGTTATTGTGATGCAATTATAATGACTTATTTCTTTGGTTTGTTAGGTGTTAATGGACCTATGCCATTAGAATTTACGAACTATGTATTTCAAAGATCTCATAATTTTTATGATCAAACATGGCGTAGATTTTTGGATATAATTCATCATAGAATGATAACTTTGTTCTACTATGCTTGGGCAAAGAATGAACAAGCAGTAAGCTTTGATAGAAAAGACGATGATTTAATAACAACAATAATTAAATCGTTGGCTGGCGTTAGTTCTAAAAATGAAGACGTAAATGATGATTTATATTATTTAAGTGCAGGAAATTGCAATTTTTTTGGTTCTTTTATTAAAAGTAAAACAGGTCTTGAACAAGTATTAAGAGGATTTTTTCATTCTGATATAAGAGTAAAAGAATTTGTTCCTTTTATGTACCCAATTCCAGAACAACATAGATGTAAATTAGGAAATTTTGAGACATCAATATTAGGAAACAATATCCAAATTGGTCGCTCTTATATGACTATTTCTAAGAAATTTAAAATTTTTATAGGCCCTTGTGATTTTAATTTTTCAAAAGATTTTATGCCAGGGTTTAAAAAGTTTGAATTGTTAATAAGAATAATAAATAAATATTTAAGCCGACCTTATGATTACGATATAGATTTAGAAATAAATTCAAAGACTTTACCTAAAGCAAAATTAGGTGATGTAAATGCTTCAACTTTAGGTTATAATTGTTGGCTAGGAAAAATTGATACAAATAAAAATGTAAATTTAAATATTGATGCAGGAAGAATTGCTTTAAAACAACATATGGCATCAATTAAACATAAAAGGAGTATGAAATGGGCAAGTTAAAACGTGTTCAAATGTTTGCAAAGTTAAACGCTGTTGCTTATAAGGCTATTGAAAGCGCTACGATTTTATGCAAAACAAGAGGAAACCCTTATGTAGAATGTGTTCATTGGGTTAACCAAATTATAATGGGTGATAATAATGATTTTCATGCCATTATTAAATATTTTGCTTTGGATGAAGCTAAATTGGCAAAAGATTTGACAAGAGCCATGGATGCTTTACCTCGTGGAGCAACATCAATTTCTGATTTTTCAAGTACAATTGAACATGTTATCAAAGAAGCTTGGATGACAACATCTTTGGTATTTAGTGAAGGAGCTATCCGTACAGGACACGTTATGTGTGCAATGAAATCTAATCAAGATATTGCACGTTTGCTTCATGAAATGAGTGATGAATTTGTTAAAATTAATGGCGATTTATTAGTTGAAAAATTCAAAGAAATTGTAAAAGATTCTTCTGAACAATCTGTTGTTGTATCAGGCGGAGATTCTGCTGCTACAGGCCAAGCTGGTCAATTAATGGGTAATGCTCAAATGGGTAAGGGTGAAGCGTTAAAACTTTACACTGTTGATATGACAGAACAAGCTAAGTCTGGAAAATCTGATCCTATTGTTGGTAGAGATGCTGAAATTCGTAAGATTATTGATATCTTAATGCGCCGTCGCCAAAACAATCCAATTTTAACAGGTGATGCTGGCGTTGGTAAAACTGCCGTTGTAGAAGGATTTGCTCAACGTTTAGCTGCTGGCGATGTTCCTGATTGCTTAAAGGGTACAATTTTAAGATCATTAGATATTGGCTTGCTTCAAGCTGGTGCAAGTATGAAAGGTGAGTTTGAAAATCGTTTAAAACAAGTAATTGAAGAAGTACAATCTTCAGAAACACCAATTATTTTGTTTATTGATGAAGCTCATACTTTGATTGGTGCTGGTGGCCAAGCTGGTCAAAATGATGCTGCTAATTTGTTAAAGCCTGCTTTAGCTCGTGGTCAATTGCGTTGTATTGCAGCAACAACTTGGGCTGAGTATGTAAAATATTTTGAAAAAGACCCTGCATTAACACGTAGATTCCAAAATATTTTGGTGGATGAACCTGATGATGATAAAGCTACTCAAATGATGAGAGGTATTTCTGGAGCTTTAGAAAAACATCACAAGGTATTGATTTTAGATGAAGCTTTATCTTCAGCTGTTAAATTATCTCGTAGATATATTCCAGCTCGTCAATTGCCTGACAAAGCTGTAAGTATTTTGGATACTGCTTGCGCAAGAGTTGCTTTGTCTCAAAATTCAGATCCTGCAGAATTAGAATTCTGTAAACGTAAAATACAGGCTTTAGAGTTAGAACAAGAAATTTTAAATCGTGAACAAACAGAAGGTTGTAATCATGAAGAAAAGTTAGCATCTATTAAAGCTGAAATAGAAAAGCAAAATGTTAAAAAAGAAGAATTAGAAAAACGTTTAGATGCTGAAAAGAAACTTGTTGAAGAATGTCGTAAATTACGTGATGATTTAAGAGAAAAAGGTTCTTCTGACGAAACAATTCGTGAAAAATTGTTAGAAAAACAAAAAGAATTGGCAACATTACAAGGTGAAGATCCTTTAGTATTGCCACAAGTTGATACTCAAGCTGTTTCAACAATTATTTCTGAATGGACAGGTATTCCATTAGGAAGAATGGTTAAGAATGAAATTCAGTCGGTATTGAATTTAGGCGATGAAATGAACAAACGTGTTATCGGACAAAAACACGGTTTGGATTTGATAGCACGTCGTGTTATGACTGCAAGAGCATCATTAGCAGATCCTAATAGACCTATTGCTGTTATTATGTTAGCCGGACCAAGTGGTGTTGGTAAAACAGAAACAGCTTTAGCTCTTGCTGAACAAATGTACGGTTCTGAACAAAATATTGTAACGATTAATATGTCAGAATTCCAAGAAGCTCATACTGTATCAACATTGAAAGGAGCTCCTCCGGGATATGTAGGATATGGTGAAGGTGGCGTTTTAACAGAAGCTGTTAGACGTAAGCCTTACAGTGTTGTTTTATTGGATGAAGTTGAAAAAGCTCATCCTGATGTTCATGAAATATTCTTCCAAGTATTTGATAAAGGTCAAATGGAAGACGGAGCAGGGCGTTTAATTAACTTCAGAAACACAGTTATTATTTTAACAACAAATGTTGGTGATAATGCTATTTGTGATTTGTGTGAAGATGAAGATAATTTGCCTGATATGTCAGTATTAGAAGAAGCTGTAAGACCTGCTATGATGAAGGTTTTCCCAGCTGCTTTGTTAGGACGTATTTCTATAGTTCCTTATTATCCTTTAGGCAAAAAAGCTTTATATTCAATTATTGATTTGAAATTAGCTAAAGTTCAAAAGAGAGTTAAAGAAAATTATCATGCTGAATTAACTTATACAGATAATGTAAGAAATGAAATTATTAGACGTTGTAATAATGTTGCTTCAGGTGCTCGTTTGATTGATGCTATAATCAATAATGACTTATTGCCAGAGATTTCAGCTTCATTTTTACGCAATACAATGGAAGGTCATGTTATGAAAAAAGCCATTGTTGATGCTAAGGATGAAAATTTCACTTATAGCTTTGAAAATAAGGATGAGTAATTTTTTTATGTATTATTGTAACCTTATTAAACTAAAAACGTTTAATTGGTAGAATAATATATAACAAACTCTATAAATAAGGAGATGTGATATGCCAACACCAGTTGCTACTATTGCTAATTTAACAGCTACAGGAGATGTAATCGTCGGACCAGGTGGAATTACTACAATGGTTAAAGGATTGCCTGTTGCTTGTATGGGAGATGCTGTTACTGGACCTATGTGTATAGGAGCAATTACGATGACTACTGCCTTAAACAAATTAGCAAAAGGTCGTCCAATTGCAAATTTAGGTTCTATGGTTACAGGTATAAATCCTGCTGCTTTTGGAGCTCCAATGGCTACGGCAGTTGCTGTTTGTCCTAATGTTAATGAGATTGTTTAATTTTTATTCGGATAAAGCGTTATTAAAGTAGAAAGATAAAAATAATATAAGGAATAAAAAAATGAACTCAAATGAAAATGAATTATTAAAATTATCTTTTGTTGATAAAAAATTAGAAGATTTTTATTTATATAATATCGACTTAGAGGAAAACCTTAGTTTTGATTATAAAGCTACTTGTATCGCTTTGTCTGAAAAGCCTCATACAGTTGAGGAATTAAAAGAAGTTCTTGGATTTAAAGCAGACATACAAATTATTCAATTTGATGAACGTCAAAATTCAAGAAAAAGATATTTATCAGGTGTTGTCACATCAATTGAACATTTAGGACTTTTCTGCAGATTAGAAAAATCTGAGGTTTTTGCATATAAATTTACTGTTGAACCTCAAGTTGCTGTTCTTAAAAATGTTATAAAGCTACAAGCTTATAACAATACTAATGTTTATGATGTTATTAATGAAGTTTCTCAACAATATGGGTTAGGCTTTATTTTAAACGAAAATTATATTTTAAAAGATGATTACATTCCTAAATGTAATTATAATCAAAATGAAGTATCAACATACCATTTCTTAAAAGAAATTTTTGAAATGTATGGCCTATCTTTATGCTATAATCATTCTAAAGATGCTACTCAAGTATTTGTTACAAATGGAAACAAGGTTCCAGTAGCTTCTGCTCTTGAGTTTTCTAAGGGTAAAGATGACGTTGAAAAACCTTATAATATTGATTTATACAAGTATAAAAATGATGATGATGCTAATTTGTTGCATATGGATCAATGGAATATGAAAACTTCACTTGGAGTTGATGGTGTACGTTTGTTAGAAACATATCCTAATTCGAATGTAAGTGGAGAAGAATGGAAAACAAAAGGCTTTGAGGATAAGAAAAGATTTGTTGAATATACAAGACATTTCCATATGTATGCCTATGGATGCACCAAAGAAGAAGTTGATAAAGATGTAAAAACTATATTAGAAGCTCAACAAAGAAGAAATGATATTAATAAAGATTTGTGGCAAGGAAAAGCTTCAAATATAATGTTAATGCCTGGTAGATTAATAAAAGTATTTCATGCTTATTCCAATAAAGACAATAGTGCTTTATTTGCTCTGATTAATAAAACACATTTAAATGTTTATGCTAGATTCCCAACTAATTTAGCTCAATTGGTAGATCTAGAAAAATCAAATAAATTTGAAGTAAGCATTGAAGCAATGAATTATAGTGAAGAAAAGAGATTTGTTGGATAGTAGGAGTTTTTCATGAATTTAAAAGAAATGATTGTTTGCGGTGTAAACGGAGAAATTTCAGGAAAAGTTAGTTCACAAAAGGCAAATGATAAATTTTCATTCTATGCAAAGATTGATGATAATCAAAAAAATCCTTTTGTTATTAAATACATGATGCCAGTTGGTGGTGTAACCAATGGGCTATATAGATTTCCAAAAGTAGGAGAAAAAGTTTTAGTATCAGAAGAAGGCGAAACAAGATATTTAATGGGATATCTTCCTAATTCTTTAAGTCAAGATTTTGATACAACTAATGAAACTGATACAGCTTATAAAAATGAAGGATTAGTTTTACGTTATAAAAAATCAGGCTCTAATAATTCAAATAAAGAATATTCAGAGATTGGTTTTTATTCTAAGCAAAGTGACTTTTTAACGTCTCCAACAGAATTAAAAGATGAAAAAACAAAAATAAAGAAGATAATTGAAGATGATTATGAGTATTATGTAAACACAAAAGACCCGTTGATTGCAGAGATAAGAGCTAATACTAAGAAAAATTTGGATAAATTTGGTCAACGTTCGAACGATTTCAATTTAGATCCTTTAAAAGGGGCGTTTGTTAATGCTCTTGTTGATTATAAAGTAGGGAATAAGATTGCAACTCTAAATATGGATAGTGTGGAGCTTTATTCTACGGGAGATATTCAGTCAAAAGCTCAGAATATAAACGAATTGTTCGGCCAACGTTTATCATTAAGGTCTTCTTTCTTAAATGATGAAAATATACATATAGACGATAAAGCAGTTCCATTAAAGAAAGATTTAAAAACAAAAGGTGAACTTTTAAAAGCAAAATCGAAAGAACTTATTTCAATTGAAAAGGAAATTGAAAAACTTCAAGAAGAGAAGTATGAGAAAAAGCAAAAGAAAGAGAATACAAGCAATATCGATAGTGCAATAAATACTAAAGTATCAAATTTAGAAAAATTAGGAGAACAATATAACAATTTAAGTAAAGAGATTGCTAAGCTCAAAAATGATATCAAATCAAAGAACGGAAAAAATATTCAGTTGTTTGATTATAGAAAATCTGATGTAACAAAAGGTAGTATAGCAATAGTAGCCGACAATGAAATTTCGATAAATGCTAGGTCTGGAATTACTTTATCTGTTGGTGCTATAAAACTAAAGATTTCTCCGACGGGTGTTGATATTACATGTAATAGGGTAAATGGTGTAGGTAGAGGTGTTTTTGATAGTACTTTTAGTATGAAGCAAAATGGTTCTGTTTTGCTAACAGGTTCTACTGTAGGTATTTCAGGAACAAGATCTGTTTCAGTTGGAGATGGATTAGGCGGAAGATTATCTACAGAATTAGGAAACGTTGATATAAAAGGTGGTTCAATATCAACTTCTACACAGAGTGCTTTTGTGATGACACAAAACTTAGCATGGTATCTTAATGACTTTGCTCATCAAATCACGGCTCTTTGTGAAAGTAATCCTACTAGATCATGGGCAAGAGATGTAACTGCAGATAGTTCTTGGGGGGCTGCTTTAAAAACAATTAAAAAGGTTATTGGTGTAGCAAATAAAGTTGCTCCTACAGGAGCCAAAACTGCAAACAATGATGTTAGACATGAAGCTATGGATGCAGTATCAAGATTAATCTCATTAATGTTAATAATATTAGATAATGTTAAAAATGTTTTGATTGAAAAGAAAGTTAATAACAAACTAGCTATTAATTATAATCTCGAAACAGGAAAATTTAATACTTATGACAATAGATTTGATTATGAAATGGCATTCGCTGTTTGTGAAGCTACGCTAATAACAACAATTATGTCATTGACAATTCTTTCTGCTAAAGAGGCTTATTTTCATCAAGCTTCTATTAAATATACTCAAGCCGGAAGTTTAGTTTTAGACTCTAAAGGTTATTATCAAGATTCTATACTAGCAAAAACAGCTAGAGCTGTACTTGCTGGTATTGCTAAACTTCAAGCTAAAAAGGAGGCTCATGATTCTAATAATGGTAATCCTGCTTTAACCAATGAAGAGGAGGAGTTCCTCAATAATCATAGAGAAACTAATATAAACGATAAAAAGACAGCATACGAAACTGCTCTTATTGAAGAGAAAAAAGCAGAAGATGATTTTAAAGCAGATCCTACTAATGCTACTAAAGAAACTGCTTATAAGAATGCTCTGGCAGAACGTAAGAGAAAAGAAAGAGAATATAGAGAGGTTAACAAATACCATGGAATAGTAGCAGGTGAAGATTATTATTTAGGAAGGACTTTGTATAAGTCATATCAATTAGAAGGGGATGTTGTAAATGGATATACTGTTAAATGGGGTTCTATTTCAGATATAATTAAAAATGCTAAAGAAAGAGATGATGATGGTAATGAGTTTACAAATCGATTCACACAGTTAAATAATACTACTGCGATTTTAGGCTGGATTAATGATGCAGCAACTATATGGGGGGCTTTCTCTTTAGCTTATTGTGATTACTATAATGTGATAACTCCTGAAACAAGGTCTAAATTAATTGAATTATAAGAAGGAAAATAGAAAATGGCTTTAGATGAAGATGATAAATTAGTAATAAAAGCTGTTGTAGAGCCAATAATTGATACAGTAGGTATAGAATTGTTAACAGCAGCTGTAAATGCTGGTATAAAAAAATTATCTGCAACAAATGTTGAAGAAAGTGATTTATCAGGTAAGAGAGATTTAAAACCTTCAGAACAAGAGGTTACAATAAGTAAAACAGAGACAGCAGCTTCAGAAACAGAAGGCAAATTGTCTAAAGATGGTGTGTCTGCTCAACATGGTGATATTGAAGCTTCAGAAACGACGGCTGTAGCACAAGGAGCTGAAGCAACAGCTTTAGAATCTGGTGCCCAAGCTGTAAGAACGAAAGCAGGTGCTTCAGATATTGAAGCAAAAGCTTTGAAGATAACCTGATATTTGCTATTGTATAATTTAAGGAATAAACAATGAGTGATAATTTAAGCTGGACAAAACGTCATTTCGTCTTATTGAGATATCTTGAATTAAAAGATGTAATTGAAAAAGAACAATATAAGAAAAGACCAGATTTACAAGAATTCTATGAAAATAGAAAAAGTGTAGAAGATATAATTTGGCATTTTGCTGATAAATCTCGTTATAAATGTGCTTGTGATTTGCTTGCATATTCTTCAAATAGAAGAGCTGTAATTTGGTGGTTGTATTTATGTGTATTATCATTATTTGAAGAATTTAAAATTAAGCCAAATATGGATAGAGATATAGAAGATATAGCAAAATCTTTTAAACCTGTTGTTCCCGATTTTGCAAAAATAGAACCCCCAAAACCAACTGATGGACAAATTCAAGAATTGGAAAATGATTTGGCTGAAATAAAATCTGCAGTAGCTTCTGTTAGAGAACTTGTAAACCCTGAAGTTATGGCAGAAGTTGATGAAGCTATGGATTATGCTAACCAATTGTTTAAAGATAAATATGGTTCTTTTCCATTAGATTTAATTAAAAAACAATTGGAAAATCAAAAAGATCCTATGCCAATAGATCCAGAATCTCCAATTTATAAAGCTGCAGATGAGTTGGAACAAAAATTACAAGCTGTTCGTAAAAAGACTATTGATACTATTAAATCTGTTATTCCTCCAACAATTCCGGAGCACGATAAAAAAATTATGGATGATGCTTTGCGTGCTGTATATAAATGGGTTATTTCTCCTGATGAAATAAATTCAAAAATTTGTTTGGATGCAGGTAATGAGTGTCCAGATAAGCCTGCAGGTCTACTAGCATTATCTGCTTTTTGGGCCGGTGGAAATTTAATGCCTGGTTCACAACAAGTCGTTCCAACACCTCCAGGTCTTGCTGCAAATGGAGCATGCCAGGTTTTATTAATGTGCTCTTTAGCAAAAGGTGGAATAAGAGACGTAAAAGAACGCTTTAAACTCTATTTTGAGATAGGCGTTGATGTTATGATTGGTAAAAATGTATGGGATGATATTGTAGAAGTTAACCAGAAGAAATCTGCTGTTTATGATAAAATCCATGTTGATAAAGAGAAATTAGAAAAAAATACAAACAATGAAAATATAATGCCTTCTGAAAATGTTTCTAATTTGAAATATTCTAGATGGAAACCTGATATTAAATAAATTGTTCTGACTTATTTATGGCTATATTTCATTTAAATAGAAAATATTACTAAAGAAATGAAATATAGCTTTTTTATTGTTAATATATTTAAAACAATATACGAGACAGTTTTTTAGGCAATTAAAATCTGCGGTATTTTAGTAATCATTAGAGCTTTTCTATAGCTTTAAATACGACTTTTTTCTGTTTAAACAATCTATATTTTTTTAATCAAAAATTAATTTATTTTGTTGCTAAATCTTTTAAAAAAATATAAATATATCAAATAAGTGTTAATGTATTATTAACATTGTTTTTTGTTGTGTAAATTCTAAGGAAATGTTTAAGGATGAAACATATATTCTATTTGTTGTTAATAAGTACTGTTATGTTAACGGGGTGCTATACAAAATGTGGAATGGTTGCAGGCTTTGCTCCTAAACTAAAATCTTCTTATTCAAATAGATATCCTACGGTAGAACTTGATTATATGGCTATAACAGAGGATGAAGCCGTTGAATTGTCGAGTATTTCTGTTGAGGAATATTTTTCTTTTTCTCAATTACGTAAATCTTTAAATCCATATACTATAGTTTTATCTTCCGAAGAAACAGAACCTCAAGAAATGCTTACAAAAGTTGATAATTGGGATAATTGGTTAGATAAAAACCCTGAAAAAATAGCTGTTGTTGTTAATATTCCAAAATTGGTTCAAAAAGAAAAAACAGATAAAGATAAAAACAAAGATAGTCGTCTTTTAATATATCCTTTAAAGAAAAGCTGGTTTTCTCCAAGAACGGATTATTTAGAAATTCGTCCTGGAAATGTTATAAAAATAGCTACTAGACCTGTTGATCCTGAAGCAAAAACCAAGAAAATAGCAAAACAAGAAAAAGAAGATGCTATTAAGAAAGCTGAAGAAGAACAAAAACAAGAAGAAATTAAACAAGCTGAAGAACGTAAGAAAAAGCGTAAATGCAGAAAAGTTAGATGTAAAGTAATGTAATTTTTAGGAATTAAGATAATGCGTTTTGATGAAAGTATACACTGGAATAATGGTTTATTTATGCAGCCTCATCATTTGCAATATATGCAAAGATATATAGATTCTATGGCTCATGCTAATAGACAATTAATATCTTCATATCCATATGGATTGATTGATTTTGTCCCTGATTTGGATGCTTTGTCTGGGGATAGAGTTGTAATAAAACGCTTATCAGCTGTTATGCCTGATGGAACAGAAATTAGCCAACCAGGTAATTGTGTTATTCATCCTTTAGATTTAAAAAATGTTTTAAATGAACAAGTTTCATCATTTAAGGTTTATTTAGGTATCCCAGTTTGGTCTGAATTTGATGCAAACTTATCTGAAAATGAGAAGAATGAAAAGAAACGTAGATTTTTAACTGTTGAAAAATCTATTAGAGATGAAAATACTGGGGATGACGAAATATCTGTTGTTACAAGAAGATTAAATGTTTCATTGTTAACAGAATTCGATGATATGGAGGATATGGTTACTATCCCTCTTATGAAAATTAATGTTCTTATTAATGATAACGCAGAAAAACGTCTTGAATGTGATGAAAAATTCATTCCTCCATTTATTGTTGTTTCAAATGATAGTTCTTTAGTTTCATTAGTTTCTAATTTAATGTCTGAAGTACGTCGTTGCAGAGATAAATTATTAAACGATTTGATGTTAACAAAGTTTACATCAGAAAACTTTTCTGGAGCTGAAGCTTATAACACATTACAATATCGTGTTTTAAATTTATATGAAAACAGGTTATCAATGGAGATTTCTGGATGTAAAATATCTCCATTTGAATTGTATTTTGAATTAAGATCTTTCTTAGCAGAATTAATGGGACTTCATCCATTAAATGAAATTAAAGAGATTCAAAATTACAATCACTTAGATTGTTCTCCTCAATTTTATGAATTAGTAAATGATATTCAATCAATGATTATGTCTGAAGGTGGAGCAAGTTATATTGCTTTGAAACTTAATCCAATTGATGATGGAGATTATTTATTTACAGAAATTCAAACACAACACATTGTAAAAGCTAGTGAATTTTATTTGGCTGTTCGTGCAGATTTAGAAGATCGTAGAGTTATTCAAGCTTTAGAAAAAGGTGATACATTTAAGATAATTAATCCAAGAGCAAAGATGATGCGTATTCGTGGTATCAAATTATCTGAAATGAGATATCCTCCAAGATTTTTGCCAAATTTAAACAATACACTTTGGTTTAAACTTGACGTAGAAGAAACCCCTAAAACATGGCAAGATATTTGTTCTGAACATGGGATTCTTGTTGATTATGCTAAGGATTTATTCCCAAGCTTAGAAGCTACTTTATTCTTAACAATTGTTGATTCTGAAACAAGGAATTAGTTAATGTCCGCTTTAGAAAATATTTGTCGTCCAATATTAATTAGTATGTGTAATTATTGGCAACTTATTGAAAATAATCAATCTGTTGACAAAGATACTTTTAAAAAAGAAATAAGATCTTTAATTAGTGAAGCCAGAGAAACAGCTAATAAATCTCCTTCATTAGAAAGAGAATTTTCTCGTGTTGAAAAGCCTTTGATTTTCTTCGTTGACTATATGGTTAAAGAAGGAAATTTTCCATTTAAAAATGAATGGAGAGAAATAGGGCGTGAATATAATGAACTTTCAGGCGATGAAAAATTCTTTGATATGTTAACAGAAACTTTGGATGACCCAGATTCTGCGAACAGTTTAGAAATTTTCTATAATGTTATGGGATTAGGGTTTAGTGGTATTTACCAAAACGATCCTGAATATCTTGAACGTAGAATGAAGGTTTGTGCATCTCGTTTTGATACTAATAGTTTAGATTTGACTAAAGAAGAAATTATAAAAGTTGATGAAACAATTTTAGATAAAAAAGTGATTCCTAATGAAAAACAAATGTTTAAAGTTAGAAATTTGGTTTTCTTCTGCTTGTTTGTAATGCTTGTTACTTTTGGAGTCAATTTGTGGAAATTCTTATCTGTTACGTATGAATATAGAGATGCTTTAGATAGGGCTGTGGATGCATCTATACCAAACTCAATTATTGTTGATAGTAGAAATAGACACCGTGCAAAAAAACAAACATTTTCAAATGAAAAAAGCAGTAAAAAAGATAAGGCTTTTTTAGAAGAAAATAAGAATCGTAAACAACTGAAGAAAAAGAATAGAAATAATTTGGAGGAAAACTAAGATGGATAAGTCTTTAGCTGCCGTAAAGAATGTTAAAACTCCAGATTTATCATCCATTCCAACATGGATGTATTGGGTAATTGGTATACTTGTTGCCGTAGTTCTTATATTTTTAGTTGTTTTACCATTTCTTAGAAAAATTCGTCGCAAACAAATTAAAGTAAAAGAAACTACAGAAATCAAAAAAGATTTGATGATTTGGCATCACCTTGCTCAGTTGGTTAGAGGTGGATCTGCACATCAAAAAGCAAAGAAAGTTTTGTCTGATCAAATAGCAAACATCGATATAGCTTTTGAAAAAGGTATGAAGATGTTGTCTGATCACAACAGAAATGTTAATAATCAACCGTGTTATTTAATTGTTGGCGAACCTATGAGTGGTAAGTCAACATTGCTTCGTAATAGTGAACAAGAATTAGTTGTTTCAAAAGAAGAAGAAAGAGACGAAGAAAGTAATAAGGGGGAAGCTCTTCGTTTGTGGATGGGAGCCAAATCTTTAACTTATGATATTGGTGGTCATATTTTCTTCGATAGATGGATGGAAGGCTCTAGTGCTGAATGGAGCTATATTGCAAAGATAATTTCTAAAAAACGTCGTAAAAAACCTCTAGATGGTGTTATTTTAACTATTCCTGCTGACGCTTTATTAGCCGATGATGATGGATTAACACAACAAAAAGCTGTTTTAATGTCAACAGAATTAGGTCAATTATTGCATACTTTAGGTATGTATATGCCTTGTTATGTAGTTGTTACTAAAACAGATATGGTTAACGGCTTTAGTGAATATATGATGTCCATTGCAGAAGATTTGCGTTCTCAAATTTTTGGATGGGTAAATGATGATCCAAAAGCAAGATATGATGTAGATAAATTTAATATTTTCTGGAAAGACTTGTTATATAGATTGCGCAAAGGTTGTGCTAAAAACATGATTTCCAAAAACGTTACATCTCGTTTGACAGGATATGCAAACAAAATGGAAATCAATGGTAAAATATTCGTATTTCCTGATAACTTTGCAAAAATGTATAAAAACATATCTACTTATCTAAAAGCTATTTTTGGCGAGGGTAATTATTATGGTGCAGGAAACGCTTTGTTTGAAGGCTTGTTCTTCACATCTGCTGTAGAAGGTGATTTTACATTAAGTCCGGATTTAGCGATGATTTGCGAACAAAAAATTGATGATATGCCAGTTGTGCATGAACATAAAATGAATTCAAAACCTTTATTTATTAAAGATTTACTTCAAAAAGTAATATTTAAGAATTCTGTTAATGCTGCATTCACACAAGTTAAAAAAGCAAAATTAAATATACCTAAATATGTTGCATGTTTTTGTATGCTTTTAATTGGAGGATTGTGGGCTTTTAGAGGAGTTTCTAAAAATGTTGATTTTGAAACAGCCTTACAACCAAAAATTTTATACTTGCAAACTTTAACTGACATGATGAAAAGTGGGGGTGTATTTAATTCTCCTCTTATAAAGAAAACTGAAGAAGGTCAATATGTTTTGAATTCAGATCCTGTTGAAAATATGGATATTTCAAGACTTCATTTCTTCTTTGAAGCATTTACAGAAAGAGAATCAAAAATTGTAGCACCGTTTGGCTTTAAATTAGCAAGTCTTTTTGTTTTTGGTTTTGAAAAGAGTATGGGATATGACGATTTTGCTATAATTATAAACCAATTGTTTGGCTTTATGATTAGAACTCCATTAATTAAATTAGTTGGAGACAAAATCGATTCTGAAGGAACAAATGCTCATTTAACTGTAAGGAAAAAAGGGGCTGTTGCATCTTATTCTTTATTAAATGAAGTAAGATTTGAAGATTTTACAGATTTATTTGCTGATAAAAAGGCTTTTGATGTTTCAAACATGATGTATTATTTAATGCCTGAAATTTCAGCAGATACTATTAATATCTTAGATGCTTATTTGCCTCAATATGATGAAAAGTATACAGGAACATTTGATTCAACATATCTTTATACTGAAGATTATTCTAGATCTTTAAAAAAAGGTGTTTCTTCAATATTAAATTCTTGGAATGATTTAACAGCATATCCAAGTAGTTCTTTTTCAAAAATTAGAACATTAATCAAGAATACTAGACTTTTAGAAAGCTCTTATGCTGATATCAATCACCGTGTAAATGTTATGGAAAGTGCTCAATCTTTAGAAGAACTTACACAACAAATTAATTCTCTTGTTGATTTATTAAAAGAACAAGAAAATCGTACGGAAACTATTATATTAACATATAAAAACTTACTTTCTTTAACGGATACAAAGAAAATCGATGTTTCTAAAGAAGAAAGTAAATCTATGGGAACAGAAGATTTAGCTGTTAGAATGTTGTTAAATAAAGCTACTGACGAATATAAGAATCATTTAAAAACAGACTTTTCTTTCTTAATAGATAACGCAGATGAATTATCTTCAGAAGAATTTACAGTTTCTGATATTCGTAAATCATTGCCTAGAATTAGAAAAAATATCTTAATAGAGATTGACGCTAAGAAAAAAGAAATGAGTAAAGGTTTAAATGACTTTAGAAATAAACCTTTATTACAATGGCAATTTGTTGAAAAAGAAGGTGCTTCTAATTATACCTATCATATTCTTTATGATGGCTATAAATACTTAGATAACCTAGAAATTCCTACACGTGCTAAATTGCTAGAAAATGATTTTAGAACAAATTGGTCTAGAGCAAATAGATCTATTCGTGATGTTAATGCTGATTTTGAAGATTTTATGGAAATTTATTCTAAGAGTGAAAATTTAAAACCTCAATTAGATTTAATGAAACGTGTTTACGATTTGTTCTTTGCTTTAATTAAGTATTCAATTGTTGATACAGAATTATCTAAACTTCCTGAAACTGTAAGCGAGTTGTATAGTTATGTCGAACAAAAATCTGAAGAAAATCAAGTATTTGGATTTACAGAAGATTTAGCAAGAGAAACTATGGGAGACTTACGTTATTTGAAAGGCTATGATCCTAAGGAATTTAGTAAAACTTTAGGGGATTTGTTTAAGTTCGCTCACCAAATTATGAATGCACAAAAGTCAAAAACAGACAAAAATAATGAAAAAGATAAACAACAACAAATTTCACAATTGTTTACTAAGGAATTCCAACATTACAAAAAATCTTTAGAGGTTTTTGAAGGATATTTGGATGATTATATTCGTTATTGGGGTGGATATTCTGATCGCGTATATGTTCCAGCAAAAGATTGGCATGAATTTAAGGTTCGTTTGAAGGTATTAAAAGCTTATAAGATTAACTCGTTATTACAACAAGTTTATTCTCAATGCTTAACTATTTTGAAATCAGTAGATGAATCTTTGATTTCAGATCACTTGAAGCAAAAGAAGAAAGCTTTATTAGATTTGTTAAGTGATAAAATTAGTATCATGACACCTTTGTTTACAGATGCTGGTGAAAAGACTTTGTTAGGATGGTCTGAATTACCAAACAGTTCTGAACAAGCTTGGGAGCAAATTTCTTCAACTTCAGATGCTACATTAAAAGAAACGTTGTTTAACGTATATTCAAAGACACCTCGTAGTAAGATTTCTTGGTGGAATGAATTTATTGATAATGGTATTGCTCTTTTAAAACATGAAAATGAGAAACGTATTGAAAATAATTATGTAGATTTAATTAAGTCTATGAATATGTTCCCATTATGTAAGAATTGTCAAACAAAGGGTGTTATTAACGTTAATGATATGAAGAAATTAACTACATTACTTTCTTCTAGTGTTTCTGTTCCAAAAGCAAAAGAAGACGAAGAAAGCGGTAATGATAGTAAAGAAGAGTTGTTTGATAGAAAACTTAACTTGTTTAAAGATTTGAAGACAATTGATTGGGCAAAAGAAATCTTAACAGTTGCAAAGCAATTACAAAATACCAAAAAGCCTTTGTCTTGGACTTTGTATCAAGCAGGTGTTGAAAATCAAACAGGTTTATTAGAAGAAAATGAACTCTCTGCAATTAACAGATTCCGTTATGTTGAAGTTGTAACTGGTAAAAAGACTAAACGTTATAGCACAGCTGCAATGAAAGATAGTGCAATCGGTAGAGGTAAAGCTGAAGATAAGTTGATTATTAACTTCTATAAATATTCAACAGATACTAAACCTGAGATTTCTTTGAGATATAACACCACTTGGGCTATCTTTAAGATCTATTTGGCTAATGGTGCTATTTCTGATCCTGCTGAAGATAAAGTTTATATTCCTTTGAATATTGTTGATAAAGACGGCACAAAGTATAAGTATTTTGTAACTGTTAAATTTAACAATGAAATCTTAAAAGCGGATGAATGGCCAACCAAGAAGAATTGGAATAAAAAATAGTTCATCATTAGGCTGCTAATATGATTATTAAATTACATAGACTTAGAGGAAGATTTTTAGCATTATTATTAGTAATGCTGTCTTCCAATGTCTATGCTCAAGATTGTAGTAATTCAAACAATATTTGCGGAAAAATAGCTAATAATCCAAGTCTTATTGATAGTGGCTATGAAGTAGATACTTTTTTAAAAGTAAAAGAACTAAAAGCAAATTTAGGAAATATATATGGCGCCTTTATATATAATAACAAAATGGAAGATGTTAGTGTTAAGCCTGGCACAGGAGTGGCTTTGTTTGGATTAAGCGCAGATGTTTCTAAATTTGAAATTGGTGCAGCAAATATTCAAGGTGGGCTTTTATATAATTCAGGTAGTCTAAATATAGTAAATGGTTTTGATTTTATAAAAAATGAAGATAAATTTTTTATAACTTCTGCTAGATTGTTAGAAGGTGGATATTTATATAATTCAGGAAAAATAAATAACAATGCTCCTAAATTTAAATTAAATTCTAATGTTTTATCTAATGGAGATGTTCACGGAGGATTTATTTATAATTCAGGGACAATTAATAACGTTTCTTTTGATGCAAGTGTAGCAATTACTGATAAAGTTATATTAGTTCGTGCGACAGGAAATTTATTAGGTGGTGTTGTTTATAATACGGGTACAATAACTAATGTAGGTGAAGAAACTAAAAGTGTAGTAGCACAGTCAAATACAGCTTCTGCTATAGGAGGATTTATTTATAACGAAGGTACATTAGTAATTGATTCAGATTTGATAGCCAATCAGGTTAAAGCAAATTCAGGAAGTGGTTTTGGCGGAGCTGCAGCAAATGATGTTGGTGTTCTTACATTTAAATCTAAATCATTCAAAAATAACGCTGCATATGCTAATATAAATTCATATGGTGGTGCTATATTTAATGGTAAAGTAAGTTCTGCTAAAGTTGATAAAGGTAGAAAAATTGAATTTGATTATCAAGGTGGAGATACAACTTTTGAAAATAATTTTGCTCAAGCTAATATAGGAGCTGCTTATGGCGGAGCTATTTTAAACAGTACAGATCCTGCTGACACTACTAAGATTTATACAGTTGATTTTAAAGGTAAAAAATATATATTTACACAGAATTATACAGAAGCTAAGGTAAATTATTCTGGAGGTGGGGCCATCTCAAATGATGGAATTATAAACTTTAATAGTACAGGAATCTTGGAATTTACCCAAAATTATTCAATAAGTAATAATAATAAACCACAACAATCAAATAAAATTGTTGCATCAGTTACTGCTTCTGGTGGAGCTATTGATAATGATGGAAATATTAATTTTGCTTCTAGCGTTACAAATGTAAATTTTTCAAAAAATTATACTAAAGGTTATGCTGCTTTTGGTGGAGCTATGTCTTCTGATAAAAGCATAAAAAGAGGTGTGATAACAACAACCATAAGTACAATTTTTAATTTCGAAGAGAATTATGCTTCTGGTTCTGAATTTGCCTACGGTGGCGCTATTGCAAATACAGGAACAATTAGCACTTTAAAAGGTACTTTTTCAAAAAATTATGCTGATGCAGGGAAAAAAGCCTATGGTGGCGCTATTGCAAATGTTTCAGGCTCAATAACTTTTGAAGATACAAATTTTGAATATAACTACGCAATTTCTAAAGATGTTGCGATGGGTGGTGCTATATATAACGAAAACGGTAACATTATTATAAAAGCAGTAGGAACAGACGTGCTTTTTAAAAATAATTATGTTGTTGGAAAAAATTCAGTTTTTGGTGGAGCTATATACAATAACAAAGAAATACAGTTATTACCAGCAGCTGATAAAAGTATAGGATTTTCAGTTTGGGAAGGAAGCACAGATTCATTAAAAGACAAGGGAAAATTTACTACAAATGATATTTATAATGATGGCGTTTTGAAACTAGGCGACGCTAAAAACAGTTTTTCTGGTTCGATTAGTTTTTATACTGATGTTTTGGGAAATGGATCTATAGAAGTAAATGGGGCAAATGTTGTTATTAATGATGTTAAATTTAATCAGAAAAATTTAACTATAAATTCAGGTTCTGTTTTAGCATCATTAAAATCTTTTAATATTTCTAATACTATTGTTAATAATGCTAGTTTATCACTAAATGGAATAGGTGTGATAAATAACATATCAGGTTCAGGAACTTTAACTCTTACACCTGAAACAAAATCAGATAAAAAAGAAGAAAACAAAATTACTATTAAAGGAAATATAGGAAACAAAATTGTTGTTAGCGGTGCTGTTGGAGGAGCTACAGATCCTGTTAATGTATATAACGAAGGAACTATTCTTAACGATTTGACGATAAAGAGTGGCTCTTTATATAATAAAAATATAATCCAGGGGAAAGTTGACATAAAGGCCAATGCTTATTTAGTTGTTAACGGTAATTCAAAAATATATGGAGATATTTTAGGTGAAGATGATTCAACGCTTGCTGTTTTAGAAAAAAATAACTTGTTTAAGAATAATCAAATAAATGTTTCTAATGCGATTTTCGATCATGCTTATGCAAAGATTGATACGAACGATTTTTTCATAAAAAATAGTTTTGTTCTTGATTCTGAACTTGATTTTATTAATAAAGAAATAACAACTTCTAAATTTGAAAATATATTTTTTCAAAACGCAAATTTTGCAATAGATGTGGATTTAGAAGAATTAGAAATGGACCAATTTTCTATTGGTAGTTTAAGTTCTAGTTCTGTCAGCAGTCGTTTTATTATTTCTAATGTTAATTTGATGACAGATACAAAACAAGAATCTGTAACTATTCCTTTGTTTGTTGATACAGATCAGGCTGTTTTAAATGCTTTAAAAAACAAAGTTTCAACTAATATTAAAAAGCCTATTTATTCAAGAATATATAAATATGATGTTTCTTTTGTAAATAATAGCACAGATTTGCTTTTTAGACGTTATAAAGGAAACAAACCTTCAGATTTTAACCCATATACATATTCAAATGTGGTAACAGCGCAATCTTTAATGTCCTTACAAACAAATATTGCTAATACAGCAATGGCTGCGTTAGATACTGTAACTTTTAGTATGAGTTCCTCTAAAATATCCGGATTAAATGGTGGAGATGAGGAAGAAAATGAACCTTTAAGATTAGGTAATAGTTGGTATAAGCTTATTGGGTTTAATGAAGATCTTAAATTTAAAGATTTTGAAAATGTAAAATCCAAAACAGGCTCAATAATTGCTGGTATAAATACTGAAGATATCGAAATCGGCGACGGAGATATGTTGTTTGGTGCCTATGTTGGTGGTGTTTTGGGTAAGCAAAAATATACGAATAATGAAAACTCTCAAAAGGGTGCATATTTTGGTCTTAACTCTTCATTATTCTACGATCAATTCTATATTCAATCCAACTTTACTTATGGTTTTGTAAAAACAGACAATAAGAATATGTATGGAACAGATAAAATTGATTCAACATGGTATAATGTAACTTTAAAAACGGGGTACAATATCCCTTTGGATGTTTTTGAAAGATGGACATTACAACCAAATTTAGCATTCGGACTTACAAGAGTAAAAACCAAGGACTATACTTCTAAATCAGGAATAAAATTTGAGCCTGGTAAAAGTAAAGCTTATAATATTGATCCTGGTGTAAAACTCTCAAGAGAAATGAGTGAAAATTGGCATTTCTTTGCAACGTATAAACGATCATATATCAAGAATAAAAGTAAAGAAACTGTAGTTGATAAAGATGTTTATTTGCCTAAGTTAGCTCTCAAGTCTTATAAAGAAATTGGGGCTGGTATAGATGTTGATTTGAATGAAGATTGGACAATGAATTTAAATGTTAACCATAGGTCCGGAGATATTGAAGGATGGAATGGCAGTTTAACATTTAACTATTATTTCTCTCTATAATAACTTAATGTAGTATATTAGGAACTTTTCTGAACTTATTGTTTTTTAATATTTCTTTATTAGAAAAATCAATACCTATCAGATAAGGAAGATTTAACATTTGATATTTTAATAATTCTTTGTTTTGAAAATATAATTTTCTATAAAGTTCTTTATCGGATTTAGGCAAGTTAACAAAAGTTTTTGCAAAATAAGAGTAAACATTCATTTGTTGAATATGTAGTAATTTATCCATTTTGTTAAAATAGTGATTTACTAAATCTATATCAGGTTCATCGTTCATTAATTCTTGAATGGCTAAAGAATAATTGATTGAACTATCGGATAAATCTAATGACAAAGAGTAGTTCTTTAAATCTAAATATAAATTTTTCCCTGATGACGTTAGCTCGCTTTCTATCCCAAAATAATTTT
>JAKSVT010000008.1 GCA_024407875.1 Alphaproteobacteria bacterium
ATATTTTCAGATAATTACATTATTTTTCTCTATTTTACTTAAAGATTTATAATACCTATTATGAATCTTGGTAAGGAAACAGAATTCGTTGAATTTAAAGCATCAACATCTCAAACCTCTCGTGCTTTAGAAGCTTTAGCTACTATGTTAAACAAGCATGGGAAAGGAAAAGTATATTTTGGGGTTGAAGACAATGGAAATATTGTTGGCCAAGATATAGGCAATAAAACGATAAAAGACTTATCTGCCGCAATAACGAGCAGAATAAAACCTTATGTGCTTCCTACAATAAAAATTGAAATACTAGATGATAAAAATGTCATATCTGTTGAAGTAGAAGGCGATAACAATCCTTATTGTGCTGACGGAAATTATTTAATAAGATCGGGTTGTGAAAACAAAAAATTAGAGCCTGAGCATCTAAAAGATTTATTATTTACAAATTCTATTGAAATGATTACGAAAATGGAATCTTTCAATCAAGAACTATCCTTCAATCAAATAAAACAATTATATACATTAAAAGAATTATCTATTGATACGAACACTTTTGAAAAAAACATGGGATTTTTTTGTAAAAACCAAAAATATAATGAACTCGCAAATTTACTATCTGATAATAACGATTATTCCATCAAAGTTGTAAGATTTGCTGGCACTGACAAATCAGAAATGATTATGCGAAATGAGTACGGATATAAGTGTCTAATATATGCAATGAGAGATGCTCTTGAATACGTTAATTTATTAAACGAAACTAAAGTTATTGTAAATGGGAACTTATCTAGACAAGAAATTAAATTATTTGATGAAAAATGTTTAAGAGAAGCTTGGATAAACGCTTGTCTACACTCAAAGTGGTCAAAAATGGTCCCTCCTGCTATTTACATATTCAAAGACAGAATAGAAATAATTTCTACTGGAGGACTACCTGTTGATTATTCTACTGAAGATTTTTATATAGGAATTAGCCATCCTATAAATCGTCAACTTCAAAAAATAATGGGACAATTAGGAATAGTTGAACAAACTGGACATGGAGTTCCTGAAATAGTAAACAAATATGGGAAAGAAGCTTTTGATATAACAGAAAACCACATTATTGTGACTTTACGATTTCCTTTTGAAATATCATCAAATTCAAATCAAACTAATTATGACAATTTATCAAAATCACAAATTAATACTTTAAAAGCTCTTATTTCAGAACCTAGTTGCTCTGCAAACGAATTATCCAAAATCGTTGGATTAGGAACAACTCAAATAAATAAGATTTTAAAAGAATTAAAACAACTTAACAAAATAGAACGCGTAGGTTCAAACAAAACAGGTTATTGGAAAGTAATTAAATAAAACAAAGATTATTTATACAAATCTCTATCATCAATTTGAGATGCTTGTTCTTTATTCAACAACGGAGAAACACCATTTTTATCCAAAGGTAAATTTTTCACTTGTCGGCAAGGAACTTCATATCCATCAACAACTTGATAATTTTCTGTTTCAGAAATAAATATGCTTTTCGATTTAAACAAATACGGTCTAGCTTCAGGAGCAATAAAATCTAACAATATTGTTTGTGATTTTGTTCTATATAGCAAAGCATGTTCACCACCATCATATAACAAGACTGGAGCATTAGGTTTACCATCTTTTTTATGTATTGAAATCATTATTTCATTTTGTTTATTTAAATGAATTTCATAAAATTTTTCTTGTTCAATTGCTGACACGGTATTATCCTATTTATTAACAAATTTATATTATTATTAATAAATTGTATGATAGTATAATTAAAAGTTTTTTTCAAATTAAAAGGAGTTTAAAATATGCATCCTTGGCATGACGTAGAATTAGGTGATAGAGTACCACAATTTATTCCTGCTGTAATTGAAGTTCCAAAAGGTTCTAAATATAAATACGAATTAGATAAACCAAGTGGTTTAATTAAAGTTGATAGAGTTTTGTATTCTAGCGTACATTATCCTGCAAACTATGGTTTAATTCCTAGAACATATTGTGATGATCACGACCCTTTAGATATTTTAGTTTTAGGACAGGAAGCTGTTTATCCTTTAACAATTATTTCTGCTCGCCCAATTGGTGTTATGAAAATGGTTGATCAAGGTGAAGCTGATGATAAGATTATTGCTGTTCATGCAGACGATCCTGAATATGCTCATTATTCTTCAATTGATGAACTTCCTCCTCACCGTATGATTGAAGTTCAACGTTTCTTTGAAGACTATAAGAAACTAGAAAATAAGAAAGTTGTTGTTGAAGGCTTTTTAGGCCAAAAAGAAGCTTTTGAAGTAATTAAAAAAGCTATTGATACATATGAAGCTATAAAAGAAACGCTTACAGGATATCATAAATAATTTTTTTCATACCACCGTATTAATGATACGGTGGTTTTTATTAAGAGCAAAACAAAATGAATGAAATAAATATAATCTTTGAAAAAAATAATAATAGAAGTGCGGCTTATGAAAACAACAATTTAATAGGCTTGTGCGCTTACGTGATCAATGATGACAAATGGATAATTAACCATACTGAAGTAAATCCTAATTATAAAGGACAAGGCATTGCTCGCAAACTTTTACAATCTGTAATTGATAATGCTAGAATTTTTAAAGTCAAAATTATCCCTGAATGTTCTTATGCAGCAAAAGTAATGAAAGATAATCCTGAATTTGCTGATATTTTAATTTAATAAATAAGGCTCTAAAAAATAGAGCCTCATTTATTAATGTCTTGTTTCTGCTTTTAATTTGTTTTCGTCATCATCATCTTTTAAATCAGAAACGAAATCTTCATCTGTCCATTCAATCGGTGTAAGAGGACGAACTAAAGCGTATTTTAATACTTCTTTAGCATCGCTTACAGGAATAATTTTAAGTCCATCTTTAATACTCTTAGGCATTTCTTCCAAATCTTTTTTATTTTCTTTTGGAATCAATACAGTCTTTATTCCTGCTCTTAATGCTGCAAGCAATTTTTCTTTTAAACCACCAATAGGAAGAACTTCACCTAAAATAGTAATTTCTCCTGTCATTGCTATATCCTTAGAAACAGGAATACCTGTCATTGCTGAAACTAAAGATGTACACATAGCAACACCTGCTGATGGTCCATCCTTAGGTGTAGCACCTTCAGGAACATGAACATGGAAACTCTTCTTAAAGAACAAGTCTGGACGAATACCAAACTCTGCTGCATGAGCTCTAACATAAGTTTCTGCTGCGGTAATTGATTCTTTCATCACATCACCAAGTTTACCCGTTTGAACAAAGCTTCCTTTACCAGGAACCATAACAGCTTCAATATATAATATATCACCACCTACTTGTGTCCATGCTAAACCTGTTGTAACGCCTACCCTACTTTTCTTTTCTGCTAAGCCATAAGAATAAATAGTAACACCTAAATATTTCTTTAAATTTTTATCTGTAATAGCAACAGTTTTCTTTTTAGGAGAACTTACCAATTCTTTTGTAGCTTTTCTCATCAACTCAGCTATTTTTCTATCTAAATTTCTAACACCGGCTTCACTTGTATAATAGCGAATTAACTTAATTATAGCTTCATCACTAATAGAAATCTCTTTTTCTTTTAAGCCAACTAATTCACGTTCTTTCTTAATTAAGTGTCTTTTTGCTATTTCTAATTTTTCTTCTTCTGTATATCCAGCAATTCTAATTATTTCCATTCTATCTAATAATGGACGAGGCATATCTAAAGAATTTGCTGTTGTAATAAACATAACATCAGACAAATCATAATCAAGTTCTATATAATGATCATTAAAAGACTTATTTTGTGCTGGATCTAAAACTTCTAACAATGCAGAAGCAGGATCTCCATGATAATCAGAGCTCAATTTATCGATTTCATCTAATAAAAACAAAGGATTGCTTGATTTTGCTTTTTTTAGATTCTGCAAAATTCTGCCAGGCAAAGCTCCAACATAAGTTCTTCTGTGCCCTCTTATCTCAGCTTCATCTTTCACACCACCTAATGATGCTCTTACAAAGTTTCTACCTGTTGCTCTAGCAATTGATTCTCCTAATGATGTTTTACCAACCCCAGGAGGGCCAACCAAGCAAAGAATTGTACCACAAACTTTATTAGTCTTCTTCTGAACTGCTAATTGTTCAATAATACGTTCTTTTACTTTATCCAAACCATAGTGATCTTCATTTAAAATTTTTTCAGCTTCTTTTAAATCAATTTTAGATTTTGTTTTTTCATTCCAAGGTAAATCCAAAATCCAATCTATATATGTTCTAATAACAGCAGATTCAGAGGACATTGGTCCCATGTGTCGCAACTTCTTTAATTCATTTGTTGCTTTTTCTTTAGCATCTTTAGGCATATCTTTTTCTTGAATTTTTTTAGCTAGCATATCACATTCAACGCCAGCATCATCATCACCTAATTCTTTTTGAATAGCTTTAATTTGTTCATTCAAATAGTAATCTCTTTGAGACTTTTCCATTTGCTTTTTAACACGACGATGTATTTTCTTTTCAACTTGAATTACATCCAATTCTGCATCGAGCATTCCATAGATTTTTTCTAATCTTGAAAATACATTAGCCGTTTCCAACAAACCTTGTTTTTCTGCAACACTAGCATTCAAGTGAGAAGAAATAATATCAGCAACTTTACCTTTATCTTCTATTTGAGATACTACATTTAAAACTTCTACAGGAACTCTTTCACTTGTATGAATATATTCATCAAACTTTGTAATTAATGATTTTACAAATGTTTCAAGTCCTGCTTTTTTAGTAATTTTATCTTTGATATTTTCAAGATCAGCAACTAAAAAGCCATTATCTTCTCTTAAGTTATTTAAAAGAACTCTCTTCTCGCCCTCAACTAAAGCCTTAATTGTTCCATCTGGCAATTTTAAAAATTGTACAACTGAACAATAAGTACCTACACGATAAACTTTATCTAAACCTGGATTATCTTCATTAGCATCAACTTGAGCTAACAAAACAATCTTTTTATTTGTTTCCATCGCATGGTTTAAAGCTTTTATTGATTTTTCTCTTCCTACTAAAAGAGGTAAAATCATATAAGGATACATAACAGTATCCCTTAAAAGCATTACAGGACAATTCATAGTATTCTTTTTCATTATTAATACTCTTTATAAGAGCCCCTTATGAAGCATTCTTTTTCTTTTTAAGAGAAATAACCGGTTTTGCATTATTTTTTACAACATCTTCGTTCACAAGAACATCTGAAACATTCTTTATTGAAGGCAATTCATACATAGTATCCATCAATAAGTTTTCAACAATAGCCCTTAAACCTCTAGCTCCAGTCTTTCTTTCAATTGCTTTATCAGCAATTGCTTGTAAAGCTTCTTTTGTAAAGTTCAAATTTACACCATCCATTGAGAACAATGTTTCATATTGTTTTACTAAAGCATTCTTTGGCTCTGTTAAAATTTCCACTAAAGCATTCTTATCTAAATCTTCCAAAGTTGAAATAATTGGCAATCTACCAATAAATTCTGGAATTAAGCCATACTTTAATAAATCTTCAGGCTCTGTTTCGTGCAATATTTCCCCAACTTTTTTATCTTCTGGAGCAAATACATTAGCACCAAAACCGATTGATGATTTTGTTAAACGACTTTGAATAACTTTTTCCAAACCTGCAAAGGCACCGCCACAAATAAACAATATATTCGATGTATCGACTTGAATAAGTTCTTGATGAGGATGTTTTCTTCCACCTTGAGGAGGAACTGAAGCAATAGTGCCTTCAATAATTTTCAACAAAGCTTGTTGAACACCTTCACCAGAAACATCTCTAGTTATAGATACGTTTTCGCCTTTTCTAGAAATCTTATCAATTTCATCGATGTAAATAATACCCTTTTGTGCTTTTTCTACATCATAATCTGCAGCTTGCAATAATTTCAAAATAATATTTTCAACATCTTCACCTACATAACCAGCTTCTGTTAATGTTGTTGCATCTGCAATAGCGAAAGGAACATCTAAAATCTTTGCCAAAGTTTTAGCTAATAAAGTTTTACCTGATCCTGTAGGACCTATTAATAAAATATTTGATTTAGCAACTTCAACTTTTGAACTATCAAAACTTGTCCTTAATAATCTCTTATAATGATTATATACGCTAACAGCTAAAACCTTTTTTGCGTGTTCTTGACCAATGACATAGTCATCCAAAACAGATTTAATCTTTTGAGGAGTAGGGAGTTCTTCTGAATGATTACATTTTTGAGCAACCTCTTCGTCTGTTAATCCCTCTTTTACTAGATTAGAACACAAATCAATACACTCACCACAAATATAAACATTGTGGCCAGCTACTAACTTACCAACTTCGCTTTTTGATCTTCCGCAAAAAGAACATACTTGTTCTTCTGTTTCGTTTGAATGTGTCTTATCTTTCATCTTAATTACCCTATTTTAGAAATTTTATTTCTTTTCAGTATCTCTATTAGTTACAACTTGATCGATTAAGCCAAATGCTTTTGCTTCTTCAGCATTCATGAAATTATCACGTTCCATAGCTTTTTCTATTGTTTCAATAGACTGGCCTGTTTTTTCTGCATAAATTTTATTTAATTGTTCTCTTAACTTCAAAATTTCTTTTGCGTGAACTTCGATCTCGTCAGCTTTACCTTGGAAACCCCCAGAAGGTTGATGAATCATAACACGGGCATTAGGCAAACAAAATCTTTTACCTTTTTTGCCAGCCATCAATAAAAATGACCCCATAGAAGCTGCGATGCCACAACATACTGTAGAAACATCACATTTAATATAATTCATTGTATCAAATATAGCTAAACCTGCTGATACACTTCCTCCTGGAGAATTTATATAAAAAGAAATATCTTTATTAGGATTTTCTGATTCCAAATAAAGCAATTGAGCACAAATCAAGCTAGAGATTTCATCATTAACTTCGCCTGTTAAAAAAATAATACGTTCTTTCAATAATCTTGAATAGATATCAAAAGAGCGTTCTCCACTACTTGTTTGTTCAACAACCATAGGAATTAAAGTATTTTTTATCATATATTATTTCCTTTTATATAAAGTCTTCTTTAAAATTTAAGGGACCAACAGAATATGATAATCCTGTCGGTCCAATAATATTACAAACAATTATTCAGCGTCAGCTGTTTTCTTTTTTGTTGTCTTTTTTGCTGTTGTTTTCTTTTCAGATTTCTTTGGAGCTGGAGCTTTTTCTGTGTCAGCATCAGCTTTGTATAAATCTTCTGGAGCAACTTTCTTTTCTGTTAATTTTACTTGTTTCAAAATAAAATCAACAGCTTTTTCTTCGAACAAGTTTGAACGTAATTGATCAAGCATTCTTGGGTTCTTATGATAGAAGTCCATAACAGCTTTTTCTTGTCCTGGGAATTGACGTGTTTCCATTAAAATAGCTCTATTTAAATCAGCATCTGTTACTTGTAATTTATTCTTTTCAGCAACATCAGCTAATAACAAGCCTAAACGAACTCTACGTTCAGAAATTGTACGATAGCTATCTTTTAATTCATCTTCACTCTTTGCTGCATCTTCTGCATCTAATTTCTTATTTGCTTTAGCTTGAGAAACTTGTTTCCAAACAGCATCAAATTCCATATCAACTAAACCAGCTGGTACTTCGAAATCATGAGCATCAGATAAAGCATCCATTAAATTACGTTTTAACAAACCTGTTGATACAGCTTCATATTCACCACCTAATTCATGGCGGATCATTTCCTTTACGTCATCTAATTTTTCTTTACCAAATTTCTTTGCTAATTCATCGTTGATTTCAGCAGGCTTTTTAGCTTGTAATTCATGAATTTCAACAGCAAATACAGCATCTTTACCAGCTAAATCTTTTGCTTGGTAATTTTCTGGGAATTTAACCTTAACGTCAAATTTTTCACCAGCTTTATGACCAATTACTTGATCTTCATAACCAGGAATGAAAGAATTTGAACCAAGTTCTAATGCGTAGTTTGTGCCTTTTCCGCCTTGGAATTCAACACCATCTACAGAACCTACGAAATCGATAACAGCGATATCGCCTTTAACAGCTGCACGATCTTCTGTTACTTTTTCTTTTGTTCCGAAAACTTCAGATAAATGCTTTAAAGATTTTTCAACATCATCTTCAGGGATTTCAGCAACTAATTTTTCTAAAGAAATTGTAGAGAAATCTACAGGTTTAATTTCTGGTAAAACTTCAACGTCTACTGTGAATTCTAAATCTTTACCGTGTTCATATTTTTCTACGTTGATTTGTGGACGTAAAGCTGGACGTAATGATTTCTTTTCGAATTCATTAAATGGTTCTTCATTGATCATTTCTTCAACAACTTCACCAAAGAAAGCATTTTCATAGCGCTTACGTAACATGCTTTCTGGAACTTTACCTGGTCTAAATCCAGGAATGTTAGCTGTTTTGCCATATTCTTTAATTTTTTCTGATACCTTTGAAGCAATTTCATCAGCTGAAATTACAAATTTAAAAGAATGCTTCAAACCTTCAGTTTTTGTCTCTTTAACCTGCATTAGATTCTAATCCTAAAAAAATAATTATTATAGAAACTCTTTATAATTGGTACGGGTGAAGGGACTCGAACCCACACAGCTCTCGCTACCAGAACCTAAATCTGGCGTGTCTACCAATTTCACCACACCCGCGACCATACTTCAAAAGAAGTATGCTCTCTCTATATCATAATTTTCAAAAAAAACAAATACTTTTATTCAAAAAAAAGCCCCATTCTTTCAAGAACAGGGCTTATTTTTTTATTTATAAAATTATTATTGAACGTTACCAAATGGATTTACATTTTCAGCCTTATGACTTTCCATTGTTTTTCTTACATCTAAGAACAATAAAACAGGCATTGCAACGTAAATTGATGAGTAAGTACCAACTAAAATGCCCCACAACATTACTAAAGCAAATCCTTGTAAAACAGATCCACCCATAATTAACATAATAACTAACATAATAATTGTAGCCATACCTGTTAATAATGTTCTAGGTAGCATTTCATTTGTTGTTTTATTGATCATTTCATCAATAGGCATTTTCTTATATTTGCCTAAATTCTCACGCATTCTATCATATGAAACAATTGTATCATTTACAGAGAAACCTGCTAAAGTCATTAAACCTGCAATAATTGTCATATCAAAATCTAATTGGAATATCGAAAACAAGCCAACAGCAATTATGATATCATGAGCTAAAGACAACAATGTACCAAAAGCAAATTCCCATTCAAATCTTGTCCATACATAAACTGTAATCATTACAGCAGCTAAAATAACAGCTAAGATACAGTTTCTAATTAATTCTGCACCTACTCTAGGACCAACCATTTCAACACGACGGAATGTAAAATCTTCGCCTAACTTTTCTGAAATGACGTTTTTAATATTCATTTGCTCAGCTTCAGTAGAACCTTTTCCTAAAGCTGTAATCAATACTTCTGTACCTTTTTCACCAATAGGTTGCAAATCAACATTCAAATCACCTAGTTTATCACGCAAAGATTTCATATCGATTTGTTCTTCAGCTTGGAGTTCCATTAAAACACCACCCTTAAAATCAATACCGAAGTTCATACCTTTTGTGCATACAGAAACTATTGAAGCTAAACACATAACTATAGAAACAGCAAAAGCAACTTTTCTTGCACCAATAAAATTAATGTGTGTTTCTTTTCTAAAGAAATTAATTAAACGCATAATATAAACTCCTTAAACATCAATTTTAGTTGGTTTGCAGATTTTAATCCAACCTAAGATTAAAATCTTTGTTACATAAACTGCTGTAAATACTGATGTTATCAAGCCTAAACATGTTGTAACACCAAATCCTCTTACAGGGCCGTTTCCTAACCAAATTAAGATCATACCAGCAAACAAGCTTGTTAAGTTTGAATCAAAAATAGCTGATGAAGCATTTGCAAAACCTGCAGCTACAGTATCCATAACAGATTTACCTAAAGCTTGTTCTTCACGCATACGTTCATAAATCAAAACGTTAGCATCAACAGCCATGCCTAATGTTAAAGCAATACCTGCAATACCTGGCAATGTTAATGTAGCTCCTAACAAGCTCATCACACCACATAACAATGTTAAGTTCAAAACTAATGCAATATCTGCAAACAAGCCAAACAAACCGTATGTTGCTAAAACAAATATTAAAACTAAAGCCAAGCCGATTAAGCATGAACTTTTACCAGCTGCAATAGAGTCTGTTCCTAAACCTGGGCCTACAATTCTTTCTTCAACCACTTGCAATGGAGCAGGCAAAGCACCAGCTCTTAACATCAAAGCTAATTCATTAGCACTTTCTGTTGTAAAATTACCTGTAATAACACCAGAACCACCTGTAATAGCAGATTTTACTTCTGGGGCTGTAATTACTTTACCATCTAAAACGATAGCTAATCTACGACCAACACCATCTCTTGTTGCTTTACCAAAAGCTTTTGCTCCAAAAGAGTTAAATCTAAATGCAACAACAGCTTCAGTTCCTTGGAAATCAGCACGTGCATCTGTTAAATGTTCTCCGCCAACAATTGATTTTCTTTCGATTACATAGAAAGCTTCAGAAGCATCATCACTTCCAGAAACAACCTTAGATTCAGGAGCAATCTTACCTCTTCTAGCATCAGCTAAAGAAACACTTTCATCAACAAAATGGAATGTCATTTTTGCTGTTTTACCAAGTAATTTTTTAACTTCGTTTGGATCTTCAATACCAGGTAATTGAACTTGAATACGGTCAGAACCTTGTCTCATAATTGAAGGTTCACGTGTACCTAATTGATCGATACGGCGACGAACAATTTCAATAGATTGTTCAACTGCTGTTTTTTTCATTTTTAAAATAGCTTGTTCAGTAAACTTAATTGTTAATTCTTTTCCTGATTCAACAACATCTAAGTTTCCTTTATCAATTTTACGAACAGCATCCTTAGCTTTTGTAATTTGTTCCACATTAGAAATTTTTACAAATACGCTATCATCTTGAACTGTTAAACCTGTATAACGGATTGACTTTTCTCTTAATGCAATTCTTGTTGCATCCATAATAGCACCTAATTGTTCACGAACAACTTGGTCTAAATCAACTTGTAACAATAATGATGAACCGCCTTGTAAGTCCAAACCTAAAGTCATAGGTTTCCACCAATCAGGCAAATCAGCTTGTTTCTCTTTTGATACAAAGTTAGGAATCGAAAAGAACAAACCTACCAATGCAACCAAAGAAATGAAAACAACTTTCCATCTTGGATAATTATTCATAATTTTCACCTTTAATTATTTTGTTAAAATATCTTTTAAGCCTTCACTACCTTTTTTTGTTGTTTTTGGGGCTTTATTATCATTTTCTTCTTGTGTTATTTTTGAAGCTTCAGTTCTTTTGCCTAAGATTCTATCTCTTAAAACAGTAACTCTAACGCCATCTGCAATTTCAACTAATAATTCATCATTATTTGAACGAATTACTTTTCCAACAAGGCCACCATTTGTTACAATTGTATCACCTCTAGCAATACCAGATTGCATATTAGCATGTTCTTTTAACTTCTTTTGTTGAGGACGAATTAAGAACAAATAAAAAACTGCAAAAATTACTAAAAATTGAAACAACACACGCATAGGATTTGCAGCAGCCATTGAAGGATCTGTTGCAGCTACTTGTTGTGCTAAAGCTGTACTTATAAACATAACAATCTCCGAAAAATAGTTATAAAAATTTATTTTGTTTATACAATTATTATAAGATAATGCAAATCTTATTTTTTATCTTTGTACCATTTGGCTGATTTTTTTTCTTAATCCAACATTATTTTCTGGATTTTTTACAACACCGTTTCCTTTATCAATGTAGAAACGTGATGTTGAAACTTTCTTTCCTGATTTTTCTTCAAAATCTCTAACTCTTTTTTCTGTTTTATCACTAATTGTCAAAGCTTCTTTTGAATTAAAAAATTCAGGATCCATATAGGGAGCAATATTTTTACACAAATCTGTATTTTTTACATCCTTATTTCCGCCAAAATCACCGAATTCAAGGCATGTTAAAACTCTTGAATCATAAGTTTGTAGTGTGACATCTGTATCATACCAATGTTTAAAAGCTTCACATAAAGCCTTATCTTTATTATCTTTTGCATAATCAACATAAGCATCCATTATCTCTGGATTTAGTTGAGCAAAATCTAAATAAGCATCTAATTCCAATCCTCGCATTTCAAATGCAGCGGCACATTGATAAGCTGTAGCATCAGCCTCTTTTGCTCTAGTAATAGCGACAGCTGAATACAATGAATTTTCAGGCTCATAAGCAAAAACTTTTTGTTGAGCATGACGTGCTTCATGAACCAAAGTTGTTAAAAGTTGTTCATCTGGACGATCTTCATTAATTAATATTGTATTTTTATCTGCTTTATAACATCCATCAACACAACCTAAGCTATCAGAAAACAAAAACTTTACGTCATGAGCTTTTGCATCTTCTAACAAAGTTTTTCCTGTTTTAGAAGCATCACAAACTCTCTCTATTAAATCATTCATTCTTGCTTGATTTTTTTGTTCTTTTTTATCTAAGAAAACATCTTGAAGCATTATCTTGAATTTCCTTTTGTTTTTAGCAAAGCCACATTAACTTTTTGCTTTTCATTTTTCTTATTTTTAGGAGGTTTTATATTTCCATTTAAATCTCTAACGTAGAAATCATCAGCTGAGACCTTAACACTAGATTTATCAAATATATTGCTAAAGAAATTTCTTATATGAAATTTTTCTATGTTAGTAGCTCTGCTAGCAACTTCTTCACTAACAGTATTAGCATCTCTAGATTTAAAGAAATCAACAGGAACATAAGGATACTGTCCTGCTAATTCTTCAGCGCTTAGATTTTTCTTAAAAGATTTTTTATCAAATTCTGCCCCAATATATGATAAATAATCGCAACTTTGTTTATCGTAAGCATTTACATAATATTTATCACTATACCATGCTTTAAATGCAGCTTCTTTTGCTTTTTCAATATTTTTTTCTTTATGAAGAGAATTTGAATAAGCTAGAGCTACAACAGGATGAGCTGAAACGAAATCGACTAAGGGCTCATTTAAATCATTTGAAGCAAACTGAAACAAAGCTGCACATTGAGTAGCCATAGCATCAGCTTCCATAGCCCTAACATTTGAAATATATGACTTGCAGTTATATGATCTATCACAATCATCTTTTTGCAAAACATGTCTTGATTCATGAACTAAAGTTGATATCAACCTATCATCTTTTGCATTTTCATTTAGCAAAATCATATTATCAACAGGAATAAAGCACCCATTAACACCTTCTAATTCGTGGTCAAAACAAATTTGTGTACCCTTAGCAATAGCAGCTTCAATAGTTTCTTTTGCTATAGAAGAATTTTTACAAGCTTTATCTATTAAAGCTTGTAAACGTTTATTTCTTTTTTCTTCATTAGTTTTTTCAATCCCGTCAACAATTGACGAGTTAAAAGCATCATTTAACGAACTTTGTTTTGTTTTAACCATTTAAGAAAAGGCCTTAATAGCTAACACTTATCTAGACATTGCTTTATTTTTTAACAAAGCAGCTTTTACTTGATTTTTAGGAGGATGAACCTCACCTTTTTGATCTCTAACATAGAAATCATCACAAGAAACTTTAATATTTGATCTATTAAACCAATTCAATGCATGTCTAATATGAGCTTTTTCAATACTAGCTATATCTTTTGCTGTTTGTTCACTTACCGTATTAGCTTCTTTTGATTTAAAGAATTCTTCAGGAACATAAGAGAATTTCTCTGCCAATTTTTCTGAAGACACATCTTTTTTATAAGCACCAGAATACATCATACCTTGTTCCAAAAATTCACAGCAAGAATGATCGTATTTTTCAACATATTTTGCATCTGCATACCAAGCTTTAAAAGCAGCAGCTTTAGCTTTATTAGCATCTTTTGTTTTATAAAACTCTTGAGTATAAGCCATCATAATTCCGCCATGGCTTTTCATAAAATCATTAAAAGCTTCAGGTTCTTTTTTTTGCATTTGATATAATGCAGCGCATTGATGAGCCATAGCATCGGCTTCCAAAGCTCTAACACTAGAAATATATCCTTTGCCTGTATTTTCCATACCTTGTTCAGGAGTTTGCAAAGAATGTTGACATTCATGAACAAGTGTTGATAACAATTGCTCATCCTTCATTTTTTCGTTTAAGCAAACAACATTCATTGAAGGACTAAAACATCCCAAGCAGCCACCTAAGTCAGAATCAAAACAAATTCCGACTCCTTTAGCCATAGAAGCTTCAATAATTTCTTTAGCTATTGATGAAGATTCAAAAACACGCTTTTTAAATGAATCAAGACGTTGTTTTCTTGCCTCATCGCGTTTCTTTTTAGCTTCCGCATCCATTTGATTTGTTTGAACTGGAGGAATAAAAACCCCGCCTAAAATAATAGGTGCTGATGATGACATCGAAAAGATCTCCCTTAAACTTTTTTTATGTATAATATCATATTTTATTTTAGACAAAAAGACATTTTTTAACCTTTTTGTCGATTTTTTACTATTAAACATAAAATAATTGCTTTTTTTAATAATTTTGTTTATATCCTTTTTCTCGTAAAATCTTTGTTGCTTTATATTTGAAAGTATTTTTATGCCAAAACAATTGTATTTAACTCCTGCACAAGTTAAGAGCGAAACTGAAAGATGTTTAAATTGTCAAGACAAACCTTGTATGAAGGCATGCCCTGCTAATTGCTCACCTGCAGATTTTATTTCCTTATTAAAAAGCGGCGATGAAAATGCATATATTAAAGCCGCAAAGAATATATTAAATGCAAATCCATTTGGCCAAACTTGTGGACTTACATGTCCTGATCAATTTTGTATGGCTGCATGTTCTAGAAGAAAGCTAGACATGCCTGTTAAAATTAACGCATTACAAGCTACAATTTTAGAAAAAGTTAGAAAAACAAACGCACAAATCAAATTAAAACCTGTATGTTTAAATGGAAAGAACATTGCTATTATTGGTGCAGGTCCTGCAGGATTATCAGCCGCTTCAGTATTAGCAAGAAAAGGCTATAGCATCACAGTATTTGAGGGCTCTGATAGAATTGGAGGAACAGCTAATTTAATTCCTGAATTTAGATTACCTCATGATGTTATTGAAGCTGATTGGAACTTTATTAAAAAGCTGGGACAAATTGAATTAAAGTTAAATACAAAAGTAATTAATCCCGTAGATTTACTTAAAGATGGATATGACGGAATTATTGTTGCCATTGGTGAAGGCAACTCAATTAAAATGGGAATTCCTGGTGAAGATTTAGCTATTTCTTTTAAAGAATATTTAAAAAATCCTGAAAAATATAAAACTTCTGGAAATGTTGCTATTTTAGGTGGCGGAGCAGTTGCTACAGATTGTGCGACAACAGCAAAGCGCTTAGGCGCTACTAATGTTGAAATGTTTGTAAGACGTAGAATTTGCGATATGCGTTTAACTAATGAAGAACGTTTAAGTTTATTAGATGAACAAATTGATATTACATCTATGACACGTATTACTGCCATTAAGAAAAAGAAAAAAACATTCATTCTTCAAACATGCAAAACTCGTTTTAACGGCACAAAATTAGAAGATATTCCTAGAACAAAAATTAAAAGACCTGATTTTGATTTAGTTGTTATGGCTGTTGGCTCAAAAGCTGATCCTATGAAACGTGTTGAAAAAGTACTTTATGCTGGCGATTGTAACCATGGAGGTTCAACTATTGTAGAATGCGTCGCTTCTGGAAAAAATGCCGCTAACGAACTTCACGCTACATTAAGTGGAGAAGTAGATGAAAGTGTATGTCCTGTAAGCAAAGTTGTATCTTATAAAGCAAAATCCTGCCAAGCAATAAACGCATTTAATCAATAGAGTATTTAACGCAAATTTCTGTTAATTGAATTTTTATATTTATCATGATAAAATAAGAATATCGTGATAATGATGGAGGTTCTTATGATTAGATTATTTGCCGGAATTGACTTTCCAGAACATATTCAAGAACAACTTTATTCATTAAGAGGCGGTGTTCCTGGAGCATCTTGGAAACCAAAAGAAAATCTCCACATAACATTAAGATTTATTGGTAATGTAGATGAAGCTGATGCTGATTATATTCATGAAGGTTTTATGCAAATTAGAGCACCTGCTTTTAATTTACAAATGACGCAGGTTGGATTTTTTGCCACAGGATCTCAAATGAGACATCTTTGGACTGGTGTAAATTATTATCAACCATTAGATTTCTTACACGATAAAATTGAAAATGTATTAAATCGTTATAAAATTCCTTTGGATAAGCACAAATTCCACGCTCATGCAACGCTTGCTACTTTACGTGGCACAACGCCTGAGGATGTTCAAAAATTTATCGAATATAACAACTTATTCAAATCTGACGAGTTTTATGTAGATCATTTTAATTTATACTCTAGTCATAAAAAAACACGTGGTGAAGAAGGCTCCTATTATAAAATAGAAGCTCAATATCCATTGTTTGGTTTTTATGAATAAATAAAAAGCTTCAAACTAAAAATATAACATATTAACTATTTTACATTTTCTTATTAAAGCAAGCCTGTCATAAATAAAGGCAAATATACTACATCATTTTCAACTTTTAAATCACTAGGATGTAGCACATAGGATGTCGATATATTTCCACTAAAATGACATTTGAATTTATTTAAAGATGACAAAGTATAGTTCTTACCAGACTTAACCTCTATAGGAGAAATATTATGTCTTGCTGTTATTTTATCTTTAGCTATTAGAAAATCTATCTCCATTTTATCTTTAATTAATTCTCTAGCATTTGACGAATAAAAATATAAACGTCTATCATTTGCTACTAACATTTGAGATACAATATTTTCAATAATCATTCCTTTATTAAATTCTAATTTATTCGTAATAATTTTTGTGTATACATCGTTATTTATAATTCCTTTTTCATCAAACGAATGACTTATCAACAAACCTGTATCGCCCATGTAACACTTAAATGTCAAATTATCTAGATTTAATTTTAGGCCTATGCTTGGCTGAGTTGCATTATATGCTATATTAACAATCATTGCATCCCCAAGCCAAAAGAAAGCATTCTCATACTCTCTTAGCCTTGCTTTTTTTGACAAAGAACTTAATTTAAATTTTTTCTCATTTTTTTGTAATTGGGAAGGTAATTGATTAAATATAGCTCTAACCTTTTCAACATCACGTCCAGAATATTTACTTATGTCAGCTTCATATAAACTTAATATGTCTCTTTTAACAAAATCAACTTTTTCAAAATCTCGAGTATTTATATATTCTAAAACAGCTTGAGGCATGCCTCCTACAACCAAATATTTTAAAAACTCATCATTAATTTTTCTAAAAAGAGCTTGGCCTAAAGCCTCTTTTTTTTCAAAGCTTTGACAAATAGCTTTTATATATAATTCATTACCATCAGCTATTAAAAATTCAAAAAAGTCCATTGGATACATTTTTAAATGATATTCCTCAGAAGGAATAACAATATCATTAACATTCTTTTTAATTGAAATTAAAGAGCCCGTCTCTATATAGTCATATCTTCCATCTTTTACCAAATATTTTATTGCGGCTCTAGCTCTTGGAAACAATTGAACCTCATCAAAAATTATTACACTATTTCTCTCAAACAAATTTGTTTTGGTATAAACAGATAATTTAAAAAAGAACTGATCCAAATCAGACAAATAGTAATTAAATAAATCTTTAATTTCATCACTAGCAGCATTAAAATCGATAACAATATATGATTTATATTCATTTTTAGCAAAAAGTTCGGCTATATAGCTTTTTCCTATTCGCCTAGCACCATCAATTAAAACAGCACTTTTTCCATTGCTATTTTCTTTCCACCTTTTTAACTTTTCATAGATTTTTCTATACATATTTCTAAGTCTTTCCTTCTAATATTATAAATATTATCACGAAAACACAATTTTTAAAACACTTATTTATCACGAAAACACGATTTTTAAAACATCTATTTATCACGAAAACACGATTTTTAAAACATCCATTTATCACGAAAACACAATTTTTAAAGTAAAAGCTATAAAGAAAATCCGCGAAAATATATTTTCTCGCGGATTTTATAATTATAAATAAAAATTAAAATTACTTATTTAAATTTTCTAAAAAAGTATTTAATAGCATAGGATCATAGTCTTCTATTTTACCATTATCACACAAATTTGCTATTTCTTCATCCATAGGTAATTGAACGATATTATTAATATCATATTTTGCGGCAATTTCCTTTAAATGACTTTTACCAAAAATATAATGTTTTTCATGACATTTTGAACATTCAAAATATGACATATTCTCAACAATTCCTAAAACAGGAATATTCATTTTTCCTGCCATTTTTACAGCTTTTCCAACAATCATTGAAACTAATTCTTGAGGAGATGTTACAATAACAATTCCATCAATTGGCAAAGATTGAAATACTGTCAATGGAACGTCTCCTGTTCCTGGAGGCATATCGATAAACATCATATCAACATCATCCCAAATAACATCTGTCCAAAATTGTTTTACAGTTCCTGCAATTACAGGTCCCCGCCAAATAACAGGATCAGTGTCATTTTCTAACAACATATTAGTTGACATAACCTTGATGCCTCCTTCAGAAGAAGCTGGGAAAATTCCTTGTTCTGAAGCAAAAGCCTTATCTTTAATTCCAAAAGCTTTTGGAATAGAAGGTCCTGTAATGTCAGCATCTAAAATTGCTGTACTTAATCCATTTCTATTAGCTTTTACGGCTAACATAGATGTAATTGATGATTTACCAACCCCACCTTTTCCACTTACTACTGCAATAATTTTTTTTACATGTGTTAAATCATTTGGCTTTGCAACGAAATCTGTTTTATTTCCTTCTCCACCGCAATGATGAGAACATGTAGAACAATTATGTGTACATCCCATTTTACTTGTCCTTAAATCACTTTCTTTTTATAAAACTTAAAACAACATCAGCTGCTTTATCACTTGGTAATTCTTCTTGGTTCATACCTAAACATTCTAAAGATTTAATAGCATCCTCTACTTCTTTAGTTGCGTATTCTTTATTTTCTAAAAGTTCAATTACTTCTTTGCTTAACAAATCTGGATTACATTTATCTAATAAATATTCTTTTACGATTTCTCTATTAGCTAAAATATTAACCAAGTTAGCATATTTGCCTTTTATAATTAACTTAGCTATAAAAGCTGACAAAGAATTTAATTTATATGCAATTGTATATGGTATCTTTGCCATAGCTAATTCTAATGCTACTGTTCCTGAAGCTGCTAGAGCTACATCTGCTCCCGCAAACACATCATATCTATTATCTTGACCTACAACAACAGTTGTTGGCAAAGCCCATGATTTAACATGTTCTTTTACAACTTTTTCTACAGTTTCAACGCTCGGAACAAAAATTTTCATATCAGGATATTTTTTTGCCAATATATCTACAGTTTTCTTAAAAACAGGCAACAAAAATTTTATTTCTGATTTTCTACTTCCTGGCAACACGCATAATACTTTATCATTTTCTGATAAATTAAATTGTTTTCTAAACTTTATTCTATCACCACTTTTTGCACCACTTTCGACAACAGGATGTCCAACAAATTTAGTTTTTAATCCATGTGGTGTAAAATACTTTTCTTCAAATGGCAACAAAGTCATCAACATATCAATATATTTTCCACAAGTTTTTGCTCTTCTTTTTTTCCAAGCCCATACTTGTGGAGCTACATAATGTATTTGAGGAATATCTTTTTTTAATGATTTTAAACCTTTATTTATTCTTGCTGAAAAGCTCCAACTATCAACAGTAATTAAAACATCAGCTTTCTTTTCGACAATATCATTAACTGTTTGATGTATACGTCCTAAAATTTTAGGAATTGAAGGAATAACTTCCATTAGCCCCATTACAGCTAATTCTGATGAATCAAACAAACTTTTAAATCCCAATTCTTGCATAGTTTCACCACCTACGCCAAAGAATTCAACATTACCATTTGTCTTTTTTATCAAAGACTTCATCAATCTTGAAGCTAACAAGTCACCAGAAGGTTCACCAGCTACTATATATACTCTTAATTTATCAGACATTATTAACATTGTCCTCCAAATCTATAGCTTCAATAAACAAGCCTAAATCATCAGCTTTTTTAATCAAGGCTTCTTTATCAACAATCAAAGTATAATTAGCTTGAATTGCAACGCCTCTAAATCCAGACTTTTTCAAATTAACTAAAGTTCTACAGCCAATAGTTGGCAAATCTGCCCTTTTTTCTTGATTAGGCTTTTTAATTTTAACTAATATTCCTCCTAATCCTGGTCTTGATAGCTTCTTACAACGTTTTATTAAATTATCTGTACCTTCAACGCCTTCAACACCTAAAACAATTCCTTGTTGAACTATAACGCTTTGACCTATATCTAAATTTCCAATACCTAAAGCTATTTTGCTTCCATATTCGATATCTTTTTTTGCTTGTTCATCTGGAGTAATTTTTCCAAGAACACCTGCAGGAACCGTTAAGTTATCTAAGACCTCATGAACACCTATTATTTTCATTCCGTCTTTTTCGATATAATTAATAACTTTAGTTAAAAGATTATTATCTCCAAAAGCACTAAAGCCTATTTCTTTTAAAAACTTTAAAGAATAAGCATCTGGCCTTAAATCGAACAAAGAAGGTCTCTTAACAAAACCTATTAAAACAACCTCTTCAACGCCTTGTGATTTAAAATATTCTAAGCATTTACCAGCTTCGCCAAATCTAATCCACAAGCATTCTTCACCTTTAGCTATATCTTTAGAAGCATTTTTCTTCAAAGCAGCTAAAACATAAGGTCTGCCTTCTTTTTTACATTTATCAATTAATTGCTTTGGTAATTTACCACCACCAGCAACAATGCCTAGTTTTTTCATTTCTGTTTTACCGCAGCGTGCATAAACCCACGTTTATTATCAGCTCTCATAAATCCTAAGATATCCATAACAGGTTCAACATCTTTAAAATCATTTTCTAAAGTTGCAAGCCTTTCAGATAAGTTGCCTTCATTAGATAAAATAATGTCGAAAGCTTTTCTTAAAGAGTTGATTGTTGATAAAGGAAAATTCTTTCTCTTTAATCCAATAATATTAACGCCTTCAACGCCTGCTTGTGAAACTAAAGAGTAAGGAACAACATCTCTAGCTACACCACACATACCACCAACCATTGCATGGTGTCCAATTCTTGAGAATTGATGAACAGCTGATAATCCACCAATAATAGCCCAATCACCTACTTTAACATGTCCTGCTAATGTAGCATTATTTGACATAATTATATGATTACCTACTATGCAATCGTGAGCAATGTGAGTGCCTATCATAAACAAACCATCATCACCAACAGTTGTTATATTATGATCATCAGGGGTTCCTGGTTGCATTGTTGCATATTCACGAATTGAATTACGCTTTCCAACAACAAGCTTTCCTTTTTTATCTTTATCTTTCAAATCTTGATTTTTACCACCAATAGCAGCAAAAGGTCTAATTTCAGTATCTTCACCTATAGAAGTATCTCCACCAACCCATACATGAGAAACTAATTTAACTCTATCGCCTAAAACAACTTGATCACCTACTACGCAATAAGGGCCAATTTCAACATCTTCGCCTAATTGTGCTTTTTTATCAACAATTGCTGTTGGATGAATATTTACTGCCATCGTTTTAATCCTTATTTCTTTGCCATTTTATTCAAAATAGCTGCTTGTCTCATAAATTCTCTTAAAGGAACTGCTGGTGTACCCATCAATTTTTCCATAGGTTGAACATCTTTCAAAATACCTGATTGAGCAGCAATTTGAGCACCACTTCCAATATTTAAATGTCCACCAACACCAGATTGTCCTGCTAATACAACAAAGTCACCTAAATGAGAACTTCCTGCAACTCCAGCTTGAGCAACAACAACACAGCAACGTCCAGTTTGAACGTTATGACCGAATTGAATTAAATTATCTAATCTGCATCCATCACCAATAATTGTATCGTCTAAAGCACCTCTATCAATACATGTATTAGCACCGATTTCAACATCATTTCCAATAATTACTCTGCCTAATTGAGGAATTTTTGTATGACCTTTTGGGCTCATAAAGAAACCAAAACCATCTTGTCCAATTCTTGCTCCAGGATAAATATAAACATCATTACCCATTTTGCAATATTGGATTGAAGCATTCATACCAATTGTACAATTATTACCTATTTCTACGTTATCGCTAATTACAGCATTAGCACAAATGTGGCAATAATCACCAATTTTTACATGTTCTCCAATAACAGCACATGCATCAATGATACACCCAACACCTATTTGAGCAGTAACAGCAATACTTGACTTTTCATGAATAACTGTTTGAGTGCTTTTTTCCTTTGGATAAAATGCTTGAGCAACTAAACCATAAGACTTATATGGTTCTTTTGCTATTAATACAGCAACATCTTCAGGAACATCATTTACAAATTCTTCAGCAACAATAACAGCACCAACTCTAGATTTTTTCAAATCTTCAATATACTTTTTACTTAATAAAAAGCTTACACTCTTTTCATCGCCATCTTTCAAAGATCCAACATCATAAATCATCTTATTAGGATCTGAATTCTTACCAATTTCAGATTGTGTTATTTCTGCTAATTGACGTAGAGAAAATGGGCCTGCTACTTTAAAGAAATTATGATCTGGCATTGTAATTATTCCTTATATTTAGTAATTTTATAAATTATTGTTCATCAGCTTCTTTTTTAACAGCCTTTACTGTTTTTTTAGCTTTAGCTTTTTTTGCCATTTTTGCTTTAGGTTTAGCAACAGTTTTTTTCTCAATTTTAACAGGAGCTTCTTGAGCAACAACTGGAGCTACCTTTTCTTCTGTATTTTTTTCTAATTTAATTGTATTCATTTCTAATTTAGGCATTCTTGCATTAATGCGTTCAATTGCTTTATCAGTAACATCTAATTTTTCATCAATGTAATAAGCCATATTTTTATTTAAAATAGCTTCGAAATCATTTTCTCTAGCCAAATCCTTTACTACAGGATCAACAGCTTCAGTTCTGAATTTTAAAATAGCTGCATTTAATTCTTCTTGTAAGTCTTGTTGAGCTTTTTGAACTCTTATTTGCAAATCTCTAATACTATTTTGAATTTCGTCTTGTTTTTCACCAATTTCTTTATTAGATAAATTTTCTCTATTTTCTTCTAAAGCTTGAGCTCTAGCTTTAATTTTATTTTCTTCAACGCTAATAGCTTTTTTTAATTTAGCCATATTATCTTCACGTTGCATTAATATGCCTTGAACAGCTGTAGATTTTTGCATAAGAACAGGATCATTAATAAAACCAATATCACTAGCTTTAACATTTGAAGATGCAAACATTGCACATAAAGCAGCACTTACTAACAATTTACTTTTCATATTCATGTCATTTATCCTTTAAAAAGATGTTCCAAAATTCAATCTAAAATACTCTGTTTCATCATAATCTTCTTTTGCAACAGGTATTGCATAATCTATATTGATAGGTCCCATAGGAGAGTTCCAAACTAAACCGATACCAACGCTTTGACGCATTTTGCTTGAATAGTTCATATCTTCTTTCTTGAAATCTTCAGGCTTACCTGTCCAACCTACATCAGAGAAAATTTTACCCCTCATACCAAATTCACTAGGCAATCCTAAAGGAAATGTAACTTGAGCTGTTGCTGTTGCTTGCCACAAGCCACCTAATGAATCTTTAGAATGTTTATCTCTTGCGTTAACACCGCCAGATTCAAAACCTCTTAAATTTCCTCCACCTAAGAAATATCTATCATTTAATCTTACGTCTTTATTAATACCGAACATATAATTTCCTGATGTAGATAATCCTAAAATCCACTTATCAGACAATGGGAAATAATAACCAATATTTAATCCAGATTTCAAATAAGATGTATCTCCACCAACACCGGCATAGTCATTACTTACAGAAACATAATAACCCTCTGTTGGATTATATTTATTATCTAAATAATCCCAGAACAAGCTATGAGAAATCATTGATGTAATAGTCTTGCCTTTTTGATCTTTAACATAAATAGATGCATCATTTTTAATATCAAATATTCTATCTTGTCTTATTGTGTACTTTAATGTATGCGACAATTCTTCAGAATATTTCCAGCTTAAGTAAGATGAGGCTCCGAACATTTCAGAATTATAAGAACTTTCATCTTTATAGTTTCTAGTTAAATAGAAAACATCAAAGCCTAAATCTAATTCTCTACCTAAAAACCAAGGTTCAGAGAAACCAATGTCAAACAAAGTTTTCTTTTCTGCAATGGTTGCTGATGCACTAGCTGTTCTTCCTGTTCCTTTTAAGTTTCTTTCTGTAATAGAAATTTCTGCTAAAGGACCATCATAAGATGACCAACCTACACCAATTTTAAAGGCTCCTGTAGATTTTTCAGAAACAGTATTTTGTAAAACAACTTTATCTCTATTTGTTTCATCAGGAACAATTTCGATATCATTTTTATCAAAATAATTCAAATTATCTAATCTTTGTTTAGATCTTCTAATTTTCGCAACGTTATAAGCATCGCCTTCACCTATACGATATTCTCTTCTTATAACATTATCTTTTGTTCTGCTATTACCTTGAACAACAATTCTATCAACAAAAACATGCTGACCTTCATTAACATTGAAGAATACTTTTACTTTATTATATTTTTCTTCAGTTTGAATTTTTTCAATTTTATAGTCAACATCAATAAAAGTAAAGCCTTGAGCTCCTACAGCATCTGTTATATCGGAAACGTTATTTTCAATTTTTGCTTGATTATAAATTTTGCCTTTTTTTATACTAATCTCATCTTCAACAGAAGAAGGTTTAAATCCTTTAAGTGTAGATTTAACATCAACACTTTCAATCTTATAACGTTTGCCCTCGTTCATATTAACTGTTAAATAAAAGCCTGTTTTATCTGGAGTTAATTCAGCAGAATATGCAAGAACTTCAAAATCTAAGAACCCATGATTAAAATAGAATAATTTTAACATTTCTAAATCATGTACAAATCTATCTGGATCATATGAATCCATAGATGTAAACCATCTATACCATCTAGCTTCTTTAGATAAAATGCTTTCTTCCAACAAGTCATCATCGTAAGAATTATTACCGATAAAATCAATTTTACGTATTAAAGCTTGTTTGCCTTCAGAGATTTCAAAAACGACATCAACTCTGTTTTGAGCTCTTTCAATAATCTTTGGTTCTACAACAGCAGAATAACGACCTATACGTTTATATCCTTCAAGAATTCTCTGTGTATCTTTTTGAATTTTTGCTCTTGTAAACAACGTTCTTGGCTGTAAAGATAGTTCAGCCATTAATTGTTCTGCTTTTATTTTTTTATTACCTTCAAATGATATTTTTCCAACTAATGGATTTTCTTTAATTTTTACATATAAAATTCCGTCTTTTTCAGCTAATTTCACATCAGCAAAAAATCCTGTTGCATACAAAGCCTTTAAAGCTTCATCCATAACTTGAGCATTAATGGCAGATCCCACTTTGATTGGAAGGTAAGACAACACTGTTTCTTTTTCCAAACGCCCAACATTTTCAAAAACAACCTTAATATCTGATATTGTAGAATCTAATTGTTGTGCCTTAACATTTGATGAAAAGCACAACAAGCCGAATAAAACAATAAAATAACGCAACAACATAACTGTATCTTTACTTTATCAAACGGACTATATCATTCCAAGACGTTAATAATACCAAACCAAGTAATAAAATCAACCCTATAATAGATGTAACTTTCTCAATTTTTTCATTTAAAGGCCTTCTTACTATAAACTCAACAATATAGAAGAACAAATGGCCACCATCTAACACAGGTATTGGTAATAAATTCATAAATCCAATTGCAATAGAAATCTGAGAAACAAACAAAAGAAACGATAAAATTCCTTCTTTCATAGCATTTCCAGAAATTTCAGCAATTCCAATAGGACCTCTCAAATCTTCTGTTGATCTTTGACGTTTAATCATTTTAATTAAAACTTTAGTTGTATCAGCAGACATTTGATAAGCTAATTTTACAGCTTCCTTAATAGATTGAACAAAATTCAAATCTCTAATATGTTCCATTTTAGAAACAGTCGTAACACCCAACATGCCTTTACCATTTTTATGGTCGATATGAGCAACTAAATCTATTTCTTTACCATCTCTCAAAACAACAAGATTTAAAACACTTTCTACAGCAATTTCTCTTTGTAAATCTGTTAATGTTGAAATTTCTTTTCCGTTAACTTTTATAAATCTATCATCCTTAACAATTCCGATTTTTTCAGCAACAGAATCTTTAATTACAGAATTAACTACAGGAGGAATGCTTTCTAAACCATAAATTCTAAATATTCCAGTTAATAAAACTATGGCGAACACATAGTTCATAAAAGGTCCAGCAAAAACTATAATAAATTTTTTCCATAATTTTTGGAAAGGAAATGCAAATTGTTTTTCTTCTTCAGATAGCTCTTCCAATTCTTCATTATCTTTTTTAGAGCTTGAAGGATCAGCATCGCCCAACATTTGAACATAACCACCTAGAGGAACTAAACAGACTTTCCATTCTGTTCCTAATTTATCAACTCTAGAAAACAAAACTTTGCCAAATCCAACGGAAAAAGCCTTGACCTTTACACCACATTTTCTTGCTGCATAGAAATGTCCACCTTCATGAACAATAACTATAATAGAAATTACAAGCAAAAAAGAAATTGGATACAATAATGAATTTAGTATATTAATCACGGCTTCTTACCTAAAATACTTTAAATTGATAAAATTTTCTTAGTCAACAATCTTGCAGTTGTATCAACTTCTACAACATCTTGAACTTTATTTACTTTTGGAAATTCTGATTTTTCTAAAACCTTTTCTACAGTTTTTACAATATCTAAAAATCCAATTTTTCTATTTAAAAATGCACCTACAGCAATTTCATTAGCAGCATTCATAACAATCGTATGAGTTTGACCTAATGTTAAAGCTTCTTTTGCAACTCTTAAAGCTGGGAATTTATTTTCATCAGGGTGCGTAAATGTCAATCCTGATAAAGAAGTTAAATCTAATTTTTTAGTTGGGGATTCAATTCTATTTGGCCAACCTAGAGCATAAGCAATTGGTGTTCTCATATCAGGATTACCCATATGAGCTAAAACACTGCCATCAACATAAGCTACTGCACTATGAACAATAGATTGAGGATGAACTAAAACTTCAATTCTATCAGCTCCAAAACCAAACAAATGATAAGCTTCAATAATTTCTAAACCTTTATTCATCATTGTAGCAGAATCAACAGAAATTTTAGCTCCCATGCTCCAATTAGGATGAGCAACAGCTTGCTCTGGTGTAACTTCTTTCATAAATTCAATAGATTTTTCTCTAAAAGGACCACCAGAAGCTGTTAACAAAATTCTATCAACAGCTTTTCTTTGATCATTTTCTAATGTTTGGAAAATAGCACTGTGCTCAGAATCAACAGGAACTAAAGTTACACCTTTTTCTTTAATGGCTGACATAACAATATCACCGGCGCAAACTAAAGTTTCTTTATTTGCTAAAGCTAAAGTTTTGCCTCTTTCAATAACAGCCATCGTAGGAAGTAGTCCTGCAGCGCCAACAATTGAAGACATTGTCCATTCAGCATCTTGCTTAGCAGCTTCAACAATAGCTTCATCACCAGCTTCGACTTGAATATTAGTACCACTTAACAAACTTTTTAATTCATTATATTTATCTTTACTTGCTGTTGCTACGAATTTAGCATTTAAAGATTTTGCCTGTTTTGCTAACAATTCAACGTTATTATTGCCTGTTAGTGCTACAACATCATATAGTTCTGGATTTCTTGAAATAATATCAACAGTGCTTTTTCCAATTGAACCTGTTGAACCTAAAATAGAAATAGATTTCACTTTATTCACCTTTTAAATTAACCATCAATTGCAAAAAAAGGAATGCCCATATTGATATTATAAATAGCAGAAATAATGAACAACAATACAACTACAGGAGCAACACCTAAAAGAGCATCTATTCTATCAAAAATTCCACCATGACCAGGAATTAAGTTAGAAGAATCTTTAATCTCTAATTTTCTCTTAATTGCAGATTCAAACAAATCGCCAAACTGAGAAACTCCACCTAAAGCAGCTGTAATAAGCGAAAAATTCAAACTATTTTCAACAGAAATAAATTTTGTACATGCATATCCCCACAAGCCTGAACAAATCATTCCGCCAATAAAGCCTGCCCAAGTTTTCTTTGGACTAATTCTAGGAGCAAATTTAGGCCCCCCAATAGTTTTGCCAAATGCATAAGCACCTGTATCCATAGCCCAAACTAACCCTAATAACCAAATTCCTAAAGCAAAGCCTCCTAAATAGTTTAACATTAAGAAACTTAGTATTGGATAAACTGTATAAAACAAGCCTAAAATCATCATTTTTGGAGCGCTTATAGTTTTATGTAAAGCTAAAAATACTAAAGCAATTACTATAGGTAAAGCTAAAGTAATTATAGGAGCATACATCATCATATAAACGCAAACAACGCCCGTAATAGCAATAGTCATTCCAACAGGAGTAAATTTCTTAGTTACCATTGTTTCCCATTCCCAGCCCATTATGCCAAGAATAGCACACATAAGAATTTCAATCCATGGAGAGCCAAAATATAAAGCCAACAATGGGATTGGAATTAAAACTAAAGCTGATAAAATTCTCTTTTTTAACATAGAACCCTCTTAAACTCTACCAAATCTACGATTACGTTTTGAATAATCTTCCAAAGCTTCTTTTAGAACATCTTCGTTAAAATCTGGCCATAATGTTTTTGTAAAATATAACTCAGTATATGCAGTTTGCCAAATTAAAAAATTGCTTATTCTAAGTTCTCCACTAGTCCTAATTAATAAATCAGGATCAGGAACATCATTTAAATATAAATTATTAGAAATTGTATTTTCATTTATATCATCAATTGATAATTCACCATTTTGAACTTTTTTTGCTATATTTTTAGCAGCAAAAGCTAATTCTTCTCTGCCACCATAACTAATAGCAAAAATAACTCTTCCTTTTTCTTTATCTAAAGGAAGATTTTGTTTTTCAATATTTCTTATTTTATCAACGAGCTCTTTTGGCAACTTATCAATTTGACCTATAAAGGAAAGATTCAAGCCTTTTTCTCTATAGCTATTGATATCTTTATCTAAATATTCGCTAAGCATCTCAAAAAGCATATCAATTTCACTTTTTGGTCTACTCCAATTTTCAGAAGAGAAACAGTATAAGGTTACGAATTTGATCCCTAATTTAGAAGCTGCCTCAAGTAATCTTTCAACTGCTTTAGCTCCTTCTTTATGGCCTTCAGTACGAGACAAACCTCTTTGTTGTGCCCAACGACCATTGCCGTCCATAATGACGGCAATGTGTTTTGGTATATTATTTAGTTTCTCTTGCATAAAATAAAATTAAACCTGCTTAATTTCTGCTTCTTTTGCTTTCAATGAATCATCAGCAGTTTTAATAGCATTATCTGTTAATGTTTGAATTTCTGTTTCATATTTCTTTTGTTCATCTTCAGAAATTTCATTATCAGATTTCATTTTCTTAATTGCATCCATAGCATCACGTCTAACATTACGAATTGCAACGCGAGCACTTTCTGTATACTTACCAGCAACTTTTGTTAATTCAATTCTTCTTTCTTCTGTTAGAGGTGGAATAGGAACTCTAATTGATGCTCCATCATTAACCGGATTTACACCGATTGGAGACTCTCTAATTGCTTTTTCTACAGCTTTTAATAAGCTTTTATCCCAAACTTGAACGTTTAATAAACGAGCTTCAGGAACGCTAACATTAGCTACTTGATTTAAAGGTGATAATGCACCATAAGCCTCTACTTTAATACCATCTAATAAAGCAGCAGAAGCACGACCTGTTCTCAAACCTGAAAAATCTTTTTTCAAAGTTTCGAGAGTTTTATCCATTTTTTCTTTTGAAGTTTGCTTCAATTCGTTAAAAGCTACCATCGTTTTTTCCTTTTATTGTTTATCAGTAATTTCAGTATAAACGCCTTCACCGTCCATAACTTTAGCTAGCGCACCTGGTTCGTGCATAGAAAATACAACTATAGAAATTTTATTTTCTCTTGCTAAAGCAATAGCTGTTGCATCCATAACATTTAATTTTTTAATTAATACTTCATCAAACGATACTTTGTCAAAGCGAATAGCATTTTTATCTTTTTTTGGATCAGCTGAATATACGCCATCAACTTGTGTAGCTTTAAAAATTGCATCACATTTCATCTCAACAGCACGCAATGCAGCCCCTGTATCCGTTGTAAAATAAGGATTTCCTGTACCAGCTGCAAAAATCACAACATTTTTATCATCCATAGCCTTAATAGCTTTAGCTTGATTGAATGTTTCACATATTTGTGGCATAGATACAGCAGAAAAGACTAATGCTGGAATTCCGACTCGTTTAAGAGCATCTTGAACTGCTAAAGAATTAATAACAGTAGCCAACATTCCCATATGATCGCCTTGTACTCTATCCATACCACCAGCAGCGCCTTTTAATCCTCTAAAAATATTTCCGCCACCAATAACTATACCTATTTCCAAGCCTTTATCATAAGCTTTTTTAATTTCTAGAGCTGTGTTATGAAGCATATCTTCATCCAAACCAAAAGGTTTATCGCCCATTAAGCCTTCGCCTGATAATTTCAATAAAATTCTCTTAAACATATCAACAATCCAACCATAAAAAATATAAGCTAAAAAAAACGGCGGAATAAACCGCCGTTAATTTAAAAATTATTTATTGCCCATTGCAGCAGCAACTTCAGCAGCGAAATCTTCAGATTTCTTTTCAATTCCTTCACCTAAAGCAAAACGAACATAAGCTTTTAAAGTAACAGGAGCGCCGACTTCTTTTGCAGCTTCAGCAACAATTTCTTTAACTTTCTTCTTGTCATCCATAATGTAGAATTGTTCATTCAAAACAATTTCTTCATGGAATTTTCTAATACGACCAACCATCATCTTTTCGATAACATCAGCAGGTTTTGTTTTACCTGTTTTTGCTTGTTCTTCTTTGATTTGGTCCTTAACAACGTTCTTTTCACGTTCTTCCATTTCTGCAGGAACATCTTCAACGTTTAAGCAAACTGGAGCAGCAGCAGCAACATGCATTGCTAAGTTCTTTGCTAATTTTTCTAATGCAGCTTTATCACCTGTTGATTCTAAAGCTACTAATGTACCAATTTTGCCTAAACCATCAGCGATTGAACTGTGCATATAGCCAACAACAACACCATTGTTTACGCTAACTTTTGCACTACGACGTAAAGACATGTTTTCACCAATCTTTGCAATAAGATCTGTTAAAGCACCTTGAACATCTTTACCATCAGCAAAAGCTGTTGTCTTTAATGTTTCTACATCGCCATTACCTTTTAAAGCAACTTCAGCAACAGATTTTACATAATTTTGGAACAATTCATTCTTTGATACGAAGTCTGTTTCTGAGTTAACTTCTACAACAACACCTTCTTTATCTGTTGTCTTTAAAGCTACTAAACCTTGAGCTGCAACACGACCAGCTTTTTTAGCTGCTGTTGCTAAACCTTTTTTACGCAACCAGTCAACAGCTGCTTCTAAATCTCCATTTGCTTCTGTTAAAGCTTTTTTGCAGTCCATCATGCCTGCACCAGATTTTTCACGTAATTCTTTAACAATAGCAGCAGTAATTTCAGCCATTTATTTATTCCTTTTAAACAAAACTATTATTTTTTAATTAAAAATAAAGGCGGTAGAAAAATATCCACCGCCTTTATCAGATAACTACTTATTAAGCATCTGCTTCAGCGGTTGCTTCAACGTCTTCTACAACGTTTTCTGCTTCACCTAAGTCTGCACCAGCGTTTGCTAATTCAACCTTAATACCGTCCATAATTGCACCAGCAATTAAATCGCAGTATAAGTTGATTGAACGAATAGCATCATCATTACCTGGTACTGGATACTTAATACCTTCTGGATTTGAATTTGTATCGCAAATAGCAATTACAGGAATTCCTAAGCGACGAGCTTCATTCAAAGCCAATGATTCTTTAACTGTATCAATAACGAAAATTAAATCTGGGCATTTGCTCATATTTTTAATTCCGCCCAAAGAGAGTTCCAACTTTTCACGGTTACGTGATAAGTTTAATTTTTCTTTCTTTGTTAAACCGTCTAATTCGCCTTTTGCTTGTTTAGAATCAATATCTTTTAAACGACGAATTGAACCTGCAACAGTTTTCCAGTTTGTTAATGTACCACCTAACCAACGGTGATTTACATAATATTGGTCGCAACGTTCAGCTGCTTCTTTAACAGCTTGTTGTGCTTGGTTCTTTGTTCCAACGAACAAAATCTTACCACCATGAGCAGCTACATCACGAGCAGCTTGCATAGCGTCATATAACATTGGAACTGTTTGTTGTAAATCGATAATATGAACATTGTCACGTGTTCCGAAAATGAATTCCTTCATTTTTGGGTTCCAACGACGTGTATTGTGTCCAAAGTGAACACCAGCTTCAATTAACTGGCGCATTGTAAATGTAGGTAGAGCCATCTCTAATATCCTTTTTTCCGGTTAATCCTCCGCGGGTAAATGAGTTTAGAACCATTCTAAACACCGGATTGAATGTTTAAGCATCCAATTACCCCCGCGTGTGAAATCGGTATTCTTTTAATAAGAAATCCCCGAATTGTCAAGGATTTTATTTAATTTTTTAAAGATTTTTTTAGTCTGCATTTTTAACATAAAAATACGAATAAGACATCAGTCCTACTTGTAAGAAAATAGAAACAAAAATCATAAATATAAATACAAAATTATACAAAAACAGACTAAATCCTAACGGACTTAATAATAAAGCAGAAACCATAAAAGGCATTAAGGCTACAACAAAATATATAAAACTATAACTTAATCCATAATTAGAAGTAGTTCTCCAGCCTTCAATAAATCCTACATCTTCATTTTCTGCAACACAAGCAGGAATTCTTAAACTTTGTCTTATTAATAAATACGGAACCATAGCCCCAGCAAGAGAATACAAATATTTTGTAGGTAATTGAGGTATAGTATCTATTTTTTTCAACACCACTAAGACAACACAACAAATAACAGCGGCAATAAGAACTGTTTCCAAGAGCATCTTAAACACACATAAAGCTAACAATCTTTCTTTTTTTAAAACTTTAATTAAGTTTTTCTTCCAAACTATTTTATCATTGAAGAAAATCAATCTCATTTCAAATTTACAAAAGAGAAATATATAAATTGATAAAAAAAGCAAAAATGCAAAGACTGCAAAAGGATTAACATAAATAGTATAGCCTTTTACATTAAATACATTTAAAAGGAATATATTTATAATTAATGAAACTATCAAACTTGGCAACAAAAGCTTTTTTGCAACTTGTTTATTAAGCAAAAGAGAAAATGCCTGTCCTATTGTTTTTGTTTTAAGAATGCTTTGATTCATCATATTTTTCTATAACTCTCTAAACTGTAGCTCTGGGTATTTTCTAAAATCTGAAATTATTTCTTGATTAATAAAGAAAGTCTTCTTTAATTGAATTTCAATATTAGCATCATCAGTTACAACCTCTAACCAAAACTTTGATTTTCCTTGAGGAGCTTTATTTATGATACTTTCAAAAATATTTAAGTTCTCTTCTGAAGAAATTGAAGCCATAAAGTTACTTGAGGCTGATAATTCAACTTCGTCTAATTTTTCAATAGATCTTACAGAAAATCTTAGACTTCCATCATCATTCTTTTTGCCAAATACTGAAATCAATAAAGGTTCACCCGGAACTAATAATGTTTGAAATTGCTCAAGCTCTTTATTATAAATGCTTAATTCGAAACTTCCTGTTGTATCAGAAACACTCATAAAAGCATATTTACCTTTAGGCCCCATTTTTGGTTTGATATTATTAGTTAAGATTAAAAGCATATGGCATTGAATACTTGATGCAGTTTGTAGTCCTTGCATTACTTGAGCATAAGTTTTAACTCTTAATTTTTCTAACATTAATGAAAAACGATCTAAAGGATGAGCTGACAAATAAAATCCTATAACTTCCAATTCATTTTTTAGTTTTTCATCAGAAGACCATTCTTGGCTCTTGTTTAATGTATATGTATCATTTTTCATAACATCACCAAACAAACTGTTTTGTTTGCTATTTGACTCTTCTTGATATTTTTTAACAAAACTAAACATTTGAGGAATGTCATTAAACAAAGATGCTCTATCTAGTTTAAATTCGTCAAATACACCTGCTTTAACCCAACTTTCAAAGCAACGTTTATTTAAAGTTCCTGTATCAATTCTACATAAGAAATCTGATAAAGATTTATAAGGTCCATGTGCAACTCTTTCTTTTACAATCTTATCACAGATATCATCACCAGAGCCTTTAATAGCTGATAAAGCATATCTTACGCACTGATTTTCAACACTAAAGTTTGTAAAAGAATTATTTAAACTAGGTGGCAACAACTTAATTTTTAATCTTGTTAATTCCGCTTTATATTTATAAAGCTTCTCAGTATCACTTTTATCAAAGGTCATTGTTGCAGCCATAAATTCTGCAGGATAATGAGTTTTTAAATAAGCTGTTTGATAAGAAACTAAAGCATAAGCTGCAGCGTGTGATTTGTTAAAGCCGTAAGAAGCAAACTTTGCCATTTTTTCAAATATAGATTCTGCTAATGCTTCATCAACACCGTTCTTTTTTGCACCTTCAATAAATTTAACTCTTTCAGGAGGTAATTCTTTAACTTTCTTCTTACCCATAATTTTACGCAAATGGTCAGCTTCGCCCATTGTATAGCCACCCATCTTTTTACTGATTTGCATAACCTGTTCTTGGTAAATCATAATGCCATTTGTTTCTTTTAGAATTTCTTCTAACATAGGATGCATATAATCAGGTTCTTCCTCACCTTTTTTTACTTTAATATATTGAGGAATATTATCCATAGGACCTGGACGATATAAAGAAATCAAAGCGATAATTTCTTCAAAAGTTGTTGGCATCATATCTTTCAAGATGCTCTTCATTCCTGAACTTTCAAGTTGGAAAACGCCTTCTGTTTCGCCTCTTTGAAGTAATTCATAAGTTTTTGGATCGCTAATACTTATAGCATCAATATTTAATAATGTTTTGCCCTCTTTTTTCATTCTATCATTAACCATATTAACAGCTTCTTTAATAACAGTTAATGTCTTTAATCCTAAGAAGTCGAACTTAATTAAACCTGTTGTTGCTTCAACTTTTTGCATATTATATTGTGTAACAGGTAATTCTGAATCTGATTTAAAATCTCTATAAACAGGAACAATTTCATTTAAAGATCTTTGTCCTACAACAACACCTGCAGCATGAGTTCCTGATTGTCTATATAAGCCTTCTAATTTAACAGAGATATCCCATACCTTCTGTGATTTTGGCTCTTCTTTTAAAAATTTAGCAATTCCAGGTTCTTGTTCATAAGCTTGTTTTAAAGTTGTTCCAGGTTTATTTGGAACTAATTTTGCTAACTTATTTGCTGCCCAGTTTAACTGTAGTGCTCTGCCAACATCGTGCAAAACAACCTTTGCTTGCATCTTTCCTACTGTCAAAATTTGAGCTACTTTATCTTTACCATACTTTCTTCTTACGTATTCAATTGTTTCACCACGTCTTGATTGGCAAAAGTCAACGTCGAAGTCAGGCATATTAACACGATCTGGATTTAAAAATCTTTCAAAAAGCAAATCAAACTTTAGCGGATCTAAGTTTGTTACACGAATTGACCAAGCAACAATAGAACCTGCACCTGAGCCACGTCCAGGGCCTACAGGAATTCCATTATCTTTTGACCAGTTAATAAAATCAGAAACTATCAAGAAATATCCTGAGAATTTCATCTTAATAATGACGCTTAATTCATACTCTAAACGTGCAAAGTATTTTTCATGAAGGGCTTTACGTTCCTCTTCAGACATATCGTCTTTATATACATAATCCTTCATTCTAATTTCTAAGCCGTCTCTAGCTCTTGTTTGAACTGTTAATGCTTCTCTTAATTCATTTAATGTTCTTGAATCTAATTGTTCTTGTACTGTTCTTCCTGGCTTACCATTTTTAGAAGGTTCATCTTTTAAATAACATCTAATTTTATCATATATTGCCTGACGTTCTTCTTCTTCAGGTAAATCTAAATGAATACAATCTGGATATACAGGTAAAGCTGGGGCTGAATGCCCTACATAAAATTGACAACGTTTCGCAATCTTAACCGTATTTGCAATCGCCTCTGGCAAGTCAGCAAACAACTCTTTCATCTCTTCTTGAGATTTTAAATAAAATTCTTCGTTTAGCTTTGTTCTGTTATCAAATGCTTGAGGTAATTTATCTCTAATACATAAAAATACATCATGTGCTTCAAAGAAATCTCTATCTTTAAAGAAGGCCTCATTCGTTGCAACTAATGGAATATTATGTTTATAAGCTAAATCAATAAAGCCGTTTTCAGTTTTATCTTCATCAGGCAATCCATGTCTTTGAATTTCCATATAAAGTCTATCGTTAAAGCATTCTTTTAATCTTAAAAGAGCTTTTTCTGCAAACTCCATATTGCCATTTTTTACATATCTACCTAATGGGCCTTTAACTCCACCAGTTAAACAGATTAACCCCGCATTATATTTTTGTAATTCATTAAATCTAATATGAGGTTTTTCATCATTTGGTGTTGCCATATAAGAAAACTCTGATAATTTTCTTATTGAATCATACCCTTGTTCATTCATACAAAGTAAAATAATATCAGAATATAATCTATCGTCGCTTCTTGCGCCGCCTTTGTTTTCAAGGCCTATATCAATACATTGTTGAACACCGATGATAGGTTGAATACCTTTATCTAAAAGAACGTCTGAAAATTCAGCTGCACCAAAAAGCTGATTAGTATCTGTCATTGCTATTGCAGGCATATTTAATGACCTACATTTTTGAGAAATATCTTCTATTCTAATAGCACCTTCTAGTAAAGAATAAATAGTATGAACCCTTAAATGAACAAACTCAGGTTCAGGAATTTTTTCTTTCTCTACAATTTCTGATACTTCTTTATTTTCTTCCATTAGACATCCACAAATCTTTGCTTAAAAGCAATTCTTCCACTCATTCCTAAAGTATCTAACTCTTCTAATTTTCCATCTTTTATTGTAATCTTACGGTCCATTCTTTCTGCTAAATCTAAGTTATGCGTTGCGATTAATGCAGACAATCCTGTTTCCCTTACAATTTTTAACAAAAATGAAAATACTGTTTCTGATGTTATAGGATCTAAGTTTCCTGTTGGTTCATCAGCTAACAAAATATGAGGTTTATTGGCTAAAGCTCTAGCTATAGCAACTCTTTGAGCTTCACCACCAGATAATTGCGCTGGACGATGCTTTAATCTATCTGCTAATCCCATTTTTTCTAGCAAAAAAACAGCATAATCTTTAGCTTCTTTTTTCTTAACTCCGGCAATCATTTGAGGAAGCATTACGTTTTCTAACGCATTAAATTCAGGCAACAAATTATGAGATTGATATATAAAGCCTAAATAATCTCTGCGCATTTTGGTTCTCATAGCATCATTCATATTTGCACAAGGTGTACCATTTAAATAGACGTCTCCTTCATTAGGATTTTCTAGCAACCCGGTAACATGAAGCATCGTTGATTTACCTGCTCCTGATGGTCCTACCAAAGCTACCATTTCACCCTTTAAAATAGATAAATCTATACCTTTTAAAACATCAATTATGCTATTACCTTGAACAAAGCTTCTTCTAACATTTTTAAGCACTAGAACAGGCATTTTAACATCATCATTACTCATATCTCAACGCCTCCACAGGACTTAATCTTGCCGCACGCCAAGCTGGATAAATTGTTGATCCAAATGACAATACTAAAGACATAACAACAACCATAACAACTTCTGTAGGATTTACTTCAGCCGGTAATTTTGATAAGAAATAAATTTCAGCAGAGAACAAATCTGTTCCTGTTAAATTTTGTAAGAATTGTCTAATATTTTCAATGTTAGCACAAAATACTAATCCTACAAAAACACCAAAAGCTGTTCCTAAAACACCAATTGCAGCACCGCTTATAAAGAATACTCTCATAATCATACCTTTAGTAGCACCCATTGTTCTTAATACTGCAATATCTCTGCCTTTATCTTTAACAAGCATAATTAAGCCTGAAATCATATTAAAAGCAGCAACAACAATAATTAATGTTAATATTAAGAACATTACATTACGTTCTACTTGAATAGCATTAAAGAAGGCTGCATTAGAACGTTGCCAATCGTAAATTTTAAAAGCATCTCCAACTTTTTGTCTTATAGATTTTTGAGCTTTATTTACCAAATTCATATTATCTAAATAAACTTCAAGATTAGTAACACTGCTATCCATATTAAAGAAGTTTTGAGCATCTTCGATTTGCATGAATATGAAATTTGCATCATATTCAAACATACCTACAGAAAATGTTCCTCCAACAGTATAAGACTTCATACGAGGAATAGTACCAAAAGCTGTAACATTTCCTTTTGGTGAAATCAAAGTTAATTCATCACCAACATAAATTCCTAATTTTTGAGCTAATCTATCTCCGACTAAAACAGTGTTCTTTTCAAAGAATGAATTAACATTACCTGCAACAACACTATTTCTTAACATATCTCTTCTTAAGAAATCATGTGGTACAAAGCCTCTAACTACAGCACCTTGAGCTGCTCTGTCAGAGCTTACCATAACTTGACCTTCAATTAATGGCATTACTAAATTAACACCATTAACTTCTCTAATATGATCAGCTAATTCTTGATATTCAGTAAGAACAGCTCCTCTAGAAGCATAAACGCCTAAATGACCATTTAAACCTAACACACGAGACATTAATTCTTGTCTAAATCCATTCATAACAGACATAACAATAATTAAAGTCGCAACACCTAACATAATTCCAAGAAACGAGAAAGTTGCAATTACCGAAGCAAAGCCTTCTTTACGCTTTGCCCTTAAATATCTAAAAGCAACTGTCCGTTCAAACGCGGAGAAAATCATAACTTAAAACTCTCAAAAGAACTTATTTTGTAAGAAAATTAATAGCTTCTTCAACAGACACTTCTTTCTTTTCGCCTGTTTTTCTATTCTTAATTTCAACAACGCCCTTTTCTAACCCACGAGCGCCTACTAATACTTGCCATGGAAGTCCTATTAAATCCATTGTTGAGAATTTAACACCAGCACGTTCATTTCTATCATCATACAAAACTTCTACGCCAGCTTTTACTAACTTAGAATACATATCTTCACAAGCTTTGTCAGAAATTTCTTTTCCTGTTGTTAAATTAATCAAACCAACTTTAAATGGAGCTACGCTTTCTGGCCAAATGATACCATTGTCATCATGGCAAGCTTCAATAATAGCACCCATTAAGCGTGAAACACCAATACCATAGCATCCGCCTTCAATATAAACAGGTTTTCCATCTTCGCCCATAACAGAAACATTCATTGGGATTGAATACTTTTTGCCATAATAGAATACTTGGCCAACTTCAATACCTCTAGCAGAAATTAAATTGTCTCCAATTTTATCAGCTTCTTCTTTATCGAATTTTTCTTCTGTTGCAGCATATAAACTTGTCCATTTTTGATATAATGGTTCCAAATCGCTATTGTAATCAATATCTTCATTTGGAATTTCCATATTCAAATAATCTTTATGGCAATATACTTGTTCTTCGCCTGTTTCTGCCAAAACAATAAATTCATGGCTTAAATCACCACCAATTGGGCCTGTTGAAGCTTTCATAGGAATAGCATGAACGCCACAACGTGCAAATGTTCTTAAATAAGCAACAAACATCTTATTATAAGAATGCTTTGCTCCTTCATATGTTAAATCAAATGAATAAGCATCTTTCATTAAGAATTCACGACCACGCATTACACCAAATCTTGGTCTTACTTCATCTCTGAATTTCCATTGAATATTATATAAAATCTTTGGAGTTTCTTTATAGCTCTTCAATTCATTTCTTGCTATATCATTAATAACTTCTTCAGCTGTTGGTCCATAAACTAATACTCTGTCATGTCTATCTGTAATTCTCAACATTTCAGGACCATAAGCATCATAACGACCACTTTGTTTCCATAATTCAGAATTTTGTAATGTAGGCATTAACAATTCTTGAGCTCCAGCTCTATCTTGTTCTTCACGAACAATTTGTTCAATTTTACGTAAAACTCTGTATCCTAATGGAAGCCATGTATAAATACCAGCAGCAGATTGACGAATCATTCCAGCTCTTAGCATTAAACGATGAGATACGATTTGTGCTTCTAGTGGATTTTCCTTTAAAGTTGGCATTAAATAAGTAGATAAACGCATAACTATAACCTTTATAAAAAATAATAACAAAATTTGAGCGTTATTTTAGGAAATAAGCTATCATTTATCAATAATTATTTGCAAAATTTACAATTGTTTTATAAATAGTTATTTTTTTAATTTTAAACACCATCATCTTTTCAAAAAGCTATAAAGAATTCAAAAAAGAACTCTACGGACAAAGACAACCTATAGGAACTATTTTAACTCCATCTTCTCGTGTATATGCCATTTCTCCACCCGTTATTACCATAAGTAAATCAGGAGTTTTTAAATTTGCTTCTGCAATTAAAGATTTTAATTTTTTCAAATGAGATGCACCTTCCTCAATATCTCTACTTCCTAATTTAAATTCTATTAAAGCATATTGTCCATTTTGCAAATGAAGGACACAATCAGCTTCTAAATTAAGCCGATCTCTATAATAATTTAAATATCCTCCCATTGATTGAGAATATATTTTTAAATCTCGTATACATAAACATTCAAAAATAAAACCAAATGTATTTAAATCTTGTTCAAGCATCTCAGGCGACAAATCTAGTGCAGCAACAGCTATGGAAGGATCAATGAATTCTCGTTTACTAGAAGAACGAATAACCGTTTTTGATCTAATAGCCGGGCACCAAGCAGGAATATCAGAAACAACAAATAATTTTTCTAACACGTTCAAATAACTAGAAAGTGTGGCAATTGAAATATCAGAAAAATTCATATTTATATCATTTAAAATTGTTTGTGTTGTTGCTATTGTTGAAATATTTCTAGCATATGACCTTAAAACACCTCTAACTTTTTGAGGACTTCTTTTTACGCCATCAATAGATGATGCATCTGTTTCACAAATATTATTCAAATAGTTATAAGCATCAAATAATTGTTGTTGCTTTGTTATTTTTTTTAAGCTTGAAGGCCACCCTCCTCGACAAGCCGCGAAAATTAAATTTTCTATACTTAAATCACTAGTAATTCCATCAATATCTTCATTAGGATTTAAAAATAATTTCGATAACGATATTGTGCCATTTGATTCTTTTGATTCATACAATGACATTGGATACATTATTAATCTTGAAATTCTGCCTGTTCCTGAATGCATAATTGCTTTTTCATCAACGACAGTAGATCCTGTTAAAATATACAAACCAAATTCGTCGCGTTCATCAACAGAATATCGAACAGCATCCCATAAAACAGGTGCCATTTGCCATTCATCAATTAAACGAGGATTGTCTCCTTTTAACAATAATGAAGGTTTAGTTTGAGCTGTTTTTATATAACTCATTGTTTTATCAGGATTTTGCATTTGCAAAATGCTTTTTGAAATTTGTGAAGCGGTTGTCGTTTTTCCACACCATTTTGGACCAACAATCAATATAGCACCAACACACCCTAATTTTTCAGAAAGTTCTTTATCTATTACTCTTGAAAGATATTCTTTTTTCATAACAACCTCATATATTATTATCTATTTATAAAATAAATCTTTTTTCAATATTCTTCAATAAAATTATAAAGATTTGAACATTTTTATTATCAAGATTTGAACATTTTTATTATCAAGATTTGAACACTTTTATTATCAAGATTTGAATAAATTTATTATCGAAACAAAAAAATCAGCAAAACTATTCAAAAATTATTTTATTGAATTATCTTCCAAAACTGATTTTATAAACGGTATAGAAATAGTTTCATTAATAGATAAGCATTCTATTTTTTTAACTAAATTCGGAAGATTTGATAAACTTCTATCAATATGACTAGCAATGAATGAAACAACATTTGGTTTTACATACATTTGTCTGTCCATAAACAACTTCATTAAAACAGCTTTCATCATTTCATCATCAGGAGTACTAATTTCGATTTTTGGGATCGAATTAAATCTGGTTTTAAAATCAGCTAATCTAAAATTTCTATTTAAATAATCTATTTGAGATGTAAGTAATAACAAATGAGGAAAATTCTTATCAATTTCCATAAAATGGTTTAGCAAGAAAAACAACTTTTCTTCTTCAATATTTTCATTAGATAATTCTAATGAAGCAAACAAACAGTTGTTATTGTCAAAATTATGATTTTGTAAAAAATCATCAATGTTATTTTGTGTTATAGAAATAACTTTACTAGAAAATTCTTTTTCAATTTTTTCATTAAACAATTGAACTAGATGTGTTTTTCCGCATCCTTTTTCGCCAAAAACTAAAACAAAGTCATAAAATTGATTTAATAAATTTTTACCTATACCATTAATAAATTCAAAAGCTTCTTTATTACATGATGAAATATAATAATCATCACTTTTTAATACTACTTTAGTATCAAAAGGGAAAGCTAATTGATTTTCATTAATTAAATCTTGAGGCATTATCTAGCGTTAAAAGAAACGTAATCTTCATCCATACCTTTTACTTGAAGTCTATATACTCCAGAAGGTAAGCTTTCAATTATAAGATTTCTTTTTTCCATTTCTCTTTTGAGAACATCAAAATTGCTAGCACTTTGTACAATAATTTGTAAAACTTCAGATGTACATGCTTGCAATTTAATATCACTAATTGAAGGAATTACTGCTAATCTATTTTTCAAAGCAATCCATTGTTCAACAGATTTTACAGGAGCCATAATGACAAATGGGGTCAAATTTCCCATTTGAACAATATGTGAAACTTTCCAGTCTTGTTCTAATTTAGCAATAATTTTACGAATTGCTCTTTTCAAAGTCTCATTTGTGTTACCCTGTAAAGGCATTTTAAATTTATATTCAGGAATTTCTAGAGATGTTGTTTCATCCATTCCTTTAATAGAGATTTCGAAATCTTGACCTCTTCTAACAGCTTGAACCACTAAAACTCCTTCTGCCATATTCTTTTTAGCAAAAGTTTTAGCTGATACAACATCACCAGATACCACTTGTTCAATAGAGAGATCTCTAAAATCATCAAAATCTCCCATAGGAACAACCAATGGGACCATATAACTCTTTGTTGTATTATTATTCCAAGCTCTAAGCCATGGATTTTCATTATCCCACAACAAAGGATTTGCAGAAGAATTCTTTTTATAAACTGGTAAAACTAATAAAGGTTTTGAAGCAATACGAACGAAAGGCAAGTCATTTTGTTTTAATAAGTTTCTAACTCCATCTGGAGAAAATCTTACTTCCATGTTAGCTATATATCTAACAGAACTGGTCTTTTCGTTTGACAAGCTCATATCTTGAACTAAAAAATTTGTATCTTCAGGAACTAAATCTCCTAATTGTTCTGAAACATATTCAGGAGTAATTCTTTCCATAACGGAAATAAGAGCTTGTTTTTGGCCATCTTGTAGTGCTTTATCTCTTGCTTTAGCAGCATTTTCAGCACTAGCATCGACCTTTATACCTGACACAGAAAATAATTCTATATCAGCGAAAGCCGCCTGAATACTACTGGCGAAAAAAATTACAAAAACAAATATTGCTGTAAATATATTTCTCATTCAGGCAACTTTCACAAAAAATTAAATTAACCTACGATATCGCATTTTGAAAAGAAAATGCCGATTTCACGTTCTGCAGAAGCTTCGCTATCAGAACCATGAACTGAGTTTTCGCCTTTTGATAAAGCATAGCTCTTACGGATTGTTCCTTCAGCAGCTTCTTCAGGATTTGTTTTGCCCATAACTTCACGATAGTGAGCAATAGCATTTTCACCTTCTAAAACTTGAACAACAACAGGTTCAGATGTCATGAATTCTACTAAACCATCATAGAATGGTTTACCTTTGTGTTCTGCATAGAACAATTGTGCTTGTTCTTTTGTCATACGAACACGACGTTGAGCAACAATTCTCAAGCCTGCAGCTTCGATCATTGCATTGATTTTACCTGTTAAATTACGCTTTGTTGCATCAGGTTTAATAATAGAAAATGTTCTTTGAATTGCCATTTTAATCCTCTTTATATAAAAAACAAATTACAACAATGTTATACATTCGCTTTTAAAGAGATTCAATAATTAATTTATTCATTTATAGATAAGTTTTTATTTCTATCAATAAAACCTTGGATTTCAACATCTAATAAATTTACTTGATATTCACTTATTCTTGCTTTTGAAAAATCTCTCGCCTTTTTTATATCATCATTATCATTATTATCTAAAACTGATAACCAAAAATAAGCTTGTTCATAATCTTTTGACAGTAAAGAAAAAGCCCCCATATCTTTTTGTGCTAAAACATAACCGCTATAAGCTGCTTCAGCTAACAAATTAACAGCTTTTTCTTTATCAACTAAATCAGTTTGATTATGCAAAACCATTTGAGCTAATCTATATTTTGCCTGAGGTAATTCATTCATAACTGCAAAATAATTTTCAGCAGCTTGTTTATAATTAGCTTTTAAGCCTTTTCCATCGTGATAAATTTCACCCATTAAATATTTAGCAAGAGGATAACCTTTTTCTGCAGGATAAATTAATACCTTGTATGCTTCTGTATATCTATGCGCATCAAAAAGTTTTTTACCTGTATGCAAAGCATGATTAAATTCTTCTTCTGTTACAGGAATTTTTGGAGTATTCAAATAAACAATACCTGATATCAATAAAGCAAGAATACCAATAGAGCCTACTAAATAAGCTCTATATTTAAAGAAATAAATTTTTAAATCATACCAAAATTTTGACATCTTATTCTTATAAAAAAATATAATTTAGCATATTATATCTTTATTTTGTTAATTTTTCCTTTTTTTTATTGTATAAGAAAGTGTTTTTATAATTAAAATAAGATTGAACGATAAATGATTGATATTACTAATATTTCTTTAAGATTTGGAAACAGAGTTTTATTTAATGAAGCTTCAGCACACATTTCAGACGGGCAAAAAGTTGGAATTGTTGGCCTAAATGGTTGTGGAAAAACAACTCTTCTAAAAATTATTATAGGTAGCCAAGACTATGATGATGGAGAAATCAAAATTACAAAGGGACAGAAAATTGTAACAATCGCTCAAGAAATTCCTGCATCAAACACGTCATTAATTGATTTCATATTAAACTCAGATACTGAACGTAAAGAATTATTAGAACAATTAGAAATTGCTGAAAAAAAAGAAGATGGTATAAAAATAAGTGAAATCCATGAAAGATTAAATTCCATACAAGCTTATAGTGCGGAAGCCAAAGCTAGTCAGATTTTATACGGTTTAGGATTTAGCGAAAATGATCAGCACAGACCTATTAGTGATTTTTCCGGAGGCCAAAGAAGAATTGTTGCTTTAGCATCTGCTTTATTCGTCCATTCTGACATATTATTATTAGATGAACCTACCAACCATTTAGATTTAGAGTCAACTTTATGGTTAGAAAATTATTTAACAAAATACCCTAATACACTACTTCTTATTAGCCATGACAGACACATTTTAAATTCTATCTGTAACAACATTATAAACATATCAAATAATAAATTTACTCTTTACGGTGGTAATTACGATAGTTATGAACAAACAAAAGCTCTTCAAGAAGAAAATCTTTTAAAACAGGCAAAAAAAGAAGAAGAAAAACGTCAACATTTACAAGAATTTATTAACAGATTTCAATATAAAGCCACAAAAGCAAAACAGGCACAAAGTCGCATTAAACAGCTTGAAAAGTTAGGCAATACACAGATTATTGTAAAGGATAAAGAAACACATTTTAGTTTTATTGCTCCTTCTCAGATTTCTTCACCTATTTATAAAATAGAAAATGGTTCAACAGGATACGGAGAAAAAATAGTTTTAAGTAAATTAAATTTAAGAATCGATGCTGATGACCGTATTGCTTTAATAGGTGAAAACGGTAATGGTAAATCCACTTTTGCCAAACTATTAGTTGGAAATTTAAATTTATTTGAAGGCGATTTAACAAAATCAAACAAACTAGAAATTGGATATTACGCTCAGCATCAAACTGAGGAACTAAACATAAATTTAACACCAGTTGAACAAATGCAATCTGTAATGCCAAATGCGACACAAACAGAAATTAGATCTCACTTAGGACGTTTTGCACTAACTCAAGACAAAGCTGAAACAAAAATTGAGCTTTTATCCGGTGGAGAAAAAGCAAGACTTCTTCTTGCTATGATGAGCAAGAACTCCCCTCACCTATTAATCTTAGATGAACCAACCAATCACTTAGATATTGATGCAAGAAATGCTTTAATTGATGCGATAAACTCTTTTACTGGCGCTGTGATTTTAATCACTCACGATTTGTCTTTAATAGAACTTACTGTAGATAAATTATGGAGAGTAAAAAATGGCACAATTAAAGAATTTGATGGAGATTTAGAAGATTATAGGAATCTACTACTAACTGATCCACAAGTTAAAAAAGTAGAAACTCAACAAAAAAAAGATAACTGTTCCACATCAAGAAAAGATGAACGTCGTATATCAGCAGAAAAAAGAGCTGCATTAGCTCCTTTAAAAAAGAAATTAAAAGAAATTGAAAACAAAATGGAAAAATTAACAGATAAACAAGCTGAAATAGAAAATCTTTTAGAAGATCCTACTGTTTATATGTTTGGTATGAATGCTGCAAAAGTAAACAATATGAAAATTGCATTAGCTCAAATAGAAGAAGAACTTACACCTTTAGAAGAAGAATGGATTGAATTATCTTCTCAAATCGAAGAAGCAGAAAAATCAATCTAAATTTTAAGTTTTATATTTAAAATCAAGAATTCTTTGAATATGGAAGAACCACACTAAAAGTCGTTCCATGTTCAGCTGTGGAATCTACACTAATATTACCACCATGATGTTTTACGATTTGTTTAACAATAGATAACCCCAAACCTGTACCATTTGCTTTTGTTTGGCTATCAGGAGCTCTATAAAAACGGTCAAACAATCTTGGAATAGCATCCGGATTAATTACACCTCCAGTATTATGGCAATCTACAACAAATCCATTTTCAGAATTTGAGCATGTTAATGTAATAGTTCCACCTCTTTGTCCATATTTTAGCCCATTATCAGTCAAATTACGGAATACCATATTTAACTCTGCTTCATCACCACAAATAGAAGCTGATGGAATAGCTGATTTTACAACTATTTTAGATCCAAAACGTTCAGCTTTAGCATCTAACTCTTCTTTAACATCTTTTAAAATAGAGACAATATCAACCTGATCTGTTAAAGCTTCACTTTCTTTAATTGTAAGTTTTGATAAAGATAACAAATTTTCAATTAAAGATTTCATTCTATCACTTTGGGTTTTCATAATACCCAAGAATTTATCTCTTGATTCAACATCATCATGAGCTGTTGTTTGTAATGTTTCAACAAAACCTGATAAAATAAACAAAGGTGTTTTCAATTCATGGCTTGCATTCGCAATAAAATCAGTTTGCATTTGTTCAAATATTCTTCTAGCTGTAATATCAAACAATGAAACTATGGCCAAAGCTCCACCTGAAGCAGGAGCTGGCAATTGTTCGATTTTTACACTATAATACTTATCGTTAACAAACAAATCTAATTGTTTTTTACGAAATCCACCATTTAAAACATCTTTTAAAGCTAAAGTTATTTCTTCTAAGTATTTCGTATTAACGCCCATATTATTATTTTCAAGAACAGATGTAAAAGTTCTATCTCTAACATCTGCTCCTAAAATATCACGAGCAGCTAAATTTGCACCGCAAATTATACCATTTATATCGACCATAATTAATGGGTCTGGTAAAGAGTCTAAAACAGCGGCATCAGAAATTGTTTGTTGTGTAAGTTTTTCTGTTTTAGCAAGCCATACCGAACGCATACGGTTTACAGCAGAAACAATCCTAGCAGTCTCATCTATACTAGTTTCTTCTTTATTATCAGAATTTTTTATTTCATCATCATCATCATCACCATCCATTGATATCAAAGTATCATATACTTGTGATAATTTTTCAAAAAATGGCAAAGTCAAAACGATAATAAGGACTACAACAACAGCAAATCCCATAATAGCAACAGATGGGAGAATTTCTCCCATACAAACAAGCAATAAGAACATCAAAGCTGTAGGCGTTGATAACAGCAAAACTCTTTGAATGAACTTATTAGGTGTTTGTTGCACTACTGACATTATTATAAATTTTCTTCCATTTGCATTGCTTTATTAGCAGCCCGTTTGCGTAAATTTGTATCCAAAATAGCTTTACGCAATCTAAATGTTTTAGGAGTTACTTCAACCAATTCATCGTCTTGAATATAAGCTAAAGCTTCTTCCAAGCTCATTTTTCTTGGTGGAATTAATTGAATATTATCATCTTTTGCTGCAGCACGAATATTTGTTAAATGCTTTGTTTTAATTGGGTTAACTTCAATATCATTTGATTTTGTATGTTCTCCAACAATCATGCCTTCATAAACAGCATCACCAGGATTTACAAACATAGGGCCACGATCTTCTAATTTCCATAAAGCATAAGCAACAGCTTCACCATTATCTGTTGAAACAAGAACACCAACATTACGTCCAGCAATAGCCCCCTTATAAGGTTCATATGAATGGAACATCTTATTCATAACACCTGTGCCACAAGTATCTGTCAAAAATTGTGAATGATATCCAATTAAAGCACGAGATGGGGCTAAGAATGTAATTCTTGTCTTACCGCCACCACTTGGTCTCATATCGGTCATTTCACCTTTACGAGCACCTAAAACTTCACAAACTGTACCAACATATTGGTCATCAACATCGACAACAACTTCTTCAATTGGTTCTAATCTTTTACCTGATACAGGATCTATTTGGAAAACAACGTGAGGACGAGAAACTGATAATTCAAATCCTTCTCTTCTCATTTGTTCAATTAAAATACCTAATTGAAGTTCACCACGACCTGCAACTTCAAAAGCATCTGTAGTTTCAGTTCTAGAAACTTTCAAAGCAACATTACCTTCAGCTTCCTTAACTAAACGATCCCAAATTACACGAGATGTTACCTTATCGCCTTCTGTACCAGCAATAGGAGAAGTATTAATTGAAAATGTCATAGCAAGAGTTGGAGGATCAATTGGTTGAGCTGGAATTGGTTTATCAACTGATGGATCACACAATGTATCAGCAACAGTAGCTTTTGTTAAACCAGCTATAGCAACGATATCACCGGCAACAGCTTCATCTAAACCTGTACGTTTTAAACCACGATAAGCTAAAATCTTAGAAACTCTAGCTGTTTCAATTGTTTTACCTGAACGATCTAAAGCTTTAATTACACTGTTAACTTTAACAGAACCAGAATGAACTTTACCTGTTAAAATACGACCAACGAATGGATCGTTTTCAATTGTTGTTGCTAACATTGTAAATGGAGAATTTGGATCACACTTTGGTGGAGGAACGAATTTCATAATTGCATCGAACAAAGGTTCAATGTTTTTACGTTCATCTTTATCCAAATCATTTACAGCCCAACCTTCACGGCCTGAAGCAAACAATACAGGGAAATCTAATTGTTCATCTGTAGCTCCTAAAGAAGCAAACAAGTCAAAAACTTCTTCGTAAACTTCCATAGGTCTTGCATCTTGACGATCAACCTTATTAATTAAAACAATTGGCTTTAATCCGATTTTTAAAGCTTTACCAACAACGAATTTTGTTTGAGGTAAAGGACCTTCAGCAGCATCAACTAAAACGATAGCAGAATCTACCATATCTAAAATACGTTCAACTTCACCACCAAAATCAGCATGCCCCGGAGTATCAACAATATTAATGCGAGCACCTTTCCACTCAATAGAGGTGCATTTTGCTAAAATAGTAATACCTCTCTCACGTTCCAAATCATTGGAATCCATAACTCTATCAGCAACAACTTGATTTTCTCTAAATGTACCACTTTGACGAAGCATTGTATCAACTAATGTTGTTTTACCATGGTCAACGTGAGCAATAATAGCAATATTACGCATTTTTTCTGTCCTATTTATTAAATTTTTCAAGCGAAAAATAAGACGAAATCTTTAAAAAGTCAACAAAGTTATAAACATATTTATTCTTTTACATATAATTTAGAGTTTAAGGCCTTGAATTTTTAGTTAAAAATTAGTAAAATACTGCAGTTTTTAAAAACAAGGTTGACGTTATGAACAAAATATTAAATTACTTTTTTAAAATGTCATTAATTTTAAAATTAAGTATTGGTATAATTTTCCTTTTACTTTTTGGATTTTATACACTTTTCTATTTTGTATCACATCGTTCAGGTCCAATTATTGAGCAGCAAATTGTGACATCAGCGAATTCGTCTTTAGGAAGAATTAAAGCTTATTCATCACAAATGGCAAATCAAACAGATCAAGCTGCAAAGACAATAGTTGAACAACTAGAATTAATTGATAATCCTTCAGACGAATTGTTATTTTCCTTATCAAAAGCAGCTTTAAAAGTCGCCAATTCAAAAAATGATTCCATAACAACAATGTGGATTTATACGCTACCTAAAGAAGGCCAAGATAGTGGCGTTTTATACTACAATAGCGTTAAACCTGATGGAACAATAACAACAATCAACATTGATGAAAGACTGATGCAATTTGTTTCTAATTGGAAGGATGAGGCATTAGCTACAGGAAGAGCTGTTTGGAGTGAACCTTATCAAATTGAAAACAAAGGTGTAATCTATTATACATCAATGCTATCAGTTCCTTTTAAATTTAAAGGTAGTGATGAATGGAATGGGTTGGTTGTTGCTTGTTTAAATCTTCAAAAAATTGTTGATTTGGTAGATAACATTAAATTTTATGGCGATGGAAAAATGCAATTAATAAGCAAAAAAGGCTTATACATTGTTCACCCATCAAAATTATTTAGAATGAACACAACCATTTTTGAAAATTCAAAAATGTTTAATCTCCCTATTTTAACCAAAATTGGTGAGGACTTAGCTGCAGGGAAATCTGGTGAAGAAGTTTTAAATTCAGAAAAGAAAATAGGAACAGATATTGTATTTCTATATGATACAATTCCAACACTTGATTGGGGTGTAATTTTAACCTACTCGTGGAAAAAGCTTTATCAACCTTTAAAAACATTCCAACGTAATTTGTTAATTTGCATTATTTCCGGTTTATTTGTCCTAATATTTTTAATTCATTGGATTTGTCGTTTTTCAACACGTCCATTGGTAAGACTTTCTCAAGCCGCTGAGCACTACGGCAAAGGTGATTTTGAATATGATATTCCTAATATTAAATCTGCTGATGAAATTGGGAAATTATCTGAAGCATTTAATCAAATGCGCGAGAATTTAATCAATCATATTGATAAAGAAAAAGAAAACGCTGCAGAACAACAACGTCAAGCATCTGAAATGGAAATTGCTAAATCAATTCAAACATCTTCTCTTCCTAAAAAATTTCCAAATGATCCAAGATTTAAGATTGTTGCTTCAATGCAAGCTGCAAAACATATCGGTGGAGATTTCTACGATTGTTTCTTTATTGATGATTCACACTTTGCTTTTTTAATTGCTGATGTATCTGGAAAAGGTGTTCCGGCAGCTTTATTTATGATGACAGCTAAGACAACCATTAACAACGTTGCAAGGTCAGGCAATTTTAAGAGCTATGCTGATATTTACACTCAAGCAAACAATGATTTATGTAAAAACAATATAACAAATATGTTTGCAACGTCTTTATTAGCAATATTGAATATTAACACTGGTGATTTAGACATCGTAAATGCCGGACATAATCCTCCATTAATTAAAACAAATGATGGTTATAAATATCTTGAAACCGAAAAGAATTTAATGTTAGGAGGAATGTCAGGTATTGATTTTAATGCTGAACATATTAAATTAGCACCAGGAGATAAATTCTTTATTTACACTGATGGTGTAACAGAAGCTGAAAATCCTGAATTAGTATTATATGGAGAAGAACAATTACTTAACTTCTTAAACAAAATAGCTTTTGTTAGTGTCGAAGATACAATTTCTTTAGTACGTCAAGATGTTGAAAGACATGCTAATGGAGCAAACCAATCTGACGATATAACAATGGTTGTAGTTGAATATCGTGGAAATGAAAACAGTAAAAAAGAAGATGTTATCGAAACTCCACTAAATGAAGTAGAAAACAAAGAAGATGCTAAAGAAGATGATGAAGATAACGTTTTATCATCAAAATCAAAAACTGATAGTCTGTCAGCAGCCTTAGCTGCTTTATCAACCAAAGCAAAAGAAGAAAACAAAACTAATTTGGAAAATGAAGAAATTTAATTTTAAAGAGAATATAAGAAATGGATAATTTATCACCAGTCACATTAACAATTTATCTTATTATCTCATCTGTATTTTTGATAATATTAGCTATTTATACGGACAATAAAACAGCTAATAAAAAAGCTCGTTGTAAAGCAATAGAACAATCAATTCAAGACATTGCTTCTATTCAAAAAAAATTTAGCAACGAACAATACGATGATACAGAAAAGAAAGAAGAAAAAACTAATCCTACTTCAGCAAAAGCCTCTTCAAATAATGAAGAACACAAAACTGAAGCTTCAAATAAAAATTCAAAATGGAATTCATTTTCAAGAGATAACAAAGATTGGAATGATTATGATGAAGTAATTCATAATTTTGATTGGGATGATGATTAATTAAAGAGCAATAAAAATTGTATTAGGACAAAAATTTTATGATGGAATATGCAGCACAAAAAACACCAATTTCATTACTTGCAGAAAGAGATATGGATTTAATATTTATTGAAGAAATATCTGTTTCAAAACCTTTTAGAGATTGGATTATTGCTAAATTATATAACGGATCACGCTCTTGCGTAGAATTCTTGGGAGCATATCATACATTTAGACAAGACCCTTTAGGTACTGTTGATATTATGATGACATTTAAGGATATTTCTGGTCGTAGATGTGCAATTTTAATTGAAAATAAAATCGATCAGCCTAAACAAAATTTACAAGCTCAAAGATATTTTGAATTTGGAGAACAAGGTTTAAAACAAGGGCGTTGGGATGAATATTTAACATGTTTATTCTCACCACAAGCTTATTTTTCAACTCTTGAACCAAGTGAATATTTTTCTTCATATTTAAGTTATGAAGAACTCGTAATGTGGTTTATGAACTCTGCAAGTACAGGTTCAATTTCTCAAGAAAGAGCTCTATACAAAAGCAAAATAATTCAATTAGCTATTGAACAAAATACTGGTATGACAGCACAAACATCAGGACAAACATTTGGAACAACAGTTCCAAATGCCCCGGTTGCACCAGTTACTCCTCAAGCTATGATAAATTCTCAAAGTAATATTGCTCCAATAAGTAATATTACCCAAATGAATATTCCTTTTGAACAAGAAGCTGCTATTCAAAACAACAAGCAACAAATTATAGATGATTTACCTATAGCTCAAGAAGCCAATATTCAGCCTATTAATTTTGAAGAGCCTCAAAATTTAACTCCGGCTCAAAACACAACACAAACTTCACTAAAAACATCCTCTTTATCAGATTTCCGTGTATTTCCTGGTGGAGTATTTAATTTACCTCCAGGATATAGAGAAGCTGAAGATACAATTAAAGGACAGTTTTGGAATGATTGTTTATTATATGCTACTAAGAAATATCCAGATTTAGGAATGAAAAAACCTTCAGGAAGTGCTGGTGAAGCGTCTTGGGTAGAAATGACACCTGAAAAATTCCCACATGAAGTTAAAATCATTCATAAGATGCCTCAAGGCTATATGGATTTAACATTTGCTATGACACCTTTAGAAATGATTCAAAAACCTTATCAAAGATTTATTGATAATGATATGGAATTTAAAGAAAGTGGTAAATCAGCAATAATAAGAATTACAATTCCACCTATTGATCCTCAAGAAGGCTTTGAAAAGCAAAAAGATTTAATTACTTTTGCATTTACTAAAGCGTATAAGTTATATCAACTTTACATTCATGTAGTTGGAATTTAAAAACACTTAAGGCCTCCATTTAGGAGGCCTTAAAAATTCTTTTAATTAGAAAACAGATTAATCCATTCCTAAAGCTGACTTATATTGGTCTAGAGTAAATTGATATGCTTGTTGTTCAACTTTATTCTTTAAAAGAGCTTTACGAATTTTGATAATTTCTTTAACTGCGTTAACATCAAAATTATTTCCTTTAACTTCAGCAAAGATTTCTCTAATATCGTTTTGAACAGATTTTTTTTCTTCTTCTAATCTTTCAATTCTTTCGATATAGCTAATTAATTTAGAGCTATCAACACCAACAACATTTACGTTATCTTCTGACATATTTTATTCTCCAATAAAAACTATTCAGCGTTATCTTCTGAAGTTTTGTATTCAGCTAAAACTTTTTCAAACTCACGGTCAGAACAAACACCTAACAATACAGGATTGCTTGGCTTAATTGTATCGATATTTACGTGTGTTTTATTACGAATCGATTCAATTGTTTTCATTGTTGTACCTAACAATTTACGTACAGCTGCATCTGGTACTTCTGGGTGGAATTTTAAGAACCATGCAACAGCATTTGGTTTGTCTTGTCTCTTTGCCATTGGAGTATAATGTTTGCTCTTCTTGGCTGTCTTTGGTAATACGCTTTCCAACATATTTAATTCAGCGTCAGGATCAGCTTCGCAACGTTTGATTTCATCCATTGATAATTGACCATTTGTAATTGGGCTCAAACCAACGATTGAACATCTTTTTGTATCACATTCTGCTAAAGCTTCAATCTCTAAAGAATGTAAGCCACAGAATTTTCCAATTTGATCAAATGTTAATGCTGTATTTTCAATTAACCAAACAGCAGTTGCCTTAGGCATAAGAGGTAAAGACATAATAAACCTTTCTTTCATAACATATAATAAAAGTTAAAATATAAAAACTTTTGGCATTCTAAATCAAAACGAATAACTCGTCAAAGCAAAATTTATTTTTTATTTGCTTCTACTGTTTTATTTGTTTTTTTTCTTTCATCAGTAATCATTAAATCACTTGGTGCTTGTTCTGCAGGTATTGGATCATCTGTATGACGGCAATGTCCTTCTAAATATGCACCTTGTTCGATTTCTAATTTTTCATGTGTTATATCACCAACAACTTTTGCAGAGGATGCTAAGAAAACGTTTCTAGCACATAAAATGCCGTCAATACAGCCATGAACTTTTGCTACGTCAACCTCAATTGATCCATGAACATGAGCATTCATACCAATAATCAAAGTTCTACAACGAACATCTCCTTCAACGGTTCCATCAATATGAACTTCACCTTCGGAAACGATATCGCCTGTTACAGTCAAATCTGAACTAATAACAGATGGTGTTCTAGGTCTTTTATCATTGTTAACAATGAGAACATCTTTACTTTGTTTAATTTTTGAAAACATTTCTTTCCCCTTTAATAAAACTCATAGGATCAACCGCATACCCTCTAATACGAACTTCATAATGTAAGTGAGGCCCCGTACTTCTTCCTGTATTACCTACAGTACCAATCTTATCTCCTGCTCTAACAGCATCATCCTTAGAAACCAATATCTTATCTAAGTGAGCATATCTCGTTCTGAAACCTAAGCCATGATCTATTTCAATCATATTGCCATACCAGCCCCATTCACCTGTTCTTACAACTTTTCCTGGAGCTGTAACATAAACAGGCTCACCCATTATACCGCCTATATCAACGCCTTCATGTCTTGCGGCATTATTTTGGAACGGATCTCCACGAGAACCAAATGTAGAAGTAACTCTAATTCTATCAACTGGTTTTCCAATAGGCAGAACGTCTTGCAACGTATTATAGTTATTCCACATAGTTAATTGATCATTTAGACTTGCTAGAGCTATATTTAATTTATTAACTTTTACTGGCAATACAGGGGGAACAAATGGTCCGCCTGTTGCTGCAACGCTATCTTCATTTTTAACACGGCCAATTAAGGAGTTTAATCCAACACCAGCAACTTTTAATGATGAAGCAACATTAGATAAATTCTTTTCAATAGTCTTAATATTAGTATTAGCAACATAGCTCATTTTTCTATAAATTTGAACTTGAGCATCCTGCATATCAACGATTAAATTTTCCAACTCTGAAATTCTATCCTTAAGATCAGATATTTGAGCCATAGCAATATCGCGTTGCATTTCTACTTTATGATCTTTTACTTTTTCACCGTTAATATCAGCATTATCTAAAATGCTTTGTAATCTATTTTGTAATACAACTATTTCCGACTTTAAAAGATTTGTTTTATTTTCAACGAATTCGATATCTAACATTTCTGAGCGTTTGACTTCTTCTGCTTTAGAAACAGGCAACAAACCTTTTGTATTTTGCATCAATTTAATTTCATTAACTTGAGCAATGTCGTTATCAACGATATTATTAAATTCAATAATACGATCGTTTAATGCTGCAACTTCACTAGATAAATTTTCATATTTGTTTGTAACGAATTCTAGTCTGCCATCATAATCAGCTTTTTTATTAAATTGATACAAACAAATTCCTGTAGAAACGCAAAGCCAAACAAAGCTAAAACAAAATACAACAAAAACAATGCATTGCACAATAGGTGCAACGCTTAAAGCTTTTATACGATCGTTTTCACTTAGCATAAATTGGCGCGGTGGAAACATTTTTTGGAACAGAGTTTTCTTTTTAATAGACATATTCATTCCTAATATCTTTTGCGAGATAATAACGTATTTCTTTATTTTTTTAAAGGATTTTTATCTATCAATGTTCTTTTTTTGTATAAATTATGGAATATTTGTTATTTTCTGAATAACAAAATTTGCAAGCATTAATCCAAAAATACCTGTAATTGTTGGTAAACTTCCCATTACAGTACGTTCTCTTCCTAATCCTGGAGTTAATTCACTATGTTCTGGATAAACTGGGGCGGGAACATCTGATAAATTCTGTGTAGAATAGACACAATCAAAATCTAAAGAAATACCCCTTTTTCTTAATCTTTTTCTTAGCATAAACGCCAATCTACAGTGATTAACTTCTTTCATTTTTCCTATTTCTATATATCTAGGATCTGTTCTTAAAGCAGCTCCCATAGCTGATATAAATGGAACATTATTTTGAACCAAATAAGAAATTAATTCTGTTTTAGGATTTAATGAATCAATAGCATCAATAACGTATGTTGGCTTTCCTTCGAAATACTCATTAATAGTTTCAAGATTAATAAATCCTTGTATTGGTTCTACATTACAATTTGGATTAATATCTAAAACTCTCTTTGTAGCTAATTCTGCTTTTGATTGTCCTATAGTTGAATGCAACGAATACAGTTGTCTATTTATATTAGAAACAGAAACAACATCATTATCAATTAATCGTAATTTTCCTATACCTGCTCTTGCTAAAGCTTCTACAGTATAAGATCCAACAGCACCAAGACCAGCAATAATCACAAAAGAATTTTGTAATTTATTTATTCCTTCATCACCAACTAAAAGTCTTAGTCTTGTAAATTGATCTGTTTCACTAGTCATTATCTATACCCATAAAAAACTCTAAAGCATTATTTAAAAGTTGAGCTTCACTTATATTAGTCATTTTTTTTATATTATCTACAACATTTAAAATTTTGACATTATTTTTATTAGGACTATCTGTTTCTGCTAATATTCTGTTCTTTGGTATAGAATTTAAAATATTTTCTTTTAAATTCTTATCACTAAATGAATAATAACATCCATATTTATTAAAATAATCTACATCTGATAATGTTCCAGAAAATCCATGCAAAAGAACTTTATTTGGGAGAATTTTAACTTCTTTAAAACAATGTCTTAGCTCACTATAAGCATGCACACAATGAATTACAACTAATCTATTATATTTTAACGCTAGTTTTAACTGAGATAGAAAAATTTCTAATTGTTTTTCGTCTTTTCTAACATTATCTAAACCTATTTCGCCAACACCTACATTTAAATTATTTGCAAGTAATTTTTCTAGCAATTCTTCGTTGTATTTATCACAATACCAAGGATGAGTTCCTATAAACAAACAAACCTTAAAACTATCATTAGACAATTTTGAATACGACAGCGTTTTCTCCCAATCATCAACATTTGTAGCACATGACGCTATTCCACTTAAATTATCAAAATGGAATTCATTAGCATCAAACAAACTTAAATGACAATGAGCATCAAACATAAACATTCTTTCAATTTTTTATAAGGATAAAATTGAATTAAAAAAATATCAATTAAAAAGTCCCGATTGCTCGGGACTAATTTTCTTATTTTTTAATTGATGAAAGCATAAAGTTTGTAACTCTATTAGAAAATCCTGCAGGATCACTAATAGGCTCGCCTTCAATAATTTTTGCTTGATCGAACAATACCTCAATCATTTCTTTATTTTCATCTGATTTATCACCTGATGCAACTGTTTCTGCAAGCAATTTAATTAAAGGATGTCTTGGATTTAAATCAAAATAACGAGTTGATTGATATAAAACAGGTTGATTATGTTGGCGCATCATTCTTTCTAAGTGAATAGATACTTCACCATCTCCAGCAGACAAAGCACAAGGGCTTTTTGTTAATCTATCTGTTGTTCTAACTTCCTTAACTTCATTGCCAACAGCTTCTTTAGCAAAAGCTATTAATGCTTCCATAGCTTTATCATCAGCTTTTTCTTCTTTGTCATTATTTTCAACAATTGGGAAATCTTTTAAATCAAAAGCTCCTGCTTGAATTGATTTAATTGTCTTTTCTTTAAATTGAGTTAAGCTTTGTGGCCAGAATTCATCTATAGGATCAGACAATAATAATACTTCAAGACCTCTTGCTAAATAACCTTCTAATTGAGGATTATTCTTTAAAACGCTTAAGTCATCACCAGTAATATAGTAGATGCTCTTTTGATCAGGTTTCATTCTTGAAATATATTCTGTTAATGAAATTAATTCATCCCCATTTGTAGAATGAAAACGGCATAATTCAGCAATTTCATCACGATTTACAGAATCTTCAAACAAACCTTCTTTTAAAACAGCACCAAAAGCATCCCAGAATTTTAGATATTCATCTGCTTTTTCTGAACGTTTTTTGAGTTCATTTAAAATACGACGAACAACGCCTGATTTAATTTTTGCTAAAACAGGAGTTTTTTGCAACATTTCACGGCTAACGTTCAAAGGCAGTTCCTTTGTATCAATTAATCCTTGAATAAAACGCATATAGTTTGGTAGCAAATCAGGTGTTTGATCTGTAATAAACACACGATTTACATACAATCTAATTTGAGCATTTCTATTTGGTTGGAAAATATCATATGGTGTTTTAGTTGGAATATACATTAATGCTGTATATTCAATTGTTCCTTCTGCAGAATAATGTAAGACATCCCATGGATCATCGAAAGCATGAGAAATATGACGATAAAAATCATTATATTCTTTTTCTGTAATTTCAGATTTGTTTCTTGTCCACAAAGCTGCAGCTTGGTTAACAGTTTCTGTCTCACCATTAAAATTCATTACAACAGGGAAAGAAATATGATCTGAGAATTGACGAACAATTGTTCTAACATCTCCAGGTTCTGAGAAATTATAATAATCTTTTTTCAAGAATAATTTAATTTCTGTTCCTCTTGTTGATTTAGGATCCTCATCTACTGTAAATATTCCATGTCCTGTAGATGACCATAACCATCCTTGTTCTTCTCCTGCTTTACGCGAACGAACTTCAACTTTTTCTGCAACCATAAAAGCTGAATAGAAACCAACGCCAAACTGACCAATAATTGTTGCATCTTTTTGTTTATCCCCAGTTAAGTTATTTAAAAATTCAGCAGAACCAGATTTACCAATACTACCTAAGTCCTTTATTAAATCTTCTTTATTCATACCAATTCCGTTATCGGTAATTGTCAATGTATGATTTTCTTTATCTGGAATTAAATTAATTTTGAATTCACCATCACCCTTTGCAATATCAGGGTTCATAATTGCTGCGTATCTTAATTTATCGCAAGCATCTGAAGCATTAGAAATTAATTCTCTTAAAAAAACGTCTGTATTTGAATATAGTGCATTTACAACAATATCTAAAACTTTTCCAACTTCAGCTTGGAATTCCATCTTTTCAGTTGCCATTTTAAACTCCTTTATAGTTTGGCTTTTTCATCTACTTCTTATTTATGTTATTTTTTTTATTTTTCAAGTACCCTAAAATAATTTTTTTAAATTATTTATATCACTAAAAATGAAATGAGGATAAATCCTAAGAAATATCCTCACTCAATTAAAATTAATCGACAATATTTTTACTTTTTGTCCTTTTTATCTTCTGCTTTTTCCTTAGATGCTTCAAGAGCCTTTTCTGGTTCTTTAGTTTCTAATTCAGGCTTTTCATCATCGACAGAATCTTCAATAACTGTATCATCTTCTAACAAAACCTTTGTAACTACTAAAGCACTAGCATCTATACTTAAAACATTATTGATAAAATATAATATTTCTTTTTGCCATTTATCTTTATCAAAACTTCTTAAGCCATATTCGTCAATATAAAAACATTCTTTAAATTTACTAAGCAAAGTGTCTTTATGATCTTCTAAATCACTTCTTATAGTATCCATTTTAGCATCGCTTTCAGCGAGTTCTGTATTTATATACTTAACTAGGCCATTAATAAAATAGCTATCAGCATCCATAACGAATGATTGTACAGGTCTATCTTTTGGAGGCATTGCTAACAAATAATTCTTAACTTTATTCTCATAATCAGAATAGTGCTTAATTTTCTTAAGAACCTTTTTATTATCATGACTAATATAATAATCAACGAACAATTCAACCAAATGATTTCTAAAGCCATCTTGCAAAACGAAAAACTTAAAATGTTCATACGCTATTCTATTTGCATTGGCACGATCAGCATCAGTTAAACCTTCTGCTTGAAAGAACTCTTCATTTTTTTGCAACCATTTTGGAGGAAATTTATGTAATATAAAAGCTGTTACTCCAACAACTATAATAATACTAAAATACACATATATAAATGCCATTTACTGTTCTCCATTTAACCGGTTAATTATTTTAGCACTACCATAAAAAACGTCAAGAATTATCGAAATTATGCAAAATAAATATATTAACTTCTTGTATAAAAAAATTATTTTATCAAAACATTATCTAAATCATCAAAATTTGTGTTTCTAATATAAACTTCATTAAATTTTTCTAGCAAAGAAACCGTTTTTATGTCAAATACACCATTATAAAACTTATCAATTACATTTTTAAAGAGCCCCGTTTCAACGCCTGTGTAGAAAAACAAAGTCATACATGATTTAAGCTTTAAATCATCTGGATATCCCATTATGCTTTTAATATCACTTGACGTATTATCTAAAAGAACTTTTGTAATTTTTATTAAATTATTACGAAGTTTTGAATCCTTCATATAAGCTTTAGCTTCATCTAAATTTTCAATGCCATAATAACTTGCTAAAGCACTATTACCAAGTCCCTTTAATTGAGGAAATATAAACCACATCCAATGAGATTTCTTATTGCCCTCTTTTATTTCTTTTAAAGCAATTTCAAAAGTATTTTCTTGAGCTTTTTTGAAACGATCTAAATCATACATCTTAAAAACACAACTCTTACAATACTAAAATTAAATAAGTTCTTTATTTTATGCAAAAATACCACAATTTTTCTTTAACATTATACTTTAAATATTTTTTATTATTTTTATTTATCTCTTTAGGATTAGCAATTTTACAACCAACAAACATATTAGATTTATCATCTTTATCGATTTTATTAGAATAATACAAGTCTGAATTATCAGATAAATTTTCGCCATTATTACCACGATTAGAGTTTTTATAATGAGCTACAGGACTTAATTTTAAATCCGCAAAAGTAGCACCTTTTTTTGATTTGTAAACGGAAGAAACAACAAAACTAACTAATATTAATGACAAAAAAAACATAAAAACAGAAATTAAATATTTTAAATGTTTTTTATGCAAAATTTTATTATAAGCATTTTCAAAATATTCATCATCATAAAAAGCTTTAAAATCATTTCGTCGATTTATTTCTGAATATTCAGCATCTTTAATATTAAGTTCATTGTCTTCTTTAGACTTTAAATTTATAAAACTATCATCTTTTTTAGCATCATTTTTTTTGACGCCAAATTTTCTATCAATTTTATTACGTTCTAAAGGATTAATAAGTTTAGAATAAGCCCAAGAAATATCTTTAAATTTTTCAACAGCTAATGGATCATCGGGATTTAAATCCGGATGAACTTTTATTGCCAACTTATGATATTTGCGTTTAATTTCATCATAAGTTGCATCAGCTGATATTTCTAATATTTCATATGGATTTTGCATCTTACATTCTGCTTAAATTTTTATAAGCATTTTTACAAAATTAAATCCAAAAATCAAGTTTTATAAGTCTAGAATTAATTACGATGTAAGCTTTTTTTCTTTAAAATCAGCAAAAAATTATCTTAA
>JAKSVT010000009.1 GCA_024407875.1 Alphaproteobacteria bacterium
TAAGATAATTTTTTGCTGATTTTAAAGAAAAAAAACTTACAGCGTAATTGATTCATTTTGAAATTCTCTAGAAAATATGATAAAATTTTTGTCAAAATATTTTAGATTTAACTTTTTGTAGGATATTAAAATCATGAATTTACCTTCATATATTCGCACTATGCTTCAAGTTAATTATTATGTTTCTGAAGAAGATCTTAATAAGCAATTCTTTGAAATGCCTGATGCTGTAAAACAATTGATTACAAGCAAATGTATGATAAATGGTAAGTTTAAAACTGAAGAGGAATTAGCTTCGGTTTCTCATGAACAAATGTTGGAAGATATAGATTCTGATATTCCTTTACATAATCCTACTACTAATACTTCTGATAATGATTATACTTCAAAAAGTAGCATCAATAATTTTGTTAATAATAAAACTGCTTTTGATTCTTATGTTAAAAAGGCAGTTTCGTCATCAAGTAATGAATTAGAAGAGGTATCTTCGTTATTAGCTGTAAAACGTTTATGTAACTCCGATTCTAAAACTTTCTCAATTTCTTTTGATGAATATGAAAAAGCTAAGAAAGAAGTTTATACAGAATTAGTTGTTAAAGATTGGATGACTAGATACATAGATTCTCATCCTATGACAAAGAAGAATGCTGAAACTTATCAGCAAAATATTGCAGAAACAACAGCAATGATTCACCAGATGGTTTCTACAAATAAAGAAGCCGATATTGCAAAACGTTTTGATATTCCAACTGATGAAAAAACTGTATCTGAATTACGTGGAGCTACATTAGCTGTAGCGATGTCTGAAGTTACATGTTTTGCTAATAAAATAAAAGATAAAGTTGATCAAAGCTCGTTTGTTAAAGAAGTTAAACGCTTAGATAATTCATTTAAGGAAAAATATCCGAAGACATATTGTGTTTCTAAAATTGTAGGATCTCTTGGCGCAGGTATTGCGTTAGGTCCTGTGTGCTCAGCATTTAGAGCTGCTACTACAATAAATGGTATGAGAAAAGATTATGCCAAAATTAAAGAAATTGAAGGTGAAAAAGCAAGCTTTTGGAAGTATATGCGCTCAAAAGAGGGGCGTCAAAAATTAATGACTACAGGCCAAAACTTCTTAAGAATGATTCCAGGAGTTCGTCCTCTTGGAATGGCTATTGGAGCAATTAAAAATTCTGACGGTTTGGTTTCTTCTGTTAAAGATGTTAAGAAAAATGGTGGAAATAAGCAAAGATGGGCTAAAATTGCCGGATGTACTATTGGTTTGTTAGCTGTTTCTGCCGCAGCTGCTTATGCTAATGATGACGTTGCTGATGCTGTTAATAGTTTTGTTGGCGAACATATTACACCAACACTTGAACATATGGCTGAAGCAATAAATATTGGAAACCATGATGTCGATTTATCTAATGTTGATACAAGTAGTCCTTCGATAGATGTTTCTGATGTTCATTCAAATCTTGCAGAAAATGCAAATATTGGGGATATCTCACCTGAATTGGCATCAAATTCTGTTGCTGATAATATTGAACATTTGAGTTGGGCAGAAAGATTTAAGAATTTTATTTCAGGAAAATCATCTAATAGTGATTCTTTAACAGAAAATGCTCATTTAAATGTAGATGCTACAGAAAATGGTGTACAAGTAGTTGCTCATAATGATGGAAGTTTTGCTAGAATAGACGAAGTCGATGGAAAAGTAAATGCATCAGGAGCTATTAATCAAACAGCACGCTTAGGAGAAGACGGAGTAACGTTAACTCATGCTTATGGTGATACGCAAACAGGTGATGTTGGTGCAGAGATTACATTAAATCAATCCGGAGCAAAAATTTACGCTAATCATTATGGAGCAGAAGATTTACATGATAATGCGGGTGTAGATTTTGAAGTAGGTAAATCTGTAAGAGTAGATGGAACAGGTTTCCATGCAAGAGCAGGTTCTTTGAATATAGGCGAAGACAGAACATTGGATACATCATTAGATGCAAATTCACATGGAGTTGTAGCAGATGCAACAATGCGTCATAATGGTGATAATTTGAATGTAGATATCAATACTACAAATGGATCTGGACAAGTAGTTCACTTTGACGATAATTCATTCCAAAGAGTAGATGTGGCTGATGGAAAAATTAATGCGTCAGGAGCATTTAATCAAACAGCACGTTTAGGAGAAGACGGGGTAACGTTAACTCATGCTCATGGTGATACGCAAACAGGTGATGTTGGTGCAGAGATTACATTAAATCAATCCGGAGCAAAAGTTTATGCTAACCATTATGGAGCAGAAGATTTACATGATAATGCAGGAATAGATTTTGAAGTGGGTAAATCTGTAAGAGTAGATGGAACGGGTTTCCATGCAAGAGCAGGTTCTGTTGATTTAGGTAATAATACAACAATGGATTCTGCTCTAGATGTTGATAAACAAGGTACAATTGCTGATACAAAAATACGTCATGATGGAGATGTAAAATCTTTCCACTTTGATACACATAATAATTCTGCTCAGCAAGTTCATATGGATGATACGGGAAGTTATCAAAAAGTTGAAGTTAATAATGGAAAGGTTGAAGGTAGTTACTCCGTAAATAGAACAGTAGATACAAGTAAACCAGGTACGACGGTTACTCACTCTAGTATGGATTCTAAGGGTAATGCAAAATTCCGTATTGTAGATAATCAATCAGGTAAAGGTGTAACAGTTACACGTAATGATGACCATTCTGCTCAAATTACATTTGAAGATGGAAATAATGGTACTTCAAAAATCCGTATAAATCAAAATGGTCAAATGTTTGTAGCTGGAGAAGATGGTAATTTATATAAAGTATCAGATACTCGTCAAGTCGCAAATATTGCAGGTAAATTACTTGGAGGATTGCTAAAAGGACGTGGCAGATAAAGCCACTCTTTCCTAAGTCTATAAATAGATATAGAAATTGTTCGCTTAAATTTTTAAGCGAATAATTTTTTTAAATTGATGTTAAGAATATAACTATACCAACACAGAATATACCTAATGTATATACTAATGCGATTTGTTCAGCTGTCATGCCTTCAAAACTTAAAGCAAATTCTTGACGTTCACGTTTTAATTTTTTCATGATTCTAATTCCTTCTAGATTCGAGAGTCATAATAATCAAAATTTGTTTATAAAAAGTTACCAAAATTAATAAAAAAACACCCTCAAAAAAATGAGGGTGTTAATTTTTAAAAATTAGTATGAAATTTATTTAACGTTACCGTCTTTATCAAATTCTACAGCATTTTTAACAATCTTTGCTTTAGAGGATAAATTCTTAACAATTTCTTCTACAACTTGGCTTGCACTAGCAGACATTAATTCATTTTCCATTTCTTCAAATGAAGGAACTTCAGCTAAACGATGTTTTCCTGCTTTAATAATATGCCATCCAAAGCTTGTTTTAACAGGAGCTTTAGAATATTCTCCTTCTTTTAATTTAAATGCAGCTTCTGAAAATTCAGGAACCATTAACTCACGTGAGAAGAAACCTAAATCACCACCAGGTAAGCCTTTGTTTTCAGAATACTGGTCAGCTAATTCACCAAAATCAGCCCCTTTATCTAATTTTGCGATTAAGTCTTTTGCTTGTTCTTCTGTTTTTACTAAGATGTGAGCAGCTTGCATTTCATCTTTTGGAGGATTGTCTTTCTTGTATTGATCATACATAGCCATTAATTTTTCTTTTGTTTGTAATTTCTTTACTTGACCTTCTAAGTACATTTTAATGGTTAAGTTCTTTGTAGCTTCATTTAAAGCTTCTTTATATTCACTTGTTTCTTGAATTTTTGAATTTGCGGCAGCTTTTTCTAATAATTTTGTATTGATAAAGCTTTCTAAAAGAGGTTTATAAACTTCTCTTAATGCAACTGATTTTAATTGTGGATGTGTTTTCTTAACTTTTTCAAGTTGAGATAACATGATTTTTTCACCATCAACTGTTGCTACAACAACGTCTTTTGCTTGTACAGAAGTACTTGCTGCAATCATTGCTAAAGCTAATCCCATTTTCTTAATCATAACTATTTTTTCCTTTCATAGATAATAGAAATTCTAATTTCGATTATAATAATCAAAAATAAGTTTTTGGTAAAGTAAAATTAAAAATTGTTCTTATGTTTTTGATTAAGTTTTTTATTAAAGAATAAGGAAATAACCTTGACTTGATAGTCGTGTTCGGGTTATTTATCATACAAAGTAATATATTAATAATTAGAGAGTTTATTATGTCTGGATTTTTACGCAAATTATTTGGCAGTGCTAATGATCGTTATGTAAAAGGCTTATTTAAAATTGTAAATAAGATTAATTCATTAGAACCTGAAGTTTCAGCTTTATCTGATGAACAGTTAAAAGCAAGAACAACGTGGTTGCGTGGAAGACTTAATAATGGAGAAACGTTAGATGATGTTTTGCCAGATGCTTTTGCAACTGTAAGAGAAGGAGCAAAAAGAACTATTGGACAGCGTCATTATGATGTTCAATTAATCGGTGGTATTGTACTTCATCGTGGTCAAATTGCTGAAATGTGTACAGGTGAAGGAAAAACATTGGTGGCAACACTAGCTGTTTATTTGAATGCCCTTGCTGGAAAAGGTGTTCATGTTGTAACCGTAAATGATTATTTGGCAAAACGTGATGCTGAATGGATGGGACAAATATACAGATTCTTGGGAATGAGTGTCGGAGTAATTCTACATGATTTATCCGATGAAGAACGTAGAGAAGCTTATGCATGTGATATCACATATGGTACAAATAATGAATTTGGTTTCGATTATTTGCGTGATAATATGAAATATACACTAGATGAAATGGTTCAACGTCCTTTTAATTTTGCCATCGTTGATGAAGTTGATTCTATTTTGATTGATGAAGCTAGAACACCATTAATTATTTCTGGACAAGCTGAAGATTCATCAGAGAAATATACTCAAATTGATGCTTTAATCCCTAATTTAAAACCAGAACATTATGAAAAAGATGAAAAACATAAACAAATTTCATTAACAGAAAGTGGAACTTTGTTTATGGAAGAAATGCTCCAAAATGCAGGCTTAATTAGTGGAGCTATGTATGATGCAATAAATTCTCCTGTAATTCATATTGTTGATCAAGCATTAAAAGCTCATAAGATGTTTTCAAAAGATGTTGATTACATCGTAAAGAATGATCAAGTAATTATTATTGATGAATTTACAGGTCGTATGATGGAAGGTCGTCGTTTTTCAGACGGTTTACATCAAGCATTAGAAGCAAAAGAACATGTAACAATTCAACCAGAAAATCAAACATTAGCATCAATTACATTCCAAAATTATTTCCGTTTATATCCTAAGTTGTCAGGTATGACTGGTACAGCAATGACAGAGGCTGCTGAATTCGCAGAAATTTATAATTTGGAAGTTATTGATATTCCAACAAATCGTCCTGTTGTTCGTAAAGATCATCAAGATGAAATTTATTGGAAAGAAGAACATAAATTAAATGCTGTAATTGAATTGATTAAAGAGTGCAATGCACGTAATCAACCTGTTTTGGTCGGTACAACGAGTATTGAAAAATCAGAACAATTAGCAGCTTTATTAAAGAAGAAAACGAAACTTCATTTTAATGTGTTAAATGCAAGAAATCACGAACAAGAAGCTTATATTATTGCACAAGCAGGAACACCTGGAGCTATTACAATTGCTACTAATATGGCTGGTCGTGGTACAGATATTCAGTTAGGTGGTAACCTAGATATGCGTGTTCAACAAGAATTATCAGACATAACTGATATACAAGAACGTGCAAAACGTATCGCTAAAATTAAGCAAGAAATTGAAGTTGGTAAAGAAATAGTTTTAAATGCTGGTGGTTTATACGTAATTGGTACAGAACGCCATGAAAGTCGTCGTATTGACAATCAATTACGTGGTCGTTCAGGCCGTCAGGGAGATCCAGGAGCATCAAAATTTTTCTTGTGTTTACAAGACGATTTGCTTCGCATTTTTGGGGCTGAAAGAATTGAAAGATTTTTAAAGCCACTGGGAGGAATGGATGAAACAGATGTAATTTCTAGTCCATGGATTTCTAAGACATTACAAAAATCACAAGAAAAAGTTGAAGCTATGAACTTTGATTCACGTAAGAATATTTTAAAATATGATAACGTGATGAATGATCAAAGAAAAGTTATTTACGAACAACGTAAAGATTTAATGGCTGCAACATCTATTACAGAAACAATTAATGATATGCGTCAAGGAGTTATTGATTCAATAACAGAAGCATATATTCCTGAACGTTCAAATATTGAAGATTGTAATATAGACGGATTAAAAGAAGAATTAGAAAATACTTTGGGAATGATACTTCCTATTTCATCTTGGATTGATGAAGGAATGTCTACATATACAATTCATGATAAAATCGTTCAAGCATGTAATGAAAAAATGGCAGGTAAACGTGCTATTTTTGGCGATGATATTATGAATATGTTAGAAAAAGATATAACACTTCAAACTTTAGATCATTTATGGAAAGAACATTTACAAGTTCTTGAACATTTAAGAAAAACAATAGTTTTAAGAGCTTATGGCCAAAAGGATCCTTTAGTTGAATATAAACGTGAAGCATTCTTCTTGTTCCGTTCAATGTTGAATAATATGCAAGAAAATGTAACTCGTTTCTTGATGCATGTTGAATTGGCTCCTGAAACAATGGATGCTATTCAAGCTGATCGTCGTCGTCATGAGGAAATGGAACAAATTGCTGAGCATGAAGACTATGCTGTATCTAATGCAGAACGTGATGCTCAAACAACAGCTGTTTTTGAAAATAGTCCATTTAGATATAATGAAGCAAATGAAATAAATCCAAATGATCCTTCGACATGGGGTAAAGTTCAACGTAATGCGCCATGTCCATGTGGTTCTGGCAAAAAGTATAAACATTGCCATGGAAAGTTAAACTAATAAGGATTTAATGACGTGAAGATTGCTATAATTGTTGCAATGACAACAGAGTATCAACTTATTTCTTCTCTTTTATCAAATCAAGAAATTAAGAAGATAAATCATCTAGATTTTACAACGGGAACAATAGGGGATAAATCTATTGTTCTTATGAAAAGTAATATAGGAAAAGTTAATGCTGCTGTTGCTATGGTTGAGCTAATAAGAAATTTCGCTCCTGATTACATTATTAATTCGGGAATTGCAGGAGGATTAGATAAATCCTTATCTGTTATGGATATTGTGGTTGGAACAAATATTGTTTATCATGATGTTTGGTGCGGCGAAGGTGATTATGGCCAGATTCAAGGTATGCCAACATACTATCATAGTGATAAAAAAATAGTAGAAGCTGTAAAAAAAGTTAAGGCTGACGTCAAAATTCATGAAGGCCTTATTGCAACAGGCGATTTCTTTATTTCCGAGTTAGAACGATTAAATGCTATTAAAAATAAATTTCCTGAAGCTTTAGCTTGTGATATGGAAAGCGGTGCTTGTGCACAAGTAGCATATTTATATAATGTTCCTTATGCTTCAATTCGTATTATTTCAGATACGCCGGGAATTGAAAATCATTATGAGCAATATCTTGATTTTTGGAATAAAGCCCCACAGGTTTCTGCTGAAATATTGAAAAAAATTATTGCAAATATTTCGTAAAATAAATGTTGTGGTAATTAACTTAAAGTTATGAAATAAATAATTATAAAAAATGCGAAAATCTTAAAGGTTTTCGCAATTTTTTTATAAATAAATCATAGAGTTTTATTCGTAAAAATTATGATGTTATAGACTAGCTAATAATACAATCATTATAACGCATGTAAAACATACAAAAACAATACCAGCCAATTGCTTTGGCTTTATATCGCTAGCAATAATTTCATTTTTATCCATATTAAATTCTCCGTAAGATTTGGTTTATATGAATAAAACGAATTAGGTTTTAAAAGGTTACAAAAAAAATTATTTTTCTCCCATTATATGTAAAATTACATTCCTAATATGAGGGTCAGATCTAAATTCACATACATAAACGGCTTGCCAACGACCTAATGCAACTTCGCTATTAACAATAGGAATATTTAATGAGGTTTCTGTAAGTGTAGATCTTATATGGGCAGGCATATCATCAGATCCTTCATATATATGTCGATATAAAGAATCATTATGAGGGACAATTCTGTTGAAATAATCTTTTAAATCCTTCATAACATCAGGATCAGCGTTTTCTTGGATTGTTAATCCTGCAGAAGTGTGTTGCATAAATATAGTTAGTAATCCTGTTTTTATTCCGGATTTTTTAACAAATTCACGAATGTGTTTTGTTATGTCAATAAATCCTTCACCTTTCGTTTCAACGCTGAATAATGTTTGTTTTTGATCCATAATTTTAATCCTATAAAAATATAAACTGTAGTTCTCTACTAATTGTTTTTTTATTATGTTATAGAAGATTTATAAATCTATCAAAAATTTAAGCAAATGTTTAATTTTTTAGTTTTTTGCTTGCGTTATAATATAATAAGGATGAAAATCTATCTTTAAGAAACATTTTTCGAATGTCAAGACGATATTTGTATTTGAATGATTAACTAAAGGCTTTTATATGAGAAGTTAATATTATGAATTTAAAAATTGAGACAGTTACAAAAAATTCTAAAGATTTTGACAAATTAAATAATATTTTTATGGAAGCTTTTCCTAAAGAAGAGCGAGATAATGAAAATTTTTATGAATTGTACGATGATATAAACGAATTTTCAAAATTTTATAGCTTTTATGATGAAAGTAATATTGATCCTGTTGGTTTCGTAGTAGGAATAGATATAGAAGATGTTTTTTATATTCTTTATTTAGCAATTAATAAAAATATTAGATCTTGTGGATATGGATCGAAAATTATAAACTTAATTAAAGATGTGAATAAAGAAAAAACAGTTGTTGCGTGTATTGAAAATACAAAAGACGAAAAAGCTCCAAATATTGATCAAAGAATTAAGAGAAAAGAATTTTATCTTCGTAATGGCCTTATGCTTTCTGAAGAGATTGTTAGTTGGAATGGCATAGATTTTGAAGTTGTAGTTTCAAAACAATATGATAAGTTAAAAGAACTTTTAGAATATGTTCTAAAAGAGCTTAATAACAATTTGACTTAAAAAATTTTTCTTTAAAATAAACAGTGCTTGTAATTTATACATAATTAAAGAATTAACGATTTTGCGTAAAAACAGCTTTAGAAAGTTAACGATTTTGTTGTTTTTTACGAAAGTACTGGAAAGATTAATAAATTTCTTATATAATTACGCCAGTTTTTTAACTTAATGTAGGAGTTGTTATGATTCAACATAAAGATTTAGCAAATGCTCTTCGTTTTTTAGCCGCTGAAGGCGTTCAAAGAGCAAATTCAGGCCATCCTGGTATGCCTATGGGTATGGCAGATGTAGCAACAGTTTTATTTTCAAAGTTTTTAAAATTTGATGCATCTCAACCAAACTGGGCAGATCGTGACCGTTTCATTTTGTCAGCTGGTCATGGTTCAATGTTATTATACAGCTTGTTATATTTAACAGGTTACAAGCAAGCAACATTAGATGAATTGAAACGTTTCCGTCAATTAGGATCACGTTGTGCAGGACACCCTGAATATGGTCATTTAGAAGGAATTGAAACAACAACAGGTCCTTTAGGTCAAGGTATATCAACAGCAGTTGGTATGGCTATTGCAGAAAAATTATTATCTGCTAGATATGGAAAAGAAATCGTTGACCACTATACATATGTAATTTGCGGTGATGGTTGCTTGATGGAAGGTATTTCTGAAGAAGCAATTTCATTAGCAGGTCATTTAAAATTAAATAAAATGATTGTATTGTGGGATGATAATAAGATTACAATTGATGGTGCAACATCAGTAGCTACATCAACAGATCATCGTAAGCGCTTTGAAGCAAACAACTGGAATACAGATGAATGTGATGCTTATAATCCAGATGAAATTGCTGCAGCAATTGAACGTGCAAAGAAGTCTGATAAACCTACATTGATTGCTTGCCATAGCGTTATTGGTTACGGTGCTCCAAAACAAGGAACAAGCAAAGTTCATGGTTCACCAATTGGTGTAGATGACTTGTTGGTTGCACGTAAGGCATTAGGCTTTGAATATGATCCATTTGAAGTTCCAGATGATATTTTGGATGAATGGCGTAGTTTTGGTCGCCGTGGTGAAACGGTTCGTAAAGAATGGGAAACTCGTTTTGAAAATATGCCAGCTGATAAGAAGGCAGAATTCAATCGTACAGTATTAAATAAAGTATTGCCTACAGGTTGGAAAGAAAAGATGCAAGCTTACAAAGAAAAATTGTTAGCTGAAAAACCAAAGGTAGCAACACGTAAGGCTTCACAAATGGCTTTGGAAGAATTAGTTCCAGCTATTTCTGAATTGTTAGGTGGTTCTGCAGACTTAACTGCTTCTAACTTAACAAATGCTAAAGCTTCAGTATCTGTAAAACCTGATGATTTCACAGGAAACTATATGCACTATGGTATTCGTGAACATGGTATGGCTGCTGCAATGAATGGTATTGCATTGCATGGTGGTTTCATTCCATATTCAGGCGCTTTCCTAGTATTTATGGATTATTTAAAACCATCATTACGTTTAGCAGCATTAATGGGTATCCGTGTTATTTATGTATTAACACATGATTCTATTGGTGTTGGTGAAGATGGACCTACACATCAACCAATTGAACATTTGGCAAGTATGCGTGCTATTCCAAATGTAAATGTATTCCGTCCATGCGACGTAATTGAAACAGCTGAATGCTGGGAATTAGCAATTGAAGCTGAACATACACCATCTGTTTTGGCATTAAGTCGTCAAAACTTACCTACACTTAGAAATGATGTTTCAGAAAATAAGTGTGCTAAAGGTGCTTATGTTATTTCTGATGTTAAAGAAAAACGTGATGTTACAATCATCGCAACAGGTTCAGAAGTTGAAATTGCTGTAAAAGCTCAAGAAATCTTGGCTGGAAAAGGCGTTGATGCAGCTGTTGTATCTATGCCATGTTGGGAATTGTTTGATAAACAAGATGCAGCATATAAAGCTCAAGTATTAGGAGTTTGCCCACGTGTAGCTGTTGAATCTCAAGGCGCATTTGGTTGGGAAAAATATGTTGGTTTAGATGGTGCTGTTGTTGCTATGACAGGCTTTGGTGCATCAGCTCCAGCAGACTTGTTATATGAACACTTTGGTATTACACCAGATCACGTTGCTCAAGAAGCAATGCGTATTTTGAAAAAGTAATTTTTTAAGAATAGGGGGATTATTAATTTCCCCCTTTTCTTCTTTTTTTTTTTAATTATTTAATTGGAGATTTATAAAAAATGTCAATGATTAGTATGCGTCAATTGTTGGATCATGCTGCTGAGTTCGGTTATGGTATGCCAGCATTTAACATTAATAATATGGAACAAATCTTAGCAGTTATGAATGCTGCACGTAAGACGAATTCACCTGTTATTATTCAAACATCAAAAGGTGCTCGTTCTTACGCTGGCGATTTAATGATTCGTCGTATGGCAGAAGCTGCTGCAGAATTGTATCCAGAAATTCCTGTATGCTTACACCAAGATCATGGTTCTTCAGTTGATACATGTATGACAGCTTTAGCAAATGGCTGGACATCAGTTATGATGGATGGCTCTTTGAAAGATGGTAAACCTGCTTCTCATGATTACAATGCAGAAGTTTCTGGAACTGTTGCAAAATATGCTCATATGATGGGGGCATCTGTTGAAGCTGAATTAGGTTGCATTGGTTCTTTAGAAACAGGTAAAGGTGAAAAAGAAGATGGCCATGGATTTGATGGCGCTATCGATAAAAAACAATTGTTAACAGATCCTGATGAAGCTGTTGCATTTGTTAAAGCTACAAACATAGATGCTTTAGCTGTTGCTATTGGTACATCACATGGTGCTTACAAATTTACACGTAAACCAGATGGTGCAATTTTATCAATTGATACAATCAGAAAAATTCACGCAAAGATTCCAACAGTACACTTAGTAATGCATGGTTCTTCAAGCGTTCCTCAAGAATTACAAGATATGATCAATGAATTCGGCGGTGAAATTCCACAAACATACGGTGTACCTGTTGAAGAAATTCAAGAAGGTATCAAGAACGGTGTACGTAAAGTAAACGTTGATACAGATTGTCGTATGGCTATGACAGGCGCAATTCGTAAGATTTTCAAAACAAAACCTGGTGAATTCGATGTTCGTAAATATATGGGTCCAGCAATGGAAGAAATGCAAAAAGTTTGTGAAGCTCGTTATGAACAATTTGGTGCTGCTGGTATGGCATCAAAGATTAAGCCTATTTCTTTAGCTAATATGGCTAAGAGATATGCTTCTGGCGAATTAGATCACAAAATTCAATAATATTTATTGATATAATTCATGTAAGCCCCTTGTAGATTTTATTTTAAAATTTTATAAGGGGCTTATCTTTAACAAGAAAAATTAAAATAGGTGATTTATTAAATGATTATAATGGATGAAAATTTGCAACAGTTTGTAAATAGTTTACCTAAGTATTCAACAATAGTTGGATTAGATATAGGGGATGTTAGAATAGGTGTTGCTGTTTCTGATACATTATGGAGTTTGTCCACAGCATTAAAAACTTTAAATGTTCAACAAGATTTTGAAAAAGAAATGGAAGAATTAAAGAAAATGTTAGAAGGACGAAATATTGGAGGTTTTGTTTCTGGACTTCCTTTAGAAATGAATGGAAATGAAGGAGAAAGAGCTGTTAAAACAAAAAAAATAGCAAATAAAATAGCCTCTTATTTTAATAAACCTATTTATTTTTGGGATGAAAGACTTTCTTCTAAAGCTGTAGAGAGAACTTTAGTAGATAATTATAATTTTTCTCGTAAAAAACAAAAGAAAAACATAGATAACGGTGCTGCCGCTTTTATTTTACAAGGATTTTTAGATCGTATCAGTTAGTTTTGGTCTGCTATTACAGCCATTGCTGCTCTACATCCACCTGCTGCAGCTGTAATCGCTTGACGACATAAAATTTCTTGTACGTCCCCGGCTACATAAACATCCTTAACATTTGTTTTAGGAGAGCCTTTTTCAATAGGCTTAATGAAACCTTTTTCGTCAAGATCTAATTGATCTTTAAATATTTCTGTATTTGGATTATGGCCTATTGCAATAAAAATGCCATCTATATCCAAAGAAGATTGAGAATTGTCAATTATGTTTTCTAAAATTACGCTTGTAAGACCACCTTTAGTTGGTGATCCAATGTATTTAACAACTTTAGAACTCCAAATAGGTGAAATTTTTTCATTTGAAAGTAAACGTTTTTGTAATGCACTTTCTGCACGTAAAGTGTTTTTTCTATGAATTAAATAAACTTTCTTCGCAATTTTAGATAAATATAATGCTTCTTCAACTGCAGAATTTCCCCCGCCTACAACAGCAACTGTTTTATTTCTATAAAAGAACCCGTCACAAGTGGCACAAGTAGAAATACCATAACCTTTTAATTCATCTTCATTTTCTAAGCCTAAATATTTAGCTGTAGCTCCAGTAGCTATAATTAAAGAATTATATTTATATGTATCTCCACCATCTAATACAATTTCATGTTTTTTTAAATCAGCGCTTATAGCTATATCTTCAACAAATTCAGCTCCCATCGATTCGGCTTGTTCACGCATTTGAGATGTTAATTCAAATCCTGAAATGGCACCAACACCAGGAAAATTTTCAATTATATCAGTTTGTGTTAATTGACCACCAGGAACCGGGCCAGCTAATACTACAGTCTGTATTCCAGCTCTTGCACCATATATAGCAGCAGTACATCCAGCAGGGCCTGATCCAAGAATTAGAAGTTGAACGCTGATTTCTGCCATAATTTAGGTTCCTTATAATTTGTTCTTTTGTTTATAAAATAAAACCTTTGAAATCAAATTTTCAAAGGCTGAAGTAAATGGTGGGCGCGACAAGGATCGAACTTGTGACCCCTACGATGTCAACGTAGTGCTCTCCCGCTGAGCTACGCGCCCAAAAGCTTGATTTTATTTTCAAGATAGTTTATTTATATATTTAACAGTGAAAAAAGCAAGTAAAAAATATAAAAGGGTGAAAAAATTGAGCGAGGATAGAATAGTATCCGCTTTTGAAGTTAGGCAGGTTGGTAAAGATAATGGGCCTATGCTAATTTCATCACCACACAGTGGTGTGTTTTACCCAAAAAGACTTTTTCAATTATCAAAATTAAGCCTTTCAGATTTTAGAAAAATGGAGGATGCTCAAGTAGATCAACTGTTTTCTTTTGCTCCTTCTATGGGAATCCCTTTAATTAGTGGTCAATATGGAAGAGCTTGGGTTGATTTAAATAGAGGGCCATTAGAATTAGATCCTGTTATGTTCCAAGATGAATTGCCTAAACAAGCATCCACTGATACTAAACATGTTTTAGCAGGATTTGGGGTAATACCAAGCAAAGTCTCAGCAGATGTAATGATTTATGACAAAATGTTGGATTGGGAAGAAGAGCAAAATAGGGTATCTGAAGTTCATGTTCCTTATCATAAAAAATTGGGAAGTATGATTTCCGAAAATATAAGGAAATATGGATATAGTATGTTATGGGATGTCCATTCAATGCCAAGAACACCTGAAAAATATTGGCTTAGAGGAAAAGAACCGGATATTGTCATAGGAACAAATGACGGAAAATCTTGTGATAACATTTATGCTATGGTTTTGTTTGAAATGTTTGTTGATGCGGGGTTTGTTGTTACTGTAAACACTCCGTATAGTGGTGCTTATACAACACTTCGTTACGGTGTTCCTGAAAAGCATTCGCATGTAATTCAAATAGAAATTGCTAGATCTTTGTATTGGGATGTTAATAATTATTTGCCGTTAGATAATTTTAACCATTTGAGTTTACAACTATCTACAATTACAGCAAATTTTTACAAGTTTGTAAAAGAATATGGTTCTTAAGGTTTTTATTGCTTTTTTGATTTCTGTTGTATGTGTTTTTAGTAATAAATTAAATGCTAAAACTCCAGATGATTTATTATGTCTAAGACAAACAGCAGCTGTTGAAAAAAAATTGGGAATTAAAACTAATTTATTGTCAGCTATAGCGTTAGTTGAGAGTGGAAAATATGATAAGGACTATCCAACGGGAATATCTTGGCCTTGGACTGTTACATCTGGTGGAAGTGGAACTTTTTATAATTCTAAACAAGAAGCAATAGCCGCTGTTGAAAAATTAAAAGCAGAAGGTGTTGAAAATATTGATGTTGGATGTATGCAGGTTAATTTAAAATTTCATCCAGATGCTTTTAAAAATTTAGACGAAGCTTTTGATGTTAGAAAAAATGTTGCATATGCAGCTAAATTTTTAAAAGAAAATTATGAAAGAACTGGACAATGGGGGCTGGCTGCGGTCCAGTACCATTCTAAACAAGAACAAAAAGCATTAAAATATGAAGATAAGTTGTTGAATGTTTGGGAAAAGTTAAAAAAATATGGAAATCCTGCTGTTCCTAATATTCAAGCAATTGAAACTGAAGAAAAAGTTGTTGATAAAACAGAAATAAAGAAAAAAGAAAAGCCTAGAGTAAATCCATTAAAACCTAGAAAGCCTAAATTTGATAAAAAAGCAGAAGATGAAAAGGCTAAAAGAAGTATTATGGAATGGAGAAAAGCTAAAATCGAAGAATGGCTTATGAGAAATAGACCTCCAGAAAGTGAAGAACCTATTTTTGAAGATGCTAGAAGCGATAATAAATAATTTAAAAATTTTAATTATTGTTAAGTTTTTTTATATATAATTATAAAAAATATAACTTTTTTAAGGTAAGAATATGAAAAAAATAATTTTTTTGTGCTTGTTCGCTTTATGTGGATGTGGAACTCTTTATAATGGTGAAAGAGTTGCAAGTTTGGATGTTGAATTTGATGAAACAACTCCTTCAAGTTGGGGTAGTAGAAATATTCCATCAACTCAAGTATGTAGAAGAGATGGAGGTAGAGGGGCAACACCAGGATTGTTAGTAAGTAATATTCCTGTAAAAGCAAATTTGTTGTTATTATCAATGAATGATGATGACAATCCTGATTTGGCAAATGGAGGCTTAGGTGTTTTGGGTTTTCCTATTATATCAGGTCAAACAGAAAAATTATTAATGCCTGTAATGGGTGAAGAAAATCGATTGCCAAAATTTGTTTTTGCTGAAAAAAGAACAATTGCAAATGTTAATGAATATCCATATATGCCACCATGTAGAGCTTTAAAGCATCATTATAGTGCATCAGTTATAGCTGTTTATAGAACAGGATCTTTTGATAAACAAAAGACAGAAGTTTTAGGCTATGGTAAAATTTATTTAGGAAAATATTAATCGTATTTTAGGTGTTGTTTAAAATGTCTTTATTGTTTAAAAATAAATCGACGTTTGTATTTGAAATTATATTGGCAAGTTTTTGCTTTGTATATAATTCAAATGCACAAATGCTTGATTTATTAGATGATATGGATGAAACAACTGAGAGTACTGAAGAAAAAACAACTAAAAAAGATGATTTTGATGATGATTTCTTAGGAGCTCCTCAAAGTAATAAAGTTAATGTTTTAGAAGAAAAAGATGAAGTTGAAAATAATGCTGTAACTAGTACTCCTGTAAAGAAAGATGTCCCTAAGATTGGTGCGTTTCCTGGTGCTCCTAAAATAGCAGATAATGCAAGTGATAAAGCCTTGCCAGGAATTGGTGCTACTAGTGAAGTAAGGAAAAATATTCAAAAAAATCAACAAAAGGCAGCCATGAAAAATGAAGGTTTGTCTTTGTTCGATATAAGAAATAAAAGTAAAAAAGGTCATTTAAAAACTAAAGCAGAAAATTTTGATATAGCTGGTATAAAATTAAAAATGACACCTGAAGAAGTTATTGAAGCTATAGCGGAATATAATTTTAAATTAGTTAGAGTTAAAAATCATATTCCTGAATTGCATCAATGGAGAATAAAACAAGATTGTTTAAAAGAAAGAGCTAATGCACCTTATAGAATAAGAAAATATTGCTTGCATGAAATTGCAAAAGAACAAGAAGTTGAATTTGTCGAAGCAATGTTGTTTGAAAAAAAATATAATAAAGAAAAAATTATAGTTGAGTTTACAAGTGCTACTACAGGCAATAAGTGTTATCATATTAGATATATTGCTAAAGGTGATCATTCACTTGGTGTTACGAAGGAAGGTGTTTATTTAAAAAATAAACGTCGGCAAGAATTCTTAGAACAATTAATTTCAAAATATGGCGAGCCTACGGATGCAGATACGATGACATGGGGCGAAATAGGCTTTGGTGCAGCGTTGGTTGCTGATATTACAGATACATTTTTAGATGCATCTGTTGATTTGGTCGATACATCAATTGATGATGATGATTTTGATGAAATTATGAAAGAAAGCAAAAATTTCGATAAATATAACGAATTTAGTTTCTAAATTATTAGATATTTATTCTTGTTTTGTAAAAGTACAAATTTGATAATTTAAACAATGTGTCATTTATAATGTTTTTTTGGCTTAAAAGTTCCAAGTTTTTTTTGGCTAATAGAAAATATGTTAAGTGTTCAGAAAAAAAAGAGAAGAATAATTAATTTTCTGAAAGTTTTTGTTTTTTTTAGACAAAAAAAAGAGTAAAATTATTAAAAATGTTTAAATTGGACTAGCACAATGGAAAAGACAGACGATAAAACTTGTTTAATTACTCTTTATTTAGATACACCTAAACCGATGATGTTACCTTTTAGGGATATTAGGAAGCATAATCAATTTGTAAGTATGGCGTGTACAAATCAATTAGATCCTGTTGCTATTACAGGACATGCTTTTATTGGTTTAGCTGATGAAAGTGGTATTGAAAAAAGAGCAGGATATACCTTTGAAGATGCTGGTTTCATAAAATCAATTTTTGGTGCTAAAGGTTGTGTCTGTGAAGAAGATGAAAACTCTCCTCATAATGAAGCTATAGTCTGGAGAATTTCAAAAGATCAATACAATAAAGCTATGAAAGCTATTGATGAAAAGAGAGAAAATCCTGGTCAATATAAGTTGTTTGAAACTAATTGTTCAACATTTGCTGTTGATATTTTAAATGCTGCTGGCGTGCCTGATGTTCCTTCTGGAAAGTTTGCATTATCTCCAGCAGGATTAGTTATGAAAAAACGCTTAATGCAGGCACAACGTAATGTAGAAGTTTTAAAATATAAATTAGAAAAGACTTTTAATAAATTATTTGGTGATAAAAAGATGCCAACAAAAGAGTCTTTAGAAACGTTGCGTGATCCTGATGGCCCTATTATGGTATCTATTAATCAAACAATGAAGCATGCTAGAAAAGAACGTAAAGAAGCTGATGCTTATAATAGGGATAGGTATATGTATGATTTATTGTTAGGACGAGCTCAGAAGAAATCAAAAGAGACTGGAGAGCCTTTGGAGTTTGATAGAAAAGAGCCTGTAAAACCTATTATTAAACCTATTGATATAAGTAAATTGATTTCAAAAAATAATTCACGTTGATAAAGGTTTTAAAAATTGCCTTTAGATAAATCTAAAATATTTGATGTTGCCGATGACGATGACTTCGACATTAATCTGTTTGATGAAGTCGAACGTGAACAAGACGCTAAAGAAGAGCTTTTAGATGAAGAAAATAGATTAAAGCAATTGAATTATGCTTTAAGTCATGATGTTAATCGTCCAATGAGAAAAGAAAAAAGATTTTCTCAAATTGATGGTAAATACGTTTTATCAGAAGAAGCTAGAGCAGAACTAATTAGGTTAGAAAAAGAACGTCAAGAACAAATTAGGTTACAACAAGAAAGTTTCCCAGAAAGATGCAAAGAGTTTTTTAAAAAAGTAAAAAAGAAGATTATTTCTTTTATAGATTTATTTAAGAAAATAGTATTTGCTCCTTATAAGTTAGCAACAGATATCTTTTTTAGATTAAAATGGGGAAAGTTGCAGGATTATAATGGCGATAGAAGAAAAGTTGTAGATGGAAAAATTAATGAAAAAATAGATTTTTCTAAGAAAACTACATTTAAAAAACATCGTAGCAAACAGGTTCCTATTAAAAGAATTTCTGATGCCGTTTATAAATTTGAAGGTGAAGATAATAAAGAGCAAAATATAGTTGATGCACAAATTGAAAATAGTATTAAAGAAAAAAAAGAAATAACCCCGGAATTAAAAAAACATATTAGATACTTAAGAGGACTAATTAAGAAGGAAGATAAAGTTGAAAAAGATGCTAATAAGGATCTTTCTCAAATTCAGTTAATATGGAAATCTGTTCAGGCAACAAAAGCTCAAGTTCAAGCGTCATCAATGCCGTATGTTGATAATTCAATTATGCAAAATCAGTATTATAATGCTGGAATGGCTTATAATTCAGGATATATTCAGCCTCAATATAATAATGAATTCGATGCTACAAGTAGAATGGCTCAAATTTATTCTCAATACGGGCAAAACAATATTGGCTATGGTGCTTTTAATCAAAATGTTTTAGCTATGAACGCAAATCCTCAACAACAACTCATTGTAAATCAACAAATTAATGGATTTGATAAGAAAAATATTTTTATAGCAAAAATGGATAAAAATAATATTTCAAATCAAATGATGAATGTATTAAATTTATGTGGTGTTGAATTGTTTGCTTTGAAGTATGTGTCATCACAAGAGCTCGATGATAATTTAACATTGCAAAAAATATTTGGTTTATACCTTTTTAATAGATGTGGTTTTATAGATTTTGATGAAAATGAAGTTATAAATTATATTAAGCGTCAAAATGTAAATGAAGAAACTTTTGAAGAGGCTTTAGATATAACAGTAAAACAAGAGCCTGAATTTGTTTCTCAATTTGTAAAGTCATTTATGCAGATAGTTTTTGGTTTAGGTTATGTTGAATCTTATAAACGATTCGCTTTGGCAGAAATGTTATATGCTTTAGAAAAAGAAGAAATTGAAATAAATTTAATGGGAATAAAAGTATAAAAAAATTAAGCATTTATTTTTAATTTGCAGTTTTAAAATGCTAAGATTGAATTGCTAAAAAAACTCTTGAGAAAAATGATATTATATTATAATTATAGATACTAGTGATGAACTATGCGAAGTCTAGTAAAGCTCAAGATGCTACAAAGTTTCGATTTTTGGTTCGTAATAAAGTAAAAGGATTAAACAAATGCGTTTTTTATTTATGTTCTTAATAGCTTTAATGATTTATACACCTGTAAATGCTGAAGAAACAAACGCTTTAGGTATGGAAGAAACTTTAGAAGCTGAATATAATCAAAAAGTCCTTTTAGTAAATGAAATGTTCCAAAAAAAGGTAGAAAAAATTCGTCAAAAGGATGTTTTGCCTGAAAGAATTAGAAATATGTTAATTAAGCAAGCTGATGAAATTCGTGCTGCTGATATTAATACATTAGAAGCTAAAAAATTGTTGAAATTACGTCATGCCAAAGAACGTGATGCAATGCGTGAAGAACTTCGTAAAGAAGCTCAAGAACGTGTAAAATGGATTTTGGAAAACGAAGAAGAATTCCAACAAGAAAAAGCAGAACGTAGTGCTAGTGAAGTTGAGCCTAGTGGAAAGTAATTTTTTACAAATTAATTTTTATAATTAATAAAATATCAATAAAACAAAACGTATAATCTTTAGTAAGAGTGTAAAAGTCTTTTTTAAAGAAAGCGTTTTGATATGTTTCAGTTTTTAGCAAAATATAAATTAGGAACTAGGGTTTATGGCTGCTTTTTAGTGGCAGGTATATTTAGTGCTTTGGTTTGTTTTTTAGGAATGTTTTCTGTTGGCAGTGTTCAAAAGAATTATGCTAATGCTGGTCAATCAATGGAAGTTGTTGGTCAATTCAATACATTTGAAATGAATTTAGTTCAAATGAACCAATCTTTGTTTTTCTTTAAAAATAAAGGCTCTGATGCAGAGAAAAATCAATTATCTGATTCATATGAAAAATTAAAGGAAATATCAGAAGAAATTAAAGGTGGATTAGGTAAATTAAATAGATCAGAACAACAGTTGTCAAAACTGAATACGTTTATGAAAAAATATCAGGAACAATTTGATTCAATTTTTACGTTGTTCGATGATAGTGTAAAAGTTACAGATGAAATTGCTAGATATGCAAAAAGAGCTTCTGATAAATTAAAAGCAATGATTGATGAATCAACATTACCATCAGCATCAATGATGTTGTCAACATTATCTTCAGATTTAGATAATGTATTAAGGAATGTTGATGCGATTTTTGATAAGAAAATTGAGAAAAAACAATTGTTGAATTCTTTAGTTGTTTTGAAAAAATCATTAAATAATTTAAAACAAGTAGAAATGATTAATACAAAGAATTTAAAGATTGTATCTGCTTCTATATATGCTTTAGATGATGAAATAAATAGAAAACTTAAAATTGATGATGAATTGATGGTTAAAATCGATTTGTTAATCAAAGAATGTAAAAATGCTGTTGAATTAGTTCATAATTTGACAAAAGAATTAGCTGCTGAATCTAGCAATGTAATGGAAATAGCTGAAAAAGACAAAATAAGCTTGCAAAAACTTTTTGTTGGCTTGGCTGCTTTATCAGGTATTGTTGTTTTATTCTTGGCTTTTGCATCAGTTCATGGCTTTACATACCCATTATCTAAATTGGTTAATTGTGCTTTTGCTATAAGCAAAGGTGATAAAACAATTTTATTACCGTTTACAGAAAGAAAAGATGAAATAGGTATTTTGGCTAGAGCATTATCAGCAGTATTAGCTCGTATGAAGGGCAATTCCGATACAAATAATGAATTATCTGAAGTTCAATTTACAGAATTAGATACTAAAGAACCTTCGTTAAATGATGTTTATTTGCCATTAGGTGCAGCAAGTCTTGATACACCAGAAAGAATAGCATTGCCAATTATGAGAGATGAAAATTCATCTGTATCTCAAACAAATAAAGAAGAACAAGGCGATGCTGTAGCTTATTTTGGCCAAGGTGTTGGAGTAGATACGGAAAGTCAATTGTTGCAAATGTTGACTTTGATTCAACAAATTAGTGATTCTGCAAATATTATGAGCGAAGAAACTAATAGAATGTTTAATAAGAGTGATGACGATATTAAACAAATGGCTAAAAATTTTGGCCAGATACACTCTGATTTAGATCATGTTATTGAACAATTGTCGGTTCAAGCTATTTCTGTAATGAAAGAAAGAAATAAAGATTTGTTATCAACTTCACAAGGTATTCATGATTCAAATTTACAAATGGAACAAACAGTCCAAAGTATATTTGAAGAGGCTAAATATTCTGATGAAAATGTTGATAAAACAGCTCAATTTGTAAGAGATTTGTTCGAATGGATTAATGGAACAGCTGAAGTTGTAAATAAACTTAAAAAACAGGCTGGTGATGTAAAAATTTTAGCGTTAAATGCATCTATTGAAGCTAATAAAGCTGGCGATTGTGCAAAAGCTTTTGGTGAAGTTGTTCATAATATTAGAAGCCAAACAGGAACATTTGAAAAATCCGTTGTTGATGTCTTAGGTAAATTGAAAAATGTTCAACAAGGTGCATGTAGTTTTGGCTCATTATTAGAAAATGTATCTAGAGAAGCTAAAGCTAATATTCAATTTTCTCAAGATCTTATTGATGCTAATAAGAAACAAAGAATTGAGGTTGAGCAAGTTGTAAATTTAGCACAAGATTTAGGTGATAAATTAACTGTTCTACAAGAACAACAACAAATTATATTACCTGCTGTAAATAATGTTGCAGATTTAACATTACATACAAAAGACTTTCTAAGCCCATTAAAGAAACAAGTTGAATTATCAAGAAAGAGCATCAAAGATTATTTGTCAAAAATGCCTGTGTATGAAGAACAGCATATCGAGTAATTGTTGTATCTTAAAAAGCAATATTTTTAAATATTAGGATGATAAATTTGGATAAAGAGTGTGTTATTTGGGATATTGATGGAACATTGCTCGATACTACAGAAGGAATAATTTCTTCTGTTAAGTACATTATTGAAACTTTAAAATTGACAAGATTGTCAGATGATGAGCTGTTAGGCTTTGTAGGGCCTAAAATGCATGATTCATTAAATCAATATTTTGGATTAACAGGTGAAAGATTACAAAATGCAGTAGATTTATTTAGGGATAGGTATAAATCAAAAGATCTTTTTAAAGCCAAAATGTATAGTAAAATTTTAGATGTTTTTGAAGAATTGAAACGAAATAATTTTCGTATGGCTATTGCAACAAATAAACGTGAAGATTACGCTATTAAGCTTTGTCAATATTTTGGGCTTGATAAATATGTTGAATTTATTCATGGTACTGACAATTTTAATAAGTTAAAGAAATCTGAATTAATTCAAAAATGTATTGAAGAGCTGAAAGTTGATAAAGAAAAAATAGTTTATATTGGTGATACGCAAAGTGATAAAATAGCATCAGAAAATGTAGGTATAGATTTTATTGGCGTGAACTATGGCTATGGATTTAAAAATAACAAAGAATGTTTGAATTCGCCAATAGAGATTTTAGAGAAATTATTTAATTGAAATTTCTAATTTTCTAAAAGTTTTTTATTTGATGACGTAAATCATTTTATCATTTGGTTCAATATTAAATTTTTTAGCCATATTAGCTTTAAGTTCAACTACATATTTAATTTTATTAATTGAAACGATATGATCTAAAGAGAAAGGTGTTGTATTTGTTATAATTTCAGTTACAATTCCTTGTTCATTAAAAAAAATCATATCAAGAGAAGTGGGTGTATTTTTCATCCACATAGAAGCTATTCTAGGAATTCCATAATTAAATAGCATACCACTTTCATCAGTTAAATCTGTTCTGAACATAAGTCCTCTTTGCATTTGAGGAATAGTGTGAGCATATTCCAAATTAAGAGTTAGATATTGATCGTTAGATCCTTGTTTATAAAAAAGAACTTCAGCTTTATCAAATGAGATAATCTCTTGTTCTTTTTTGCTTTTACAAGAGGTAATAATTGGTAATATTAATAATAAGAAAAATAATATTTTTTTCATTTTGTCCTCTTATTTATAACGAGATTTTTCTCTTCCTATCGTTGTTTTTGGACCATGCCCTGTATAGACTTCAATATCTTCATTAAGACTTTTAAATAAATTATTTATAGAGTTTTGTAATTCATTATAATTGCCCCCAGGAAGGTCTGTTCTTCCTTGACCAGCGTAAAACAAAGTATCTCCTGAAAATAATATTCCATTAATTAAATAACACACACTACCTGGCGTATGGCCTGGTGTATGGATGATTTTAATATCAAATCCATCAAAAGATAAATTACCTTTTTCATCTATTGTTTTATCAATGCTAGGAATTTCAATTGGAGGTAATCCAAATACTTTTAAATATTCATTAGCTTCATTTACTAAAGAAGCATCATTTTTATGAATAATAGTTGTTGTTTTTACTTCTTTTTGTAAATCAGCTAAACCTAAAATGTGATCGAAGTGTCCATGAGTTAACAAAATGTATTTTAAATTAACTTTTTTACTTTTTAGAAAAGCTAAAATAGCATCTGCATCGGTGCAATCTATTAAAATTGCCTCATTTGTATCTTCATTTGTTAAAACATAATTATTGTTTCCAATAGGACCTAATTCAAAACATTTTAAATTCATGATAAACCCTTTATTTAAAAACAGCGTTCTTGTCTTTTACGTTTGCATTGATCTTGAAGGCCACATTGGTAACAAATCTCATTATCATTAAATCCATTTGATAAATAAGTTATTAGATTTTCAGAAGTTGTTTGAGCTATGTTTGACAAAGCTTCATTTGTTAAAAATGCTTGATGCGATGTTATAATTACGTTAGGCATTGATAACAAACGGGCTAAAGTATCATCATTTAAAATATGACCGGAATAATCTCTAAAGAACAAATCACCTTCTTCTTCGTAGACATCCATACATGCAGCTCCAACTTTGCGAGCTTTTAAAGCGTCAACTAATGCATCAGCATCAAATAAAGCTCCTCTAGAGGTGTTAATAAGAACAACTTGATTTTTCATTTTTGACAAGTTTTCTTTGTTTACCATATGATAAGTTTCTTCGTTTAAAGGACAATGGAAAGAGATAATATCGCTTTTTGCGAAAAGTTCATCTAAAGAAACGTAGTTAATATCGGAACTTGAATGGAATTTGTCATAAGCTAAAACGTTCATTCCAAATCCTTTACAAATATCGATAAATATTCTTCCTATTTTCCCTGTTCCAACAACGCCAATCGTTTTTCCGTGTAAGTCAAAACCAACTAAACCTGATAAAGAGAAGTTATAATCTCTTGTTCTATTAAAAGCTTTATGTATTCTTCTAATTGATGTAAGTAATAAAGCCATAGCGTGTTCTGCGACAGCATAAGGTGAATAAGCAGGAACTCTTACAACGTGGATTTTTTTATAAGCATATTTTATGTCAACATTATTAAATCCTGCACATCTTAAAGCAATAAGTTTACATCCGTATTCTACAAGTTTATCGATAACTTTTGCATTTACTGTATCGTTTACAAATACACAAACAGCATCAAAACCTTTTGCTAGTTCAACAGTATCTTCATTTAATTTTGTTTCAAAATAAGTGAATTCTAAATTGTTTTTATTATTAAAATTATCAAAAGAATTAATGTCGTATTCTTTAGTATCAAAAAATGCAACTTTCATAATTATGTCCTCCTCATATTTTATTGTTATTATTTTTGTTCTTTGTTTGTATTATTTTGCTTAGTAATTTCAATTTTTGGGCTTGAAACTTCCTTATGCTTAACTTTTAAAGCACTAGCAATTTTAGCTTTTCTTTCATCACTTAAAAGGTGAGGTATTTTATCTCTATTACAAATTACATAGCCTAAAACAAACATTGCTACTACTATCAAAACTCCTTGTACGACAATAAGAGTTTTTAAAAATAAAGTGTTTGTAAGTAATTTTTTTATGTTCATATTTTTATCAATTTTGTATATTTTAGAAAAATATTATTCATATAGAGGTATAATGATGGATTTTAAGGATATTCGCAAGGAAAATTTATTAAAAACAGAGCCTGTACCATCAGAAAAAACAGGAGTTCGTGTTGATAAATGGCTTTCTGAAATAACAGACTTTTCAAGAAGTAGAATTTCATCATTAATTGATAGTGAGAATGTCTTTTATGAAAACGGAGATCTTTTAAAAAGTAGTGATAAAAAAGTTGTAACTGGCGATTCTTTTCTTATCAATGTTCCTGAACCAGTACCAGCAGTTCCTGTTGCACAAGATTTACCATTAGAAGTTGTTTATGAAGATGATGATATTTTAGTTATAAATAAAGCCGCTGGTATGGTTGTACATCCTGCATGTGGCAATTATGAAGGTACTCTTGTTAATGCATTGCTTGCATATTGTAAAGATTCATTGTCGGGAATAGGTGGGGTAATTAGACCAGGCATTGTTCATAGATTGGATAAAGATACAAGTGGATTAATGGTTGTTGCAAAAAATGATTTAGCTCATCAAAAATTATCAGAACAATTTTCTGTACATAGTTTAGATCGTTGTTATTTGGCTATTGTTTGGGGCGTTTTGAACCCGCCAAATGGAATAGTTGATAATTTTATTGGTAGAAATCCAAATGATCGTAAAAAAATGGCCGTTGTACAAAATGGCGGTAAGCATGCAGTTACACATTATAAACTAATTAAAGTGCTTTATAATGGAGCAGCATCTTTAGTTGAATGTTCTTTAAAAACAGGAAGAACACATCAAGTAAGAGTGCATATGACAAGTATTGGACATCCATTAATTGGAGATGCTACTTATGGAAGATCTCCAAGAGGAGAAAATAAAAACGAATCGATTAAAAAATTAAAAGCTTTTCCAAGACAGGCTTTACATTCATATAAGATAAGATTTATACATCCGATTACTAATAAAGAAATGTTTTTTGAGATACCTTTACCAAAAGATATGAATGATATAGTAAAGTAAAAATAAAACCCGCAATATGCGGGCTTATTTTTTTACACTATTGAAAAACCAAGAATTAGCCTTGACGAGCCTTCATACGTGGGTTTTTCTTATTAATAATGTATACACGTCCTTTTCTGCGTACGATTTTGCAATCTTTATCGCGCAATTTTGCGGACTTAAGGGAATTACGAACTTTCATAACACTCATCCTTATAATAAAAAAAACTTTTAGAAGTTTAATGACAATACAAATAAAATAGGTTATTGTCAATACCATAAAATAAATTCTGGAAAGAAAAGGGCTTTTTTATGAAAAAAAATTTGTTCGTAATGCTTTGTTTGGCAGCTTTAACAAATTGTACAGCTTTAGATAATAAAGGCTACAATTATGAAACTGAGGTAAAAATGAATCCTCCACCTCAAACAGCAATAGAAAAAAGTGATTATGTTGTAGAAACAAATTACGAATTAAATGATGTTAAAGTTGCAGGCGTTGATGATACAGTAGTTCGTGTAATTATGTTTAATAGAAACAATTACTTGCATGCTCGTATGGTAGCAGATCAAAAGATTGTATTGAAAACACAATATGGCGAAGAAGCTGTAATTAAAAAAGGTGCAAGCAATATATTTGGTCAAGTAACAATTAAAGGTGAAAACTATTATACATTTGATGCTGGTTCAAATATTTATATGTTAGCCGATTCTATGGGATATATTCAAAATAAGTATTTATACAAGTTAAAAGGAAATGCTTATCAGATAATTGGTGGTAGAGTTTCGTTAAAGCCAAATCAAGCAAAACTGAGATGGGAAAGATCTTCTGAAGTTGCAAAGATTCCTGTAAAAGATTTTGAAATTGATTTTCAAGGAATTGCAAACGGTAATATGAAGTTCTTTGTAAAGTATGCTGTTCCAGGTACAAATGGAGAAGATGGAAGCTTTAAAACTATAGCTTTTCCAAAAGACCAAACAATGATTTCAATAGAAGGTATTATGATTCGTGTTTTGCGTGTAGATAGAACACAAATTGAGTATACAGTCATTAAAAATGCTTGGTAAAAATTAAATGTTTTGACAAATACGTGTTTTTTCACTTGACAGAAATATAAAATAGCGTATTTTTATGAGTATCTTTTTTATGAATTTTTATTATGGGTGGTTACTATGGCTAAGTCAGCAGTAGTTCAGATTAAATTAGAGTCCACAGCAGGAACAGGATATTTCTATACAACAAAGAAAAATCCACGTACAAAGACTGAAAAATTGGTTTTGAAGAAATACGATCCAAAAGCAAAGAAGCATGTGGAATTCAAAGAAACAAAATTACGTTAATCTGATTAACAAAAATTTTTATAAGCCCGAGCTATTTTGTTTCGGGCTTTTTTAATGTCTAAGTAGAGGGTTATATGCTTTCATATCAACATTCATATCATGCAGGAAATTTGGCGGATGTTCATAAACATGCTGAGTTAGTTTCTATTTTTAAATATTTAACAAAAAAAGAAAAACCTCTTACTTATATTGAAACACATGCGGGTAGAGGAATTTACGATTTAAATTGTGCAGATTCTGAAAAAACAGGTGAAGCAGAACATGGTATTGAATTGGTATTAAAAAATGAAAAAATCAATAAATCCCATCCTTATTTTGAGCTGATAAATAAAATAAGAGATGAAGTAGGTGATACAATATATCCCGGCTCTCCTTTCATATCAGAAGCTATGCTTCGTTCTATTGACACCCTTCATTTTATGGAATTGCACCCTGGTGAATATAAAGAACTTTATCATTATATGAGATATCCAAATACTCATCTGCATTTTAGAGATGGTATAGAAGGTGCATTAGCAATTTGCCCTCCTCAAATCAAAAGAGGCATGGTTTTTATAGATCCTTCGTATGAGATGAAAAATGAGTATGAAGATATTGCAAAGGCTGTTTTAAAATTACATAAAAAATGGGAAACCGGAATAATTTGTGTATGGCTTCCAATTTTAAAAGAAAATTATCATGAAAAGTTTTTTGAGATTGTTGAAAAATCAGAGCTATCAAAAGAAGATTGTTTAACTTCTTTGGTAAAATTTAAGCATCCTTATACAGCTTTACAAGGAAGTGCAATGTTTTTAATTAATCCTCCTTTTCAAATTCAAGAAGATTTCAAAGAAATAGAAAATTGGTTTAATATTATTTAAAACTTCAAATCTTTAGACTTTTTTTATAATATAATTTTATAATCAAAGCGTGAGTAGATTTGTCTGGATTTAAGTGATGCCAATAAACGCCGCAGATTTATATAAATTTCCGAGGCTGAAGCCAAATAACCAAACTGTAAAAAAAAATAAAGGTTTGGAATTTGATGCTATTAAATATTCTTGGCTGTGGGGTTCTTTAATATTCATTGCTGCATTTTACATATCTGTTATTTTAACGACAGAAAGTAATGTTAAGAGAAATATATTTAGATTTTTTAGAGAATTAGGCGCAAACGGTTTTGGCATAAGTTATCATGTTAAATCTAATTATAAGGCTTTAGCAGGGGGCTTATACGTTGAAGATTTAGTAATTACTGCTCCTAAAGATATTGGGGGGTGGCAATTAAAATCTGGTAAGATTGAATTAATTTCGATGCCTTTTACAAGAAAAATTAAAATAAGTTTCTCAGGAACTCATAAATTAAGAACTAAAAATGTAAATGATGTATATTTATTAGTTCCAAATGGAGAAGTTGTAATTTCAAAAGACATTACTAAATCTCATATAAAAACTGTTTTAGATTTGAATAATTTACAAGCAACAGCTCCTTCTTCAATGCAAGGATTTAAAGTAGACAAATTACGTTTGATGTTAGATGCAAAAGCTAAAACTACAGATTTTAATTTAATTGTTAATTATGTTGACTTGCCTTCTTATTTAACAGTTAATTTGCCAAAAACTATGGAATATATTTATTTGCAAGGAACTGTAAGCGGCTTTTCCGATTATAGAACTAAGCCTATTTATGCTGACTGGTCAGAAAATAATGGGTTAATTCATTTAAAAAATGGTGAAATTATTTGGAAGCCATTTATGGTTCAATTTGATGGCGTTTACGGTTTAGATGAATATTATAACTTAAGTGCATCTGGAGTTGGTAAATTTTATGGCTTGTTCCCTTTATTAGATGCATATGAAAGTGCAGGATATATTAGTGGGGGCCAAGTTAGTGTTGCTAAAATTGTATTAGGCGAAAAATTATCACAAAAACAAGGTGAATTGCAAAGTTCTGTACTTTCCTCATATAGTTATCAAAATGGCGAACTAACTATTGGTCAAGTAAAAATCAAATAATTGTTTTAATTTAAGAATTTAACAAAACTTATATTAGCGTGATTACGAATGTCTTATTTTTTGTCTTGCTTCTCTTGAGAAACAACATATTTTGATAGCGAGGATGTGTATTTGTCAGGATCTTTAATAATATCTAAAGCAACAGCATCATCGCTAGGATTGTCTTTTCTTATTTCTTTAGGGCACTCTTTTAAAGCTGTTTTTATTAGACCGTCATTTCCAGAACGCCAAAAGTCAAATCTTGTCGTAGGTTTTTCTACATATTCAAGAGTATTCATTCTAATTCCAGCTGTGCAAACATTCGGATAAATACCTTTATCTTGTGGAGAATAATCTGTAGGTAAATAATATTTTGATGTCGTTAAACTTATAATGCCATCTGATTGAACAGGGTAAGTTGTTTGAATTACGCCTTTGCCATATGAAGGAGTTCCTATTACGACAGCATGTCTATAGTCTTGTAATACACCAGCAAAGAATTCAGCACTTGAAGCTGTTTTACCATCAATTATAATCACAATAGGAAGTTTTAAATCATTTACTGTCTTGGTAGATATGTATGATTTGTGTTCAGATACATTATTGTATGTATGAATTAACGTTAAATTTGGAGGCAAAAATAAATCAGCACATAAAACAGCAGCTTTTAAAGATCCTCCAATGTTTTCTCGTAAGTCGATAATTAATCCATGAGTGTCTTTCTTTAAAGCTGTTATTAAGGTGGACTTTAAAGCTTTTAATGTTGTGTTCGTAAATGATTCAATTTTGATAGTAGTAACGCTATTTTTAGGATCATGGAAATATACTACAGATGATTCAGGAACATTGGTTCTTATAACATCTTTTTCAACTTGTTTTCCATCAACTCTTAAAGTTAGATGAACTGAAGTTCCATTCTCACCTCGTAAAGCATTTAAAACTTGAATCCTTGACATGTTTGCAACAGGAACATTGTTGATTTCTTTAATTCTATCCCCAACGCTTATGTTGTTTTTTGATGCAGGTGATTGTGGCAATACATCAGTTATTTCTAGGTATTTTCCTATTCTTCTATAACGTATCCCAATGCTTGCAGGATCTTTTAAAACATCTAATGCAACTTTGTCTTTTATTTCAAAATGACTATATGCATCAATATTTGATAAATATGTGTTTACAAATTTTTCTAATAATTCATCAGAATTTGTTTCTCTAATAATTTTAGAACTTGTAGCAGCAGAGTTTAAAATAGCTAATAAAAATTGTGAAGCCGATTGACAAGAGATATCTTCAGGTAAAGAAAAAGAACGTATAATTTTACCTGAATATAAAATCATCATCCGATTTCCATCTTTGTGAATTTTTAATTCTGGATCTATTTCTAATAATGAATTCCATGCTTCAGATGTAATTGTTAATGCATTTCTGGGATATAAAGAGTTTTTTACAGTTATTTCGCAAGCTGTAGATAATGTGTTATGCATTTTAACTATAGGAAACATTTGTGAAGATGTTATGTTTTCCCACCACGCAGGATCTGCTGATTTAGCAGGTGATGAATAAGAAATAAAAGATAAAGACGCAATTAAATAACTAATTACGTTTGTATGAATTACTTTGGCGATATTCATTTTTAAAGCTGTCGTTATGGTTTTTATTAAAATGCTTTTTAAATTTTTGTTTTTTACGTTTTTCTTTTTTTGATGAATGCTTATCTTGAACAATTTCAAATAGTAAGCCCCCCTTTATAGGGCGAACTTCTGTTAGAATAACATTAATAGGTTGTCCTAATTGGTAAACTTTTTTTGTTTCTGCTCCAACTAATCTGTGAGCTTTTTCATCAAATTCAAACAAATCATATGGAATAGACGAAATAGGAATAAAGCCTTGAGCTCCAATATCATCTAATACAACAAATAATCCATGAGCAGATGCTCCAGATATAATACCAGAGAATACTTCTCCTGTTCTGCCAGCTAAGTAATATGCTAAATATCTAGATTCTGCGTCTAATTCTGCACTAGCTGCTCTTCTTTCTGTTGCACTAATGTGCTGTCCAACATCCTCTAAGTCATATAAAATATGATTGTCTTCATCGGTTAGTCCATCATTACCTAAAGATAATGCAGAAATTAATCCTCTATGTACTATTAAGTCAGAATAACGACGAATAGGGGATGTAAAGTGAACATATTTTTCTAAAGATAACCCGTAATGAGATAAATTTTCTGGACAATATCTAGCTTGAGATTGAGCTCTTAAAATTAAGTCATTAATTAAATATTCTCTAGGAGTACCTGCTGCTTGACGCATTAAATTATTGAACGCTTCTTGAGAAAGTTTCTTTAAACGAATGTTCATTGTCAATAATGCTTCGATTAAAGCTTTTTGTTTTTCTGGTGATGGAGGTTCATGTACACGATAAAGTGTAGGCATTTCTTTTGCTTCTAATGTTTTAGCAGCGGCAACATTTGCTAAAATCATAAATTCTTCTACAGTTTTATGTGAATCTAATCTTTCACGAGGTTTAATAGAAGTAATCTTATAATTATCGTTTAAGAAAATTTCATTTTCTATAGCATTAATTTCAAGAGCGTTTCTATTTTTTCTTTGAACCTTTAATAATTCATATACAGATTTTAAATTTAAAATAGCTGTTCTTAAGTTGTCTTCCATTTCAGGCATTTTGCCATCATAAACATTTTGGACTTCATGATAATTAAGTCTGGCATAGGAACGCATTAAAGCCCTAGTGAATTTTGATTTGCGAAGCTTGCCTGTTTTATCTAAATATAAATGACATGCAATACATGCTCGATCTTCATTAGGTTTTAAAGAACATAACTCAGAAGATAATTCTGCAGGAAGCATAGGAATGCATCTATCGGGAAAATATACTGAATTACCACGTAAACGAGCTTCATTATCTAATGGAGAAAATGGTGTTACATAATAAGAAACGTCAGCAATAGCTACAATTAAGTGCCAACCATTTTCATCTTTTTTGGCAAAGATAGCATCATCAAAATCTCTAGCATCTTCACCATCAATTGTTACTAATGGAATATTTCTAATATCTTCACGATTTCCTAAAGATACGGGCTTTGCTTTTTGCGCTTGTTTTACAGCATCTAAAGGAAATTCTGTTGGGATATTATGCATTGCTATAGCAATTAAACTTGCTGCGGCAGGATCAGTAGATTTTCCAACAACTTTTACAATTTTCGCTTTGCGTTCTTCGTATTGACTAAACACAGAACCTAAAATCTGAGCAACGACGATGTCTTGATTCTTTGCACCCATTGTATCTTGAGCATCTACTTCATAACGAGTAGTCATTTTGCGTTCAACACCAACTAAGTGTCCACCTTTGCCTGATGTGCTTTCAAATAAAGCAACAATTTGGCCAGGATTGTTTGCTAATTTCTTTAGAATTTCACCATGGTATCTGTTTTTCCCAGCAGGAGTTAAGCGCAATAAAACTGTATCACCTAATACAGGATTAACTTTTAGTTTTCCTAAATCTGTAATAATAATTTGAGGAATACCTGTAGATTTTGTATGAACTAAAGGTCTTGCAATTAAATTTCCATCACTATCTTCACCTGTGATTTCAGAAGGACATTGGTGAGGTAAGCTATCGCCAGCAATTAATTTGTTTCCAAGAGTAATTCCGATACTGCCACTTGCTTTTATTTCTTTTAACATCTCTTTTAATTTGATGCGATCATCACCTTTGATGTTAAATTCACGAGCAATCTCCTTCTTTCCAACTTTACCTGAATTTTCAGTAATAAAGTCAATTAATTCGGACATAGAAGGTATTTTTTTTGTATCAGATTTTGCCATATTTTGCCTATTTCTTTTTAGCTTTGGTTGCAGTTTTTGCTACTTTAGCTTTTTTTTCTTTTTGGGTAGAAGATTTTTTCTTTGTAACCTTTTTAGTTTTTTCAGGTTCACTAACGCCAACTTTAGCTTCTTTTTGTTGAATAAGACCAAGAGCTTCTTGTAATGAAGGCAATCTATTTTCATTTAAAATAGATTTAGGAATAGAAACATATAATTTACCATATTTAATATAAGGTCCAAATCTTCCAGATCCTGTTGTAATTGGTTGTTTGTCTCTTGGATGTTCTCCTATGGTTTCTGTAGCAACAGATTTACTATTTGATATAATTTCAAGAGCTTTATTTAAATCAATTAATAAAATATTTTCTGTATTAGGAACGGATTTAAAAGCTTTTCCAACTTTTAAATAAGGACCAAATTTTCCAATACCTAAAGTAATTTCTTCATTGTTTTCAGGATTTACTCCTAAAACCTTAGGTAAAGACAATAATTTTTGAGCATCTTCAAAAGTAATAGCTTTAGCATCTAAATTTTTAGGAAGAGATGTTCTTAAAATAGATTTTTTGTCTTTTTCTTGATCATTTCCTAATTGGACATAATGACCATATGGGCCATTTTTTACATAAATTTCTTTTCCTGTTTTCTCATCAACACCAAGTAGGCGTGCTTCACTATCTACGATAGGAACATTTTCTTCACTTGTTTCGGAATTTGTTTCTGTTTCTTGATTTCCAAATTGACGAGTATATTTACATTCAGGATAATTTGAACATCCAATAAATGCACCAAATTTTCCAACTTTTAGGCTTAATACGCCGCCCTTTGTTTTTCCACATTCAGGACAAATTTTATCTTCAGGTTTTGGAAATAAATGATCAGCTAAAGCTTCTTGTAGTTTATCAATGATATTTGTAATTGTTAAAGGTTCAACTTGTTGGACATTTGAATCAAAAGCTGTCCAAAATTGACGAAGTAAATCTTTATAATTCATAGATCCAGCACTTACTTCATCTAATTCGTTTTCTAAACCCGCTGTATAATCATATTGAACATATTTTTCAAAAAAGTTTTCCAAAAATACAGTTACAATTCTTCCTCTATCTTCAGGGATAAAACGACGTTTATCTAAACGTACATATTGACGTTCTTGTAAAACTGATAATATGGATGCATATGTAGATGGACGGCCAATTCCTAATTCTTCTAATTTCTTTACAAGACTTGCTTCAGAATATCTCGGAGGAGGTTGTGTGAAATGTTGATCAGGTCTAATAGATTTGCCTTCAAGATTTTCATTCTCTTTCACAGGAGGTAATATTGTGTTTCCTTCTTCATCACCGTCATCGATGCCTTCCTTATAAACTTTTAAGAAGCCATCGAAAGTAATTGTCTGGCCAGTTGCTCTGAAAACAATTTTTTCATCTTTTGATACGCAATCAATTCCTATTTTATCAATCAATGCGCTTTCCATTTGACAAGCTAAAGCTCTTTTATAAACCAATTCATAAAGAGCAAACATGTCTTTATTTAAATACTTCTGAACTAATGAAGGTTTGCGTTTTAATGAAGTAGGACGAATAGCTTCGTGAGCTTCTTGAGCATTTTTTACATTGTTTTTATAATGTCTTGGTTGATTTGGAAGATATTTATCGCCATATTCTTCTTTAATTACATCACGTGCTTCATTAATAGCTTCTTCAGCCATTTGAATGCCATCAGTTCTCATATATGTAATTAAACCAACTGTTTCACCACCAATATCAACGCCCTCATAAAGTTGTTGAGCTAATTGCATTGTTTTCTTTGCAGAAAAATATAATTTTCTTGAAGCTTCTTGTTGAAGCGTTGATGTTGTGAATGGAGCTGAAGGATTACGTTTTGTATCCTTTTTACATTCAATTTTACCTACATGATAAGGCTTTTGAGCTTTAATTTTTGCTATAGCTTCATTAGCGTCATTTTTGTTGGCAAGAGAGAATTGATTTAGTTTAATTCCATCTAGAGTGGTTAATTTAGCTGTAAACATTTCATTTCTAGGTGTCAAAAAGTCAGCTTCAATTCCCCAATATTCTTTAGCTTTAAAAGCTTCTATTTCATTTTCTCTTTCGCAAACTAATCTTAATGCTACAGATTGAACACGTCCTGCAGAACGAGATCCTGGTAATTTTCTCCAAAGGACAGGTGATAAAGTAAAACCTACTAAGTAATCTAAAGCACGTCTTGCTAAATAGGCATTAACTAATGGCATATCAATATCTCTAGGATTATTAATACCGTTTGTTACAGCTGTTTTGGTAATTTCATTAAATACGACACGTTTTACAGTTTTGTCTTTTAATTGCTTTCTTTTTGTTAATTCTTGCAAAATGTGCCAAGAAATAGCTTCTCCTTCTCTATCAGGGTCAGTTGCAAGGTAAACTTTATCGGCTTTAGCAACTAAAGACATGATAGCTTTAATGTGTTTTTCATCTTTTGGTTCAATAGCCCAATCCATTTCAAAATCAGATTGAGGTCTTACAGATCCGTTTTTGGCTGGTAAATCTCTAATGTGACCATAACTAGCGATAACAGAATAATTAGAGCCTAAATACTTGTTAATTGTTTTTGCTTTAGCTGGAGATTCTACTATTACAACGTCCATGTTTTATCACCTAAATTAAAGAATCATTATTTTTCAATACTCTAAATAAAAGTTTTAAATAAAACAATAAGAATTTTTTTGCTATCAATAGATTTTGTTAAATTAAACCAAGTTTTTTGGCACAAATAACAGCTTTTGTTCTATTCGTTGTATCTAAAGCTTTAAATATAGCATTAACATGCAATTTTACGGTTCCTTCGGTGAGATTTAGTTCTCTTGCGATAATTTTGTTTGGATTTCCTTGAGCCATTAAGGACAATACTTGCATTTGTCGAGGCGTTAAAATATCTCTTTGTATTTCCTTTGTTTCATCTTTAAATTCTTCATTCAAAGAAGGGGGAACATAAATTCCTCCTGAAAGAATTATGGAAATTGCATGAATAAATTTTTCTATAGGAATATTTTTTGCTATTAATCCAACTGCACCAAAGTCTATTGAAGTGATATAATCAGACGGCTCAGGCTTATCTTTGATTAATAACACAGAATTTTCCGAACAGATTTGAGATAAAAAAGAAAAATCATCTAAAGATGTCACGTTTAAAAGGAGTAAGTCATACTTATATTTTTTTATAAGCTTATGTAATTCATCTAATTTTTTACATACATCAACTGAGATTTTCTTGTTATCTTCACAAAGTGCAAGTGATAAACCTTCGGTAAATATTTCTGAATCATCGCATATAAGAATATTAATCATGATAGTCCTTCTCTTTATATTATAGATGAGTATATTTGATATTTCGAAATAAAAGGTTAAAAATAAGGCTAAAAATATTACTTTTTTTATAAAAAATAGTTTGCCTTATTTAGTGTTTTCGAGTAAAAAAGAGTTGTTATTCGTAATTTCGCTAAAAGCGGAAGAACAATTTTTTAAATTAAATTTTTTATGGGGCGTAACAATGACAGAAACAACAGGGCAGGTCTTGACTGCCGTTGAGAAAATTGAAAAAGTGCGCGAAATCTTGAAGGAAAACGAATATAAACCTTCTCGCTTGATTCCAATCTTACAAGCAGTTCAAGAAGTATATCGTTATTTGCCAAAAGAAGTTATGAATTTTGTTGCTGAAGAATTAAAGATTCCAGCAGGTAAGATTTATGGCGTAGCAACATTCTATGCACATTTTTCATTGGATCCAAAGGGTAAACATTTAATTCGTATTTGTGACGGTACAGCTTGCCACGTTCGTGGTTCTGAACCAATTTTAACAGCTGTACGCAATAAATTAGGTTTGACAAAAACAAAATCAACAACAGACGATATGTTGTTTACATTAGAAACAGTTTCTTGCTTAGGCGCTTGTGGTTTGGCACCAGTTATGGTTGTTGACGAAGATGTTCATGGCCAAATGACACCTGATAAAGCTGTTGCTTTAATTGACGAAATTTTGAAAACGGAGAAAGCATAATGGTAGATTTGGAGAAAATTGCGTCCGACTACGGCAAAGAATATAAAAAACTTTCACGTCGTATGATTGTTTGCGCAGGAACAGGTTGTATTGCTAACGGTTCCTTAAAGTTACATGATGCTTTAATCGAAGAAGCAAAAAAAGCTGGTATCGATATTATTGTTGAATTAAAGGGTGAAGTTGAAGGTAAGTCATTGTTATCAGGCAGTGGTTGCCAAGGTTTCTGCCAAAAAGGTCCTTTATTATCAATTGAACCAGATGGTATTTTATATTGCAAAGCTCATGCTGAAGATGCAGCTGAAATTGTTGAAAAAACATTGAAAAATGGCGAAATCATTGAACGTTTGTTATACAAAGATGCAAATGGCAATGCTTGCAAAAATGCAAAAGAAATTCCATTCTATAAATTACAACGCAGAACAGTATTAGCAAAATGTGGCCATGTAGATCCATTAGATATTCGTGAATATGTATATCAAGATGGCTATAAAGGTGCAAAAAAAGCTTATACTGAAATGACAGATGAAGCTGTATGCAAAGAAGTTATCGATGCAGGCTTACGTGGTCGTGGTGGTGGCGGTTTCCCAACAGGAAGAAAATGGGATATTGCTCGTAAAGTAGTTTGCGATAAGAAATATATTATTTGTAACGCAGATGAAGGCGACCCAGGTGCATTCATGGATCGTTCCGTAATGGAAGGTAATCCACATGCTGTTATCGAAGGTATGATGATTGCTGCTCGTGGTATTGGTGCTGATGAAGGTTATATTTACTGCCGTGCAGAATATCCTTTAGCTGTTAAACGTATGCGTTTAGCAATTAAGCAAGCTACAGAAGCTGGTATCTTAGGCGATAACGTATTTGGATCAGGAAAGAGATTCACATTGTCAGTTATGGAAGGTGCAGGAGCATTCGTATGCGGTGAAGAAACTGCATTGATGCACTCAATCGAAGGTGGCCGTGGTATGCCATCTCCAAAACCTCCATTCCCAGCTGTTTCAGGTTTGTGGGGCAAGTCAACAACAATTAATAACGTTGAAACATTAGCTTCTGTTCCATTAATCTTCTTAAAAGGTGCTGCTGAATATCGTTCAGTAGGTCCTGAAAATTCACCAGGAACAAAGACATTTGCTGTAACAGGTTGCGTAGCAAACACAGGCTTGGTTGAAGTTCCATTCGGTACAACATTACGTGAAATCATCTTTAATGTTGCAGGTGGTGTTGTTAATGGTAAAGGTGAAGTTGATAACAGCGCATTTAAAGCTGCTCAAACAGGTGGTCCATCAGGTGGTTGCTTAACAGCAGAACACTTAGATTTACCTATTGATTTCGACTCATTACGTTCAATTGGCGCAATGGTTGGTTCAGGTGGTTTAGTTGTTATGAATAAAGATACATGTATGGTTAACGTTGCACGTTTCTTTATGCAATTTACACAAAACGAATCATGCGGTAAGTGCACACCATGCCGTGAAGGTACAAAACAAATGTTGGCTTTATTAGACGATATTTGTGAAGGTCGTGGTACAATGGAAACATTGGATTTGTTGGAAGAAACAGCAAAAACAGTTCAAGCTGCAAGCTTGTGCGGTTTAGGTAAGACAGCTCCAAATCCAGTATTGTCAACATTACGTTATTTCCGTGATGAATATATTGCTCACGTTAAAGACAAACGTTGTCCAGCTGGTCAATGCAAAGCTTTAGCAAAACCAGAAATTGATCCTAGCGTATGTAAAGGTTGCACAGCTTGTGCACGTAAATGCCCAGTAGGAGCTATTTCAGGTACAGTTAAAGAACCACATCATATTGATCCAAATAAGTGCATTAAATGCGGTGTTTGCAAAGCAACATGCAAATTTGGTGCAGTTAAAGGCTTCTAATTAGAAAGGTTAAGTTTATGAGCGATAAGAAAACATTATTCATTGACGGTATTGAAGTTGAAATCGAAGGTGAACGCAACCTTTTAGAATTGTGCCGTAAGATTGGTGTTGATATTCCAACATTCTGCTATCATCCAGAATTGAGCATTTTCGGTGCTTGCCGTTTATGCTTAGTAGAAATTGAAGGCCGTGGTATTCAATCAAGCTGTTCAGTTCCTCCAGAAGCAGGATTAAAGATTCATACAAACACAGATCAAATCCGTAAATTGCGTCGCAATACTATGGAATTGTTGTTAGCAAGCCATCCACAAGATTGCTTAAAATGCCCACAATCAACAAAGTGCAAATTACAAGAAATTGCACGTAAAGTTGGTGTAACAGACATTCGCTACAAATTGTTGACGAAGAAAGCTGAGAAGGATACATCTTCTTACTCAATCGTTCGCGATCCAGCTAAATGCATTTTATGTGGTGATTGCGTACGCGTTTGCTCTGAAATCCAAGGTGTTGGTGCATTGAACTTTGCAAAACGTGGTTCAAACAGCACTGTAATTACAGCATTCAACATTGATATGAATAAATCAGAGTGTGTAAACTGTGGTCAATGTGCTGCACATTGTCCAACAGGTGCATTAACAATTCATAGCGAAGTTGATGAAACTGTAAAAGACATCAACAATCCTGAAAAAGTAACAGTAGTTCAAATGGCTCCTGCAGTACGTGTTGCTATTGCAGAAGAATTTGGAATGCCTGCAGGTGTTGATTCAACAAAGAAGATTGTTACAGCTTTGAAGAAATTAGGTGTTGATTATGTTTATGACACAAACTTCACAGCAGATATGACAATTGTTGAAGAATCTACAGAATTTGTTGATCGTTTGACAAATGGTGGTGTAATGCCTATGTTTACTTCATGCTGTCCAGCATGGATTAAATATGCTGAAACATTCCATCCACAAGTATTGAAGAACATTTCAAGCTGCCGTTCTCCACAAGGTATGTTCGGTGCTATTGTTCGTAAAGCAATGCCTGAAATTTGTGGAAAAGACAATAAAGACATCGTTTCAATTTCTATCATGCCATGTACAGCAAAGAAGTTTGAAGCACGTCGTGATCAATTCTTAAAAGATGGTAAGTATGAAATCGACCACGTATTAACAACACAAGAATTAGCTCAAATGTTGAAATCAAGTGGTATTAACTTAGCAGAATTACCAGATACAGAATTGGATGCTCCTTTAGGCGCATACACAGGTGCTGGCGTAATCTTCGGTGTAACTGGCGGTGTTATGGAAGCTGTTTTACGTTATGCTGCAGAAAAAGTTGGCGGTATCAAAGATGCTATCGAATTCAAACAAGTACGTGGATTTGAAGGAATCCGTGAAGCTGAAGTTGAATTAAATGGTAAGAAACTTAAATTAGCTATTGTTCACGGTTTAGCAAATGCTGGTAAGATTTGTGAACAAGTTGAAGCTGGTACATGTAAGTATGACTTCATTGAAGTTATGGCATGCCCAGGTGGTTGTATCGGTGGTGCTGGTCAACCTATTTCTGAAGGTTTCTGCAAGAAACAACAACGTGCTGAAGGCTTGTATAAAGCTGATGAAAAATGTGCATTGAGAAAATCACAAGAAAATAAAGCTGTATATGATATATACAACAAATATTTAGACGGTGGTCCTGCTACACATGCAGCACATGAAAACTTGCATACATCTTATGAAAAACGTGCAAAAATTAGTGCAGATTTAGACATTAATAAAGTCTAATTTTTAGATAATTATAAAAGTAGCGGGGCTTTAAACAGTCCCGCTATTTTTTTGTGTGAAACATATAAATGTCCTTTAAATACAACATATTTTATTTTAGGTCTTTTAAACTTTATTATAACTGCTGACATTTCTAATAAACATACGAATTTATTATGGACGATGCATAGAATTTGGTATAAAATAAATATATTGTATATAAAGTAAAAAATCAGAAAGATTCCGTTTGGCATAGAATTTGCAAATTGGTTTATAGCTATAAATTATTGAAAAGATTCATTGTTTATTAAGTATATGAGTAAATAATATTAGTTATTAAAGGAGTGATAATATGGATTTGCAAAATTTATCTTTGTTTCAAATGGGCGAAGAAAAGATGCGTTGGTTGGCACAACGCCAAAATGTTATTGCTCAAAATATCGCAAATGCTGATACTCCAAAGTATATGCCATCAGAAGTTGAACCGATTAAGTTTCGTGAATTGTTAGGCGAAACAGAAATGACTTTAACTAGAACAAATTCTAAACATTTTGATGGTACAACAGAAAATGTTAGATTGATGAAAACAAATATTAATCATTTGTCTCCAGTGCCAGATGGCAAAAAAGAAGAATTTAAACAACGTCGTCCTTTCGAAACAAGTATTGATAAAAATGGCGTTATTTTAGAAGAACAAATGCAAAAAATGGATGATACAAGATCTCAACATGAACAAGTTTCAGCTTTATTTAAAAAGAATATGGCATTATTAGGAACAGCGTTAGGTAAATAATACCTGTTAACCTAATAAAGGAGGTACATTATGGATGATTTAGCATTAAGTAAAAAAATTGCAGCAAGTGGCATGAAGGCACAATCTCAAAGATTACGTGTTATTTCAGAAAATTTAGCTAATGCGGATTCCCTAGCAAAAGTTAGCGGTGGTCAACCATATCGTCGTAAAATTTTGACATTCCGTAATGAATTAGATAAAGCAACTGGTGCTGACATGGTTAAAGTTGGTCGTGTATCAAAGGATTATTCACAATTAAATCGTAAATATGATCCGACACATCCAGCAGCTGATAGAGATGGATATGTTTTATTACCAAACGTAGATCCATTAATAGAAACAGTAGATATGAAGGAAGCTCAAAGATCTTACGAAGCAAATTTGAATGTAATTTCTGTTTCAAAAGATATGCAGAGCAAAACTCTTGACATTATAAAATAATAAAAGCAAAATGCTCCAAAAAGGATAAATAATTATGACAGATGCTATTTCAACCGCACTTTCAGCTTATCAACAAACAGCAAAACGCATTATGAATGCCAGTGCTGATAGCGTTGATAATGTTCAAGAAAGAGAAAGTCCTGCAGGAACTTTTGCTCAGATGCTTAAGGATACAGCAAAACAAGCTGAAGCAGATCAACGCTATGGTGAGTTAATGAGTATGAAAGCTATTAAGGGAACAGCTGATATGCAAGAAGTTGTTATGGCTGTGTCAAATGCTGAAATGGCTTTACAAACAGTTGTTGCTGTACGTGATAAAGTTGTATCAGCTTATCAAGAAATTTTGCAAATGCCTATTTAGTTTAAGACGATTTAAAACTATGAACGATTTAGCTGTTGTTGAAGTTGGAAAAGACGCAATTTATACATTGCTGTTAATGGTTACTCCATTGTTGATTGCAGCTATGCTAATTGGTTTGATTATTGGTTTAATACAAACTTTGACACAAGTTCAGGAAATGACTTTAGTATTTGTTCCTAAAATTTTATTAGTTTTTATAGGATTAATTTTTCTATTGCCGTTTATGATTGAACAAATGCGCACTTTTTCTAATGGGATATTTGACAGAATAGTAGCTTTAGGAACATAGCTGCTTATGTGGGAAAAATTAGTCGGAATAGAGCTTTATCATTTTCTATACGCATTTTCTAGAATTGGCGCAGCGTTTTTGTGTATGCCATTTTTTGCAGCAACATATTTTTCTAAAAGAATTAGAATGATATTCGTTATAACCCTTACAGTAGCTGTGGTTCCTTCTTTATCAAATTATATTCCTGTTCAGATTCCTTCAAATACTGTAGAGTTATTTAGGCAAATTTTAATTGAAGTAACAGTAGGTTTATTTATAGGATTAATCCCTTCTGTTTTAATGGCTACATTAGAAATGGTAGGATTTAATGCTGCTATGGCAACAAGCTTTGCTAGTGCTACAGTTTTAGATCCACAAACAAATATACAATCAACAGTTCTTACTACATTTTTATCAATGTTAGCAATTATGACAGTACTTGCAACAAATATGCATCATATGATTATTGGAACTATTTTAAATTCATATGAGGTTTTTCCTGTTGGTCAAAATTTAATAACTGGAGATTTATCAGAATTTTTTACAAAAACTGTTTCGGCTGTATTTGATTATGGCTTTAGAATAAGTTCACCATTTATATTAATGATTATAGTTCTCTATACATCTATGGGGGTTATGTCTAGACTTATGCCACAATTAAATATCATGTTCATTATTATGCCATTCCAAGTTTATTTAGGTCTGACATTATTTATGATAACATTGCCGTTAATGATATGGTGGTTTATGCGTTTCTTTGATAATCAATTAAGCGTTTGGTATGGAGGTCCCTTCTAATGGCAGATGAAGATGAGTCCTCGAAAACCGAGGAACCGAGTGAGAGAAAATTAAGTAAAGCAAAAGAAGAAGGTCATGTGCCTATGAGCCAAGAAGTAAAATCTTGGTTTATGTTGTTTGCAGCTTTGTTGCTTTTATGGGGCATCATGCCGTGGATGCTTAAATATGTTATTAGACTAGGAATAAAATACATAGAGATTCCTCATCAAATGCCGGTTGATCCATTAGGCTTAAGGGATTTATTTAGAGACACTTCTATAGATATTTTGGTAGCTTTAATTGCACCATTGGGATTGTTTTTTTTAATAGCTATTGTATCTGCTGTTATTCAAGTAGGCTTTATGTATGCTCCTAAGAAATTAAATTTAAAATGGGAAAGAATAAATTTATTTCAAAATATGACAGATTTCATTAATAAGCAAAAAATTATGGAAATGCTTAAAGGTATTATGAAAATCTGTATGGTTGGTTATGGTGGATATGCTGTTATTAAGCCAAAAATTATTAACGTTTTAAACGCTCCAACATGTGACGTAAAAACAATTATTGATTTGTTATATGCATTAATATTGTGGATTTTGATAACCATGGTATTAATCTTATTTGTTATAGCTTTTGGCGATTATTTTTATCAAAAATTTTCTTTCTTAAAGAAACAACGTATGACCAAGCAAGAAGTTAAAGATGAATATAAACAATCTGAAGGTGACCCGCAAATTAAGATGAGGGTAAGACAAATACGTATGGAAAGAGTTAGAAAGAATATGATGAAAAAAGTGCCTGATGCAACTGTTGTCGTCACTAACCCTACACACTTTGCTGTTGCTATTAAATACGATCCTGATGTTTTAGAATATGCAGTTCCTAGATGCGTTGCAAAAGGGCAAGATTTTATAGCTCAGCGTATTAAAGAGATTGCTAAAGAACACGATGTTCCTATGGTTGAAAATGTTCCTTTGGCAAGAGCTTTGTATAAAGTAGCTGAAATAGATCAACCAATTCCAAATGAATACTTTAAAGAAGTTGCAGAGGTCATCAGATTCGTTTATGATGAACGAGGTATGGAAGTCCCAACAAAAAAGGAAACTGAATAAGAATTATGAGTATGTTTTCACTAATTAAAAGATTCTTTTCAAGATTCAATTTAGATTTTGAATCTATGTGTGATTTGTTAGAAAGTGAAACTGATGCTTTAGTATTAGTTAATTCAAATAATGAAGTTGTTTATATTAATAATAAGGCTAAACAGTTTTTTGGAACTTCTTATCTAAATAAAATAGATATTGTCGAAGCATTGACAAGTAGATCTGTTTTAGATGTTGAAAGTAACGATATTTCTTTTGCAAAAATTAAAGCTTCATTAGAAAAACGCATTGATATCAAAGTTGAATTAATATTAAAAAGTAAATTTGAAAATGATGACACAAGTTGGGAATGGTATGATGTAAGTTATAAAAAAATAAATGAAAAAAATTCATTATGGCGTATTCATTCTACAACTAAGAAAAATGTTTTATTTAGTACATATAAACAAGAAATTAAGGAGCTTTCTAATTTATTAGATAATGCGGATGTTGGGTTTTATACTTCTGATGCAGGTGGTGACTTACAATATGTAAACCAAAGATTATGTAATTGGCTAGGTTATTCAGATTTTAAAGAATTAAAAAATAAAGGATTGTTGAGCCTAAGTGATATTTTTGCTGGAGATTTAGCTGTTGAATTAGACGGACTTTGGAATGGTCAAGCTTTCTTTAAAACTCAAAGTGGAAATAGGATTCCATTATATGTAATGCATAGTATGTATGATGAAAATGGAGAAACTAAATATAGTGGCTGTGTTATAAGAGATTTAAAATGTTCTGTTGGAAATGATGAAGAAATAGAAAGAGAACGTTTAATTTTATTTGAAGATGCTCCTATGGGAATTGCATTTGTAGATAATAAAAATGATAACATTATTACAAAAGCAAATTCTCAATTGGCCAAATTGTTTGGAAAAGATATCGAAGAGCTAAAAGATGCTCATCTTATTGATTTATTTCCAGAAAATGCACAAAAAGAATTATCTGAAAAAATGTCGAGATTTTTGTTTTCAAAACCTGTTAAATTTCAGGTAGAAACCAGATTTTTACAAGAAGACAAAGTTAACGGTGAAAAGAAAGAAAAAAATGTAATTCTTTATATTAATCCTATTACAGAGGAAAATGAAGGCTATAAAGAGTTATCAGGTTTTGTAATTTATTTTGTTGATAATACAGAACAAAAGATTTTCTTTGAAAGACAAATGCAGGTAAAAAAAGAAGAATCTATTGCTACAGTTAGTGGTGGAATAGCTCATGATGTTAATAACTGTTTAACAGCAATAATTAATTCAACTCAGCTATTGCAACAAATTCACACAGAAAATAATCCTGATAATCAAACATATAGACTAATATTAGATGCTTCAAATCGTGCTTCAAATTTAGTAAGACAATTAATGAACTTAACAAGTGTAAAACAAAAAGTTTTTGCTTATTATTTAGTAGAGGAATTATTTGATTATTCTTTAAAATTTAATTTAGATATTATTATGCAAAAGAAATCGAATAAATTAGATGTCTCATTTTCAATAGGTCAAAACTTAGGTTATGTTTACGTTAATAAAGACGAGTTAGTAACTGTTATTACAAATTTAGCTCATAATGCTCGTGATGCAATGGAAAAGAAGGGCGGTACATTCAAAATTAGAGTATCTAAGAAAAGAATGGGAGCTGGTAAATATATTGGTAATGAAGAAGTTGTTCCTGGAAATTATATAGTAATTGAAGCTAGTGATACTGGTTGTGGAATGACTGAAGAAGTTAAAAAAAGAATTTTTGATGTTTGCTTTTCTACAAAGAAAAAAGGGTATGATTCTGGACAAGGCATGGGTATGTCTTTAGTTCTAAATACAATTAAGTCTTTTAATGGTTATATTGATGTAAAAAGTAAAGTGGATATTGGCACTACTTTTTATTTGTTCTTACCACATAAAACAGAGCAAGATGCTGCTGAGCAGTTAAATGCAGAAAAAGAAGCAAATCAAATTAGTGTTGAAGAAGCAAGTAAACTTTACAATGTTGTTCATAAAAAAGAAAAAGTAAAATCAAAAGAAGGACAATTATCTTTTGAATTTAGTGATGAAAAGAAAAAATTAGCTTCATTACCAAAAATAGTTAAAGATTTAACAGGAACAGAAAGAATTCTTCTTGTAGATGATGATGATAATGTAAGAATGGTTACAAAGAAGGTCTTAAGCGTTAAAGGATATAGCGTTGTTGATTGTATTTGTGCTGAAGAAGCTTTAGATTTATTAGAAAAAGATAGTAATTTTAATTTGATTATTACGGATATGGTTATGACCGGAATGGATGGTATGGAAATGACAGATGTTATTCGTTCTAAGGGGATAAAGACGGATGTGCTGTTAGTTTCAGGTTATTCAGAAAAAGGAGCAAGAGGAGAAATTGTTGAAAGTGAGAATTTCTATTTCTTGCCAAAACCGTTTGATATAAAGCAATTGTGTGAAAAAGTAAAAAATATTTTAACCTCTCCTAAGGAGTAATAGTAATGAGTGATGAATATTCATTTAATGTTGATGATGTTATAAAATTAATTATCAAAGCAGGTGATAGTGCTATGGATATATATACACAGGACTTTGCTGTTTATGAAAAAGATGATGCTTCACCTGTTACAGATGCAGATTTAGGAGCTGAAGGAATTATTTATTCAGGACTAAGCGAAATAACACCTAATATTGCAATAGTAGGTGAAGAACATGTCGCTGCTGGAGATAATATTGATTTATCAGGAGAACAATTTTGGCTAGTTGATCCTGTTGATGGTACAGCTGATTTCGTTAAGAAAAATGGAGAATGGACTGTTAACATTGCTTTAATTGAAGGCGATAAACCTATTTTTGGAGCAGTATATGTTCCTGTAAGAAAAACAGTTTATTATACAAAGAATAAAACAACCGCTGTTAAATTATATGAAGGAAAAGAAACGGTAATAAAAACAAGAAATGTACCAGAAGATGGTTATTCAGTTTTGAATTCAAGAACACATTGTGACGAATCGATTGTTGATACTTTATTAAGTGGATTAAAAATAAAAGATAAAACGCCTTGTGGGAGTTCCTTGAAATTCTGCCTGCTTGCTGAGGGCGTAGCGGATGTTTATCCATGTTCTCATAGTACACATGAATGGGATACTGCAGCTGCTCAAGCTGTATTAGTTGCAGCAGGGGGAGCTGTGTTAGATGCGGAAACACGACAAATGCTGTCGTATCGTAAGCCAAATTTGGCAAATCCACACATTATTTCCTTCGGTAAAGTATAAAAATGTTGTATATGTAAAACATAAAGATTTTAAATTTATGTGAAAAGGAAAATTAAAATGATTGAAAATAAAGCTATGGATAAAGATAAAGCTCTTTCAGCTGCATTAAGCCAAATTGAAAAAACATTTGGTAAAGGAGCTGTAATGCGTTTGGGCCAACAGGAACATGTAGATATCGAAGCTATTTCAACAGGTTCTTTAGGCTTAGATATTGCTTTAGGTATTGGAGGCTTTCCGAGAGGACGTATTGTTGAAGTTTATGGACCTGAAAGTTCAGGTAAAACAACTTTAGCTCAACAAGTTGTAGCATGTGCTCAAAAAGAAGGTGGAAAGTGTGCATATGTTGATGCAGAACACGCATTAGATCCTACTTATGCTAAAAAATTAGGTGTAAATATTGACGACTTGTTGATTTCTCAACCAGATTCTGGTGAACAAGCTTTAGAAATTGCTGATACATTGGTACGTTCAGGTGCTATTGATGTTTTAGTTGTTGACTCTGTTGCTGCTTTGGTTCCAAAGGCTGAATTAGAAGGCGAAATGGGAGATTCTCATGTCGGTTTACAAGCACGTTTAATGTCTCAAGCATTACGTAAATTAACAGCAACAGTAGCTCGTTCAAATGCTCTGGTTATTTTCATCAACCAATTACGTATGAAAATTGGTGTTATGTTTGGAAATCCAGAAACAACAACTGGTGGTAATGCATTGAAATTCTACTCATCTGTTCGTGTTGAAATTCGTAGAGGTGCTCAAATTAAAGATAAAGATGAAGTAATTGGAAATAGCACTACAGTTAAGATTGTTAAAAATAAGGTAGCTCCTCCATTTAGAACAGTTGAATTCGATATCATCTATGGTGAAGGCATTTCTAAATTAGGTGAATTAATTGATTTAGGTATTAAAGCTGGTATAGTTGAAAAGGGCGGTGCTTGGATTAGCTATGGCAAGGAACGTTGGCAAGGTCGTGAGAATGCAAAAGTATATTTGCGTGAACATCCTGAGGTTGCAGCAGAAATCGAAAAGCAAATTCGCGAAAAATCAGGCTTATTAAGCAATAAGATGATTAATGAAGAACCTGAATCTGAAGAAACAGAAGAATAAAATTAAATTTTGGGGCGATTTTTTCGCCCCTTAAAAAACTAAAATGATAAAAATTGAAAAATCATATGTTTTAAATGATGGGACGCTAATATATCCTGTTGTTAATAAGAAAGCACGACGTCTTAAAATCAGAATAGATTCTAATAACGGTAATTTTATATTAGTTTTACCTAGAGAGTCTTATTTGAAAAAAGGAATTACATTTGCAAATGAATCCCTTAATTGGATGCATGACCATAAAATAGAAGTTCCTCTAAAAATAAGTTTTGAAGATGGTATGAAAATTTGTTTGTTAGGAGAAGAAATAATTTTAAAAAAAATAGAAAATATAAATAAAAATACATGGTTAGAGAGTAATATTTTATATGTTCCAAACCCAAGAAATCAAAACCATTTTGAAAATATGGTAAAAGATTTTTTAAAAAAGTACTTTTTAGAATATTCAACCAAAGAAGCTATAAATTATTCTAATATCTTAAATGTGAAAATATTGGGATTAGAATTAAAAGATAATAAGACGAAATGGGGATCATGTAATTCAAAAAGTAAGATAGTATTATCCTGGAGACTTGTTCTTGCTCCAAAAGAAATTGCTAACTATGTAATAGCGCATGAAGTTTCTCATTTAAAAGAGATGAATCATTCTGTAAAGTTTTGGCAAATCGTTGAAATTTTAGATGAAAATTACAAAAAACATCGTGAGTGGCTAAAAAATAACGGTAAATTATTACAGAATTTTAAATAAAACAAACAAAAGCCTACATTCAAGGTTGACTTTTGTTGAGTTTCCGGTAAAGTAATATATGTTTATTTAATTAAGGAGTTGTAAAAATGAACAAAACTGAATTAGTTGATGCAATTGCAAAAGCTTCTGGTTTAACAAAAGTTGATTCTGCTAAAGCATTAGATGCTACATTAGAATCAATTCAAGGTGCATTAAAGAAGAACGACGAAGTTCGCTTAGTTGGCTTTGGTACATTTGCTGTAGCAAGCCGTAAAGCAACAGTAGGTCGCAATCCTCGCACAGGCAAGGAAATCAAAATTCCTGCTTCTAAAGCTCCAAAGTTTAAGGCTGGTAAAACATTTAAAGATGCTTTGAACTAATAGATAATCAAATTTATCAAAAGGCAGTCCCCATTTTGGGGATTGTTTTTTTATATAGAAATTTAAATAGAAAGCTTAATCATTAAAATGATTTTGATGTTTGCTAAAACCCCCAATTATTATTGGAAGTTAAAACTTTAGGTCATAACATTATTAGTTGTTTTTATATTCTAACGCTTACACAAGCTTGAGCAGCAAGTCCTTCAGATCTCCCTGTAAAACCAAGTTTTTCTGTTGTCGTTGCTTTAATCGAAATAGCATTAGATGATATGTTTAATAGCTTTGATAAATTTTCAACCATTTGAAGTCTATAAGCTCCAATCTTAGGTCTTTCACATATAAATGTAATATCTGCATTTACTATTTCACCACCAATAGCTTTAACAAGAGATACAGCGTGTTTTAAGAATATTGCAGAATCAGCATTTTTCCATTTCATATCTGATGGAGGAAAATGTAGGCCAATATCTCCAGAACCAATTGCTCCTAATAAAGCGTCGGTTAAAGCGTGTAATCCGACATCTGCATCAGAGTGTCCTTTTAGTTTTGCTGTATGAGGAACTTTAACTCCACATAATGTGCAAAAATCACCTTCTTCAAATTGATGTACATCGAAACCTGTTGCAGAACGAATAGAAACAGGTCTTGATTTTATTAATTGTTCTGCTCTTGATAAATCGTCGGTTGTAGTTATTTTAAAATTATCTTCACTGCCAGGAACTATAACTGTGGATATTCCAACTGTTTCTGCAACAGCAGCATCATCAGTTAATTCCATTCCAATACATTTTTTATGTGCTTCTAAAATTTCTTTGTATGTAAATCCTTGTGGCGTTTGAACTCTCCACAATGTGGATCTATCAATTGTTTTTTCAATTATTTTTTTCTCACCGTCAATTTTAATGGTTTTAATTGTATCAGTTACAGGTAACCCTGGAATTGCTCCTGTTGTTGGAGAAACAGCCTCTAAAACTTTATTTATAATACCAAAATCGGTAAAAGGTCTTGCTCCATCTTGTATTAAAACTATATCAGGATTTTCTTTTTCTAATGACTCTAATCCAAGACGGACAGAATCTTGACGTGTAGGACCTCCATATACAGGATCTAAAATAGGCATTCCTTCACTAGCAACTTTATATAATGGTAAGTCATCAGGATGGATAACTGCTCTGACGTAATTTATAGCAGGATGGGCACAGAATACGCCTAATGTTCTAGATAAAATCATTCTATTGTCTATTGTTCTATATTGTTTTGGTAATTCTCCGCCAAAACGATGTCCTCTTCCAGCAGCAACTACAAGAACAGCAACCTTAACCATATTAAAAATCCTTTTAAAAATATGTTTTTTGTTAATATAAATTAGGGTATAAAATACAGGAAATAATAAATAAAGTAAAAGAAATTTTGGCTTATTATGACACTAGTTTTAAATAATAAACAATATAACGATATTATTCTTGCACCTTTAGCGGGAGTAAGTGATGTTCCTTTTAGAAAATTAGTTAGAAGTTTCGGTGATAATTTGGTTTTTTCTGAAATGATTCTTGCTAGATCATTAGCTATTGCTCATAAGAAAACTATTCAAATGGCAATGCCAACGAAGCAGGATCATCCAATTGCTATTCAAATAGTTGGACATGAACCTGAATATATGGCAAAAGCGGCACAAATTATCGAACCATATGCAGACATAATAGATATTAATATGGGTTGTCCTGTTTATAAAATGACACGCAATAATTCAGGTTCGGGGTTAATGAGAGATCCAGAATTAGCTGAAAATATTGCAAGTGCAGTTGTAAAAGCTGTAAGTAAACCTGTTAGTGTTAAGTTTAGATTAGGCTTTGATGAACAAAATAAAAATTATTTGGATTTTGGAAAACGCTTAGAACAAGCCGGCGTTTCAATGTTAACTTTACATGCTAGAACTAGAGAGCAGCAGTATAGTGGAACTGCGGATTGGGATGCTTTTGGAAAATTAAAAAATGCAGTTAAAATTCCTGTTGTTGCAAATGGCGATATTAAAACAAAAGAAGATGCTGATAGGGTAAGAAAAGATTATAATGTAGATGGTGTTATGATTGGTAGAGCAGCATTAGGAAAACCTTGGATTTTAAAACAAATTGAACAAGGCGAAAAATTTAAATTGCCTGATGTTAAGACTGTACTTTTAAAACATATTGAAGAATTAAGAAATTTTTATGGACATAAGTATATATTTATTTCAAGAAAACACATTGCATGGTATTCATGTAGTATGAAAAATGGGGCAGAATTTAGGAAAAAAATAAATCAAATTGTTGATGAAAATGAATTGTTTCAAGCAATAAATGACTTTTTCTAATTTTTGTTGTATAAAAGATTTTAAAATAGGAAATTAAAATGAGAACTAAAGGTTTGAGCGAAGTTGTTGAAGAATATGTACATAGATACTATTCTCATACAGGAGAATTCGCTGAAAATGTATATGATTTGTTTTTAGCAGAATTAGAAAAACCTTTGATAAAAGAAACATTATTGTTTACACAAGGAAATAGAAAAAAAACAGCAGAAATATTAGGTTTAAATAAGAATACTTTGTTATCTAAAATGCGAAAATATGATTTAGATTGCAATTATGATCCAAGTGTAGGTATAAAACCAAAAAGAAAAAGTGTGATTAAGTAAAGAAAAAAATATGAGAGTTATTATTTGTGGTGCCGGTAAAGTTGGTGCAACTTTGGCAAAATATTTGGTCCAAGATGGCAATGATGTCGTTGTTATTGATAACGATATGGAAAAACTTACAGATTTGGGATCAAAGTTAGATATTCAAACAATTCAAGGATTTGCTTCTTATCCTTCTATATTGGAAAGAGCTGAAGCTACAAGTGCAGATATGTTGATTGCTGTTTCAGCTTCTGACGAAGTAAACATGATTACTTGTCAAGCCGCAAATTGCTTGTTTAAAGTTCCAACAATTATTGCTAGGTTAAGATCAAGAGAATATACGAATCCTAAATGGAAAAATTTATATTCAAGAGATGCTTTCCCTATAGATGTTGTAATTTCTCCTGAAATGGAAATAGCAAAAGCTATTCGTAGAAATATTTCATTTCCAGGGACATCTGATGTTTTAACGTTAGCCGGTGATAAAGTTTATATGCTAGGCATACGTTGTGATGAAATGTGTCCATTTGTGAATGCTAGCTTAAGACAATTAACAGATTTATTCCCTGATTTAAATGCTGTCGTTGCAGGTATAGTTAGAGATAACAATTTAATTGTTCCAAATGGAGATACAAAAGTTCAAGAAAATGATGAACTTTATGTGTTTGTACAAACAGAAAATGTTTCGAGATTGTTGACATTAGCAGGAATAGAACAACAAAAAGTTTCTAGTGCTCTTATTTTGGGAGGAAATGATATTGGTTTATCTTTAGCAAAACACTTAGAAAGAAGTGGAGCTATGCGAGTTACAATTGTTGAACCAAATGAAGAAAGGGCAAAACTATTAGCAAGTGAATTAGAAAATACAACTGTTATTAATGGCAATATATTAGATCCAGAAGTTCTAGAAGAGGCTGATATACAAATTGTTGATACAGTTATTGCTGTATCGTTTAATGATGAAGATAATATTTTGGCATCATTAATGGCAAAAAGATATGGAGCAGAACAGACAGCGTGTGTTTTAGAAAAAACATTATATTCTCAAATGGTTTCTGATTTGGGTATCGATGTAATAGTTGATCCAAAAGATACAATGGTATCAAGTATTTTACAGCACATTAGACGAGGGAAAATTTATTCAGCATATTCTATTAGATCAGGAATGTGTGAAGTGTTGGAAACGGATATTGATATGGATTTTCCTTGGTGTGGCAAGTCACTAAAAGAAATAAAAATGCCAGTAAATTCAAAAATTGGTGCAATTGTTAGAAATGGTGTTTCTATTCCTTTAAGAGGTGATACTACAATTGAATATAAAGATAGAGTAATGTTGTTCGTAAATTCTGAAGATGCTAAATTAATCGAGAAACTATTTAATGCGTAGGTGAAAAATGATTGATGAAAAGTCTATTGCTATTTTTAAAAAATTGCCAAAGCCTGATTTGGTTTTGTTTGATTGGGATAATACAATTTTAGATACCGCTCCTATTATTTTGTCTTCATTAAATAATGTTTTAAGAAAATACAATAAGCCATTAAAAAAAGAAGAGGATTTTAATTCTCTTTCTGGAGGAAGTTTAAGAAAAGAATTTCCTATTGTTTTTGGAGATAAATGGGAAGAGGCCAAGGATTTTTATTTGAAATCTTATAAAGAAAATCATTTGAAGTTTTTTAAAGTTTTAGATGGTGGCAAAGAAGTATTAGAAATTATTTCAAAGAACATATGCCCTATTGGTATCGTAAGTAATAAAACAAATTATATTCTTCACGAGGAAATTGATTTTTTAAAATGGAATTATATGATTTCAGCAATAGTTGGTTCTGGTGATGCTAAGTTGGATAAACCAGCTCCAGATGTTGTTTATTATGCAAAAGATCAAGTTAAAAAATTGATGCCAAATAATGAGTTAAAAAATGTATGGTTTGTTGGTGATGCACCTTCAGATGTAGAGTGTGGCAAAGCTGCAAATTGTACTACTATTAGATTATCAGAAGAATGGGATAATAACGCAGATTTAACTCTAAAAAATTGTAAAGAATTGTATTTGATGATAGACAATAATGGCAAAAATATGTATAAGAGTATTGATTAAATAAATAATCAATATACAGATAGACTTTAAAATAATAATAAATTAATTATAAGGAGAAAAAAATGGTAGATAAAAGTCAAAAAATTCAAGATAACTTTTTAAATACATTACGCAAAGATAAAGTATCTGTTACAGTTTATTTGATGTGTGGAGTTAAACTTCAAGGCATTGTTACAGGCTTTGATAGTTTTTCAATGTTGTTACGTCGTGATGGACATACACAATTGGTTTATAAACATGCAATTTCTACAATTATGCCAAGTGCAAGCGTTCAATTAAGTGAAGATGAATGCAAAGCTGAAGAAACAGAAGAAGAAAAAGTAGAAGAATAAGGGCATAAAATTGTGTCTGACAAGACATTTGTTTTGCATCCAGTATTAAAAAATGGAACTAATTCAGAACGTTCTGCGGATGCTGGCTTAGAAGAAATTAAAAACTTAACTGCCGCGATAGACTTAGAGGTCGTTGCGGCAGAAGTTGTTTATTTGAATAAGATAAATGTTTCTTTATATGTGGGAAAAGGTGTTGTTGAAAGAATACATGATATAGTTCAACAGGAAAATATTACTCTTATGGTAATAAATACTCAGCTATCTCCTATACAACAACGTAATCTTGAAAGAATGTTAAATGTTAAAGTCATTGATAGAACGGCTTTAACTTTAGAAATATTTGGAGAAAGAGCTAGAACAAAAGAAGGTGTTTTACAAGTTGAATTAGCACATCTAACTTATCAAAGATCTAGACTTGTTAGAGGATGGACACACTTAGAAAGACAACGTGGAGGAAGAGGGTTCTTAGGAGGACCTGGTGAGACACAAATTGAATTAGATAAACGTGTTATTACAGACAATATTGTTAAATTAAAGAATCAATTAGAAGAAGTTAGAAGAACAAGACAATTGCATAGAAGTGCAAGACAGAGAGTACCTTTCCCAGTGGTTGCTTTTGTTGGATATACTAATGCAGGTAAATCAACATTGTTTAATAAATTAACAAACTCTGATGTGTTTGCAAAAAATATGTTGTTTGCTACTTTGGATCCAACAATGAGACAATTAAAATTGCCTTCAGGAAAAATAGTAATTTTATCTGATACTGTTGGTTTTATATCCAATTTACCAACGGAATTGGTTGCAGCGTTTAGAGCAACGTTAGAAGAGGTTTTAGAGGCTGATTTAGTTGTTCATGTAAGAGATATTTCACATCCTGATACTTTGGCTCAAAAATCGGATGTCGAAGAGGTTTTAAAAGGTCTAGGCTTAAAAGAAAAAGTTGATAAAGGCTTGTTAGAAGTTCTCAATAAAGTGGATTTAATTGATAAAGATGAACAAAAAGCTTTAATTGAATCTGGCAAGAGAAACCATAATAGAATAGCTGTATCAGCAATTACAGGATTAGGCATTGAAGAACTTTTGTCTGTTATTGACGCTGAATTATCAAAAAAAGATAAGAAGTACAAAATAATAATAAAAGCTTCAGAAGGCAAATGTTTGTCTGATATTTATAAAAATGCAAATGTTTTATTAAGATTAGATGATGATGATAAAATTATTTTGACAATTAAAATTGAAGAAGTAAGTTTAAAAAAAATTGTAAAATTATATCCACAGGTGAAGTATGTTGAAATTTCCTGAAATTGATATTGTTGGTGATATTATGGCAGAAGTAGCAGAAATTGAAGTTTTGCCAAGATTTAAAAATTTGTCAATTGGAGATATTAATACAAAATCGTCAGCAGATGATTTGGTTACAACAGCTGATGTTGCGGCAGAGACAAGGTTAACAGATGCGCTTTCAAAACTTATGACAGGATCATTAGTAGTAGGAGAAGAGGCTGCATTTAAGGACCCTAATGTTTTAGAATATTTAAAATCAGAAGATGCTCCTGTATGGGTTATTGATCCGGTTGATGGAACTATGAATTTTTCTTCAGGATATAGTGAATTTGGTATGGTTGTAGCTTTAGTTTATAAAGGTGAAACTGTTTCTGGATGGCTTTATAAACCGACAACAAAAGGAATGATTTTAGGAGAAAAAGGTTCTGGAGCCTTTTTTAAAGGTAAAGATTACAGAAAACAATTGCATGTAAGCAAAGTTGAAGATTTATCAAAAATGATTGGTGCAGTTGGGAGAAATGTTGGATTTAAGGATAAGAATTTAGTTGAGCCGTTGTATTGGGGATCTGCTGCATATAACTATATGTTAATTATATCCGGAAATGCTGATTATTCGGCTTATAGAACAAAAACTATTAAACCTTGGGACCATTGTGCTGGAATTCTTTTACATGAAGAAGCTGGCGGCTATACAGCATTTATTGATGGTGGCAAATATCAGCCTTTAATGGATGTGAGAAACATTATTTCTGCCCCTAATAAAGAAGCTTGGGAATATTTAGCAAAAAATCTTTATGCTGGCACAGGTAAAATTAAACGTGGAAATTTACTTTAATTTTCTTGAGTAATTTGCTTATAAATTTTATCAGCATATTTTTCATCGTTAGATGAATTTATCCAGCCAAGTGTTGCGTCATAATTTCTAACGAGGACATTAACTTTTACGTCTTCTTGAGAAACATAAGCGTTTATTTTAATTTGACGCTTAGGTTCTATATTAAACCATTCTGTAGAAATTAAACCATGAGAAGCATCATTTTGTTCAATAGGATACTGAGAGAATACAAATAATGTTTTATCCCAATATTTCTTTTGGGGAAGAATTTCTTTTTCTTGAACAACTTCTTCCTTAGTTTCTTCATTTTGATTATTGCTCATTTTCTGCATCTTTTCGATTAATTCTTCCGAATTTGCAGAATATTTAAATAATCCGCCAAACAATCTGTCATCAGGACCTGTTTTAATAGTTTCTGATTCATATGTTTCTGGATATGTGTATTCAACAGTTCTAGTGCTATCACTTGAACAAGCGCATAATGATAATAAACAAAAAAAAGATATTAAATAAAATCTCATATTCATATTAATTAGTTAATTAGAAGTTTAAAGCTATACCAGCTACTAAGAAAGGAGTTCTGCTTGTTCTTTTTGAAGTGTCTGCAGCGGAATCCATATCAATATAACCAGCTTCTGTATATAAGTTAACGCCGTTTACAGGTATGTAGTCAAAAGCTAAAATTCCAATAGTGAATACATCGTTCTTGTTGCGCTTATAGAAGTTTTTGGCTCTTGATTGCAAAATACTTGCAGACATACGGTATTTGCCCCATTTATATAAATAACCTGCAGACCAGTTCCAACCCTTTTCGATGTTTCTGCCTTTGTATTTCATTTCTTTTCCAATATCAACAGAGGCGTTTACTTTGCGGAAGGTTCCACCAAACTCCCAGTTTTTTTGACCGAAACGAATACCGTATCCGTATTGATGGATATCTTTTTCATCTTTAATTCCCTCTAAATTACTTAAAGCTCCTTTGAATGTTGGATGAGTGTAATCGTAAGTGAAACTAGCAGCAAAATCATAATCATTAATTTTAGTTGTGTACTTAATTACGGCATCTGCAGCTCTATCAAATCTTACTTTTTTATTATCGTAAGATGTGTTTTTTGGTTCTAAGGATGAGTCTGAGGCCATTACGTCAACACCAATTTGAATGCCATTAATTTTAGGGGTAAAATAAGCAATCTTAGCAGTATTTTTATCAACGTGAGAATATTCTGTTTGGTTAACAGCTAAACCATCTGTCATTTTAACAAAATTGGTAGCGTTTGTTGAAGATATTCCCATTTTGCTGATGTCAGGTGCACGAACAGCCATTGCTTTGCCTACGTTCCTATAATTACCTACAACAAAACGTCCATAATTGTTTTGTAATTGAATATAGCTTTCATCAACATCAATATCACCACGAACAGCATCAAGTCCTAAGTGAAAAGATAATTTATGCGTATCGTGCCCTTCGCCATCTTCAAATTGATAAGATCCTTCAAAATCAATTTCAGAATCAGAAATTAACCCAATGTTATCATTTCCAGTTTGTTTTCTCCCATGATGATCTCTGCTGTCTTCACTTGATGTATACAAATCTTTTTTTTGATTGGAGGCCGCTACATACCATGTTAAGAAGCCTGACATTTCTAATTCAATATCACTTTTTTTATTTGCATTAATAAACCTTTGTGGTGTTGTGTTACCACCATTCCCTACAGCAAATGCATTTGATGAATAAATTAATGAAGCTGCTATTAAAGATGCAGTAACTATTTTTTTCATTATAATCTCCAAGAAAAATGGGAAAAAAGTTTTGCGGAATTATAGCATAGTTGTGAATATTGTAAACAAAAAACGCAGTTATTAAATAACTGCGCTTTTTATGTTTTTACAATGAAAGGAAACTTATTTTGCAACCTTTGTTTGTGCACGACGATTTTGACTCCATGCAGATTCATCCATTCCAGCAACAGCTGGTTGACGTTTTCCGTATGAAATTGTGTCGATACGATCTGCAGAGATACCTTGATAAATCATGTAGTTCTTTACAGCTGCAGCACGGCGTTCACCTAAAGCCATGTTGTATTCTTCTGTACCACGATCATCTGTATGACCTTCAACCAAAATCTTTGAATCGTCTTCTCTTAAAACTTCGATTTGTTTGTCTAATGTTGCACGAGCTTCAGCTGACAAATCTGAACGGTCAAAACCAAAGAATACGCGATCTGTTGCGTCAGCAGAGATATTACGTGTTTCATTTACAGCTACTGGAGCATCATTTTCTGCAAATTCTTCATCTGTTGATGTAGATGCACAAGCTGAAACCATAGCTACTGTTGCTAAAACTGTTAACAAACGTGTTTTCATGAATATATACTCCTTTGAAAAAAATATTCATAAGATAATTTAAGTGCTTAATAATTTATAAGAGAGTGTCAAATAATGCAAGAATTTTTTTAAATTTTAATAAGTTTTATCTATTTCTCATAGATAATTTTTGTCTTATTGCTTTTTGCATTATTTTTTCATCATTCTTAGATTTTTCCTGTTCTTTTTTAGCCAAATATTCTTCTCTTCTTGGCATATCCATATGAGAATAATCTTGTGGTTTTCCACCTAGTTTTTCCATTCCACAAAGTACCTGATTAATTCTGTACATTGAAGAATCGTTAATTAAACATTTTTCAGGTTCATTTAAAACATTTAAATTTTCTTCCCAATAACAGCCACCTTTATTATCAGCACAGACAGTTTTGACTATTTGAGCTGATGTTGTTTTCTTTTGAAATACTTTATCAAATGGAACTTTCTCATTATATACAGAATTGCATAATCCGTTTAATACATATCCTGTTTCGTATAATTCTTGTAATTGTGGCTCTTTATACCAACCATTAAATGCTCCTTGAAGCATTTCATGGGAAACTTCTGGATTTGTTTTATCTTTACAAGCATTTTCAAATCCTTGAGCAATTTCTTTTCGTTCAGCTTTAAAAGATTCCCAAACTTCAGGTAATCCAGCATTTACAGAAACTTGATGTGCAACAGCAGCTCCTGTTGCTTCGCAATCAGCTTCTTTTGCTCTATGTAATCTAATGCCATCTTTTATTGTATATTCTTCAGTTGTAAAAGGAACATTTCTAGCAAATTGTTGAATATGACGACATTCGTGGCTCATAACTTCTACGAGATAATTATCAGATTCTACAGAATTAAGCATGAGCATTTTTTCATCTTTCATGACTTGTCCTGACCAACCTGATGCACCAATCATCATCATTTTATAGCCATCTTTTTGTGCTTGTTCTAACAATTCCTTGCCAATAGGAGAATATTGAGCAATTGTATTTATAAGTCTAATCATTCTAGGTTTTAAACCAGGAATACACATTGATAAATCAATGTCAATTAGAGGTTTTTCTGCATTGATATCTTCTATTTTTTGTGGCTTTGCAAAGACTTGTTGTAATTCAGACATAGCTATATCCCTTAAAAAATTATTTGTTTTATTCTATATAAAAATAAATTTTTGTCAACTTTTTTTGTCGAAAATGTCTTTTCTATAGATTTTCGTTTGTAATAAAAGTGAAAAATTGTTTGACGAATGTTTAAAAAGTGCTACCATATAATTGTACGGAGAACCAAAAGGAGGTTTTTGTATGGGTGGTATAGATACGAGTGCATATGGATTAGCTCAATATATGCTTTTAATGGACCAAAGTTCAATACAACAGAATATGGCTCTTAAGACAATGAAAGCAGGACAAGAGCAAGCACAAGCAGTTGCTGATATAATTCAACAATCTATAGACCAAGCACCTGATTATACATCAGGTAAAGGATTATATGTAAATTTTACAGTTTAGTTTTTTATTAAACTAGATATTCACAAAACTTTACAATGTTATATGTTGTAAAGTTTTTTTTGGTGTGCGCGGCATGTGCATAATCTACAGGTGAAAGTCCTGGAACCAGG